>NZ_BDBY01000174.1 GCF_001613225.1 Nocardia pseudovaccinii NBRC 100343
GTACTCCCGAGAAACTTGGCGCGGACCGCGCCTTCGTCGCGCTGACTGCTGTCCAGAAAAGCATCACAGATGACAGCCGCGGTCCGCCACGATTGCAGCATCGAGTCCGGGTGGGTCCATGAATACTCACGACGCCATCAACGCGGCCAACGGCAAGGCTGCCAACGCCGCCGATGGCCGGAACTCACTGGAGCTGAGAGACAAATCCCCTGGGCCACAACGGCACCCGCCGACAAGATGCGCGAATTCGAAGCCGTCGTGCCGGCCGAATGCTTCCGAGCTTGTTTGCACTATAGGCCGTTCCGTCTGCTGATAGTCGAAAGCAACTGCATCCGGGGCCAAAACCCGGCATCTGGCGGGAGCCTCCAAGAATGGGGATCAAGTGCCTCCGACATGTTGTGGTGGTGAGATAGCTTGTGGCGCGGGCTATCTCGCGCGCGGAATGCCCACATCGCGCTCGGATGCGTCATCGGCTGCATCTCCCGCGAGCTCGGCCCTGGCGACCTCACGGAAATCAGTCCTGTGGTGGCTGCCCGCATAATCGGTCGCACTGGCCGGGCAGAGTCTGGGTATGACACGAAAAGTGGTCCCGGGGGCGCAGTGACGAAGGCGCCGACGATGAGGACGGCATGAAGCTCGCTGGGCATCTGCTTCACCTCTCACGGGTGAGGACAACGAGCATGGTCACTTGTACTCCCGGTCGATTTCGGAATCCCCTTCTGCCATCGGCACCCCGCTGCCCGCCGGCCTTACTTAGCATTTGCCGGTGGCCGCGGCGGCGTTCTGGGTCAAGTGTGCGAGCGAGGTGCTGCCGGGGATCGGTAGTGCAACAGGCGATTTGTCCAGCAGCCACTGGATCGAATGGGTCGCGGCGTCTGGGTCATCCGGGTTGTTCACCAGAGCTCCGGCGGCGAGTGGTGCGTAGGCAACGAACGCTGTGCGGGTTTTGGTGCAGTAGTCGAGGACGGCGTCGTCGCCTTCGTCGAGGAGGTTGAACCGGTTCTGTACAGCGGCGATCGGGGTGATCTTGCGCGCTGCTTGGATTTGGGAGACGGTGACCTTGGACAAGCCGATATGGCGGATCTTGCCTTGGTTGCGCAGGTCGTGGAGGGCACCGACCTGGTCTTCGAGCGGGATTTGGGGGTCGATGCGGTGTAGGTAGTAGAGGTCGATCCGGTCGAGTTGGAGGCGTCGCAGGCTCATTTCGACGCATTGGCGCAGGTATTCGGGCCGCCCGAGGGGTGCCCATTGGTGGGGGCCTTGTCTGGTCATGCCGCCTTTCGTGGCGATGACCAGCTCGGCTGGGTATGGGTGAAGTGCCGTGTGGATCAGGTGTTCGGCGGTGGTCGGGCCGTAGGCGTCGGCGGTGTCGATGTGGTTGCAGCCGAGGTCTAGGGCGTGGCGCAGCAGTTGTCTGGCTTTGTTGGCGTCGGTGGGGCGGCCCCAGTGACCGGGGCCGGTGAGTTGTATTGTGCCGTAGCCGATTCGGTTGACCGGCAGGTCGCCGCCGATCGAGAACGTGCCGCTGGTCGCCGCGGACGCTGTGTTGATGGACATCGCTGGCCTTCTGGTGCGAATTCAGGGTCGGTGGTGTGGAGACCGTGGGGTTATGCGCCTACTGGGCGCACGCGTTAGTGCTCGTCGTTCTCAACGACGCCGTTGAGGTGGCCTTTGATGAACGCCATCACTTCGACCAGGGCCCGGTCGTGCCCATCGGAGGGCAGCAGCTCATGTTCTATGCCGAGTCGTTCGAGAACCTTCGCGACGTGGCGGTCAGCGAGGGCACGGAACTCTAGCTCGGTGCCCCGGGGTTTGCTCATATCCAACGGGATCGTCGGGTCGAGTACGGTGCGCAGCACCAGGTCGTAGTGGAGGACGTGGCGGGTGACCAACTGTTCGAGTTGGTCGATGTTGGCTGGGTGTGGTTGAGCGCCACGGTATTCCAATGCGGCTTCGTAGTATCCGAGTGCATCCGGCACCGGCCGGTCGACCAGGACCACATCGGCCCGGGTCCAGGCGTGGGCTTCCAGCGACATTCCGCGGGTGATGATCCATAGTGTGGATGCCCAGGTGTGTTCGTGCAGGATCGGCAACCCGTGCTGCGCGGCGTGGGCGCCGAGGTCGGCCACGACGGCCACCTCGACACGATCGCGATGCAGTGCTTCGGTGATCTGCTGGAGGAAGGTGGTTTTGCCGGTCGAGTGCGTCCCGGTGACCGCGATCGTCACCGGGCGCACGAATTCGGTGTTCACCACAGTCGTGCTTCTGGTTCTCTGGGCGCAATGAACTCGGCTGGCGCGGCGGCTTTGACGAGTTCGGTCCAGCTGAATCCGCTGTCGTCGACCAGCCGAACCAGCAGTTGCCAGGCTGCCCAGGTGTCCCACCCGGCGCGGTGATGGCCTTGATCGCAGACCGCGGTGGTGTCGAGTTCGGCGTGGGTGACCAGTTTGTCCAACGAGTAGCCGCCGATGCCGGGCCATACCGTTTTGGCGAGCTTCAGGGTGTCGAGCACCATCGGTGGAGTCCAGTCCGGCAGGTGTTCGGAGATGATGCGGCGTTCCAGATTGGCATTGTGCGCGACCAGAATTCGATCGGTCAGGGACGCCTCGATCTTTTCGGCCACCTCCGACCAACTCGGGCACTCGGCGACCTCAGCGTTGGTGATGCCGTGGACCTTGCGGGTCACGATGGGGGTGATCGGGCGGGTAGGCCGGATCAGCCACGACCGCATTTCCTCAACCACCACCGTCTCCCCCGAGACCGGCAGGACCGCGATCTCGATGATCTCCGGTGGGGTTTGCCCATTGCCTTCGACGTCGACAACGACGAAGTCTTTGCCGCGCAGTGCGTGGGGAACCATCATCGTGTCGTCTCCTGAGGGTGAGTCCATCCGATGTCCGCGCGACCGTGGCGACCGATATGGTGCGGGCGGTTGATGTCGTTGACCTGATACCCGAGATTGTGCTGCAGGAAGTTGCGCCGCCCTTCGGGTAGGCCCTCCACGATCACGGCCCGGTTGGTGATTTCGAGCATTTCGCCGCCGAGGCGCTGAACCCAGGCAGCGGTCGACGCCTCGTCGGGGCGACGCCAATCCTCAGCACAGCGTTTGATCTGCGCGACCGGGCAGATATCGCACAACTCTCGTACGCCGTAGTGCCCGTTGTAGTCGGCGACGCCGTGGGCGAACGTGACTGCGCAACTGGTCTTGCGGAACAACGGCGATCCGAACCCGCCGCGGTGGGTCAGGATTCTCTGCTCCAGTCGCTCGGGGAAAATCTTGCGCGACGGGTTGTCCACGTACAGCTCGGGTAGGCCGTTGTCGCGGTAGTAGTCGCGGATCTGGTCTTTGAAGAACAGGCCCGTGAACACGGTCGCGTGAGCGAAATGGCTGAGTTCACGCGCCCGATCGAGGTGCGCGTCGGAGTCGTTGAGACCGGGCACGATCGGGCGCCAGTACAGGATCACCCGATAGCGTTCGGCACGGGCGAACGCGGTCTGAAGCGAGGCCGCCGCGATAGTGGAGTCGACCGGTTCGATACGCGCGTCATCAATTCCACTATGGGTGACCAAGATGGTCAGGCGAATGTTGTGGAAGCTGTTGAGGACCGCGCAGTCCTGCGGTTCGATCCGCCACCGCGTGATCACCAAGACGTGATTGGTGATACCCTGCTCGTCGAGCAGCCGCAACATCTCGAGGGTGTGCGGCTTCACCGCAGGCAGCATCGGGTCCGTCGCCCTGTTCAGCAGCTGGATCGGGGTCACGTGCGGTCGGAAGTGCTTGTTCCGCAACAGCATCCGCGCCGCGCTCTGCTCGTCCATCAGACGGCGGGGTAGCTTCATCTCGAAGTTCGCGAAGGTGTGGCGTACGCAGTAGGTGCAATCCAGCGGGCAACCGATGATCCAGTTCGCCGAGAGCCCGCTCTTGCGGTAGTCGATCACCCGTTGCAATCCCGGATCGAGCGCAGCCTGCTGATCTGCGGTCAGGATGGGCAACGGCCTTCGAGTGGTCGCGCAAACTTCTAGCGGCATCACGTGCTCCCCCTCAATGTCGGTGTGTCTTTGGGGCTTTCGACGCTAAGAAGAGTCGAGCGCGCTCGTCTACACTCATGCTCCAACATGCTCGAATTCGAGAATTGTTACGCGATTTGAGCATTCATCAGCGATGATTGAGTCTATTGGAGCATAAGAGCGCATATTTGAGGGGAGATCAATACATGCGATTACAGTTCCTCGGCAAAGGTGGCACCACCGGCGGCGGATGCCCGTCCCTCTACGCCACCGATCAGCGCAGCTACCTAGTGCAGGGATGGAAGACCGACTCAGCGGCAACCGTCGAGATTCCACACCTACTGCTCGGGTTCGCCCTTCCCGACACCTTCGTCGGGGCACCGATGACCGATACCGGCCGAGGCACCTTCGTCCTCGACGGCACCCCGGTCACCGACCCGGAAATACTTGCCGGACTAGACATCTACGACGACGAAACCTGCATCGAAGTGCCGCAGGAAGAAAGGACGTTCTACGGTGCAACTCGTAGCAGGTGAGGAATTCGAGAACCTATTTCGCACCTGCCAGCATGAGGCGTTCCACCTCGAGGTCCAGGACACCTACGAGACACCCGAAGAGTCCGAGCCGTTTCGGAAGTTCCTGGCAGCAGAGCCCGACGACTACGGCTGGTTTCAGCCCTGGCTCAGCCACGTAAGAGAGGTGACCAGCCGCGGCGTGGCCATCAACCGGGCACGCGTGGTGACCGAACCTCACACCGACTACACCCGATTCGCGAAAGCGGTCGCGCGCTTCAACGCCGAGGCTGGTGAAGACGTCCGCTATCTACCCCGCCACCAAATCGACACCGAAGAGCTGACCCAAGATGACTGGTGGCTTTTCGATGACAACGTGTTGGCCTACACGGCATTCGAGCCCTCGGGCCGCTGGGTCGGCGCCGCCGTCACCACCGACCCACGACTGGTCGGCTACTGCCGCAGAGTAAAACAGCGCGTCTGGGCATCAGCTACACCGCTCGCGGAGTACTCCAACCAGTGAGTAGCCCGCTTCATCACATGCGCGAAGCTCTCGGAGGTCGACTCCGGGAGCTTCGCCTCAATTCCGGGCTCACCGGAACCGAACTCGCCCACCTGGCCGGCTGGCACCAAACGAAGGTGTCAAAAATCGAATACGGAAAAACCAAACCCACCGACGCTGACATCCGTGCATGGTGCGAACACACCCGCCACACTGACCAACTCGCCGATCTCATCGCCACAGTCCGCAACATCGAAGCGTCCTACCTGGAATGGCGCCGAGTCCTCGGCACCGGCACGAAACGACGCCAACAAGCCCAGATCAAGTTCGAATCCGACACCGCACTCATGCGCTGGTACGAACCCGTCCTCATTCCCGGGTTGTTGCAGACAGCCGACTACGCCCACGAGATCCTCCGCAGCGTCATCGAATTCCAGGGAATACCGAACGACGTGGAGCAGGGCGTCGCCACGCGCATGCAACGGCAACAGATCCTGTACCAGCGAAAACATCGCTTCCACTTCGTCATCGGTGAGCAAGCGCTCCGCACGACGGTCGGAGACGACCGAATCATGGCAGGCCAAATGGACCGACTACTCGCTATCCAGAACATGCCCCGCGTCCTGTTCGGAATCGTGCCAGCCGAAACCCGCTACCAGGCACCGATATCGAACTTCATCATCTTCGACGACCGAATGGTGATGGTTGAGAACCTGACGGCCGAACTGACGATCACCCAACCACGCGAGATCGCCACCTACGCACGGGCATTCGACATCCTCGCCCAACAATCCGTAACCGGCCGAGCCGCACGCAACCTCATAACAGCCGCCCTCGAACGCCGCACCGACACCCCCTAGCCAGTCCACCAGCCAGGCCGAATGGCACTGTCAATGTCCCGTACACGCCTACAGAGCGGCCCGGATGCGGGCGGGGCCGTTAATCCCAGGACGGGCGCGGTGTCAGCAGGTCAGGAAACTCGGTTTGCAGCACGCAGAACTCGTTGCCCCAGGGATCTCGCAGAACCCAGAAATCATAACCACGCTCCTGTTGGTGGTCCCACCTGGTTGCGCCCAGCGCCTCGAGGCGACGCACCTCGGCTTCCACATCGTCGGTCTCGATGTCGATGTGCACCCGTTCCTTCGACACCTTCTCGTCGGCGGTCGCTTGCAGCAAGATCCGAATTTCGGAATCGGGCAGACGCAGACGCCGGTATACGCCGCGGCTGCTGGGGTTCACGGTCTCCTCGGTCGCGTCGAGGGCGTGGCTCCAGAACAACAACGCTCGATCGAGATCCAGCACGTCGATGACGATGTGGCACAGTCGACTTCGATGGCTCACCGTCCGAAGCGTAGCGCGGGCACTCCGTATGCGGAGCAGCTCGCGAAAAAGGGCCTCCTCACATGGCTCTCCACTCAGTGCGCGTTCTGATCGCTGGTGCGAGGGCCCGACCAGGCAATAATCACGTGGGTGGGAATCCCCCCTCGTCAATTCGACCCGCGCGCGACAGCGGAGGCGTTGTTTGGTGCCGAGTTACGGATCCGTCGGGTCGCCGCCAATTTGTCGTTGCGGCAGCTGGCCCCGCTGGTATTGGCCAGTCACGATCTGCTGGCAAAGATCGAGAACGCCAACCGCCGTGCGCAGCCTGACCTTGTTGACCGTCTCGATCAGGTCCTCGGTGCGGGAGGCGATCTCAGGCGACTCGCTGAACCGTTCCTTAAGATGGCCCATCATCGCCCCCCAGGTTTACTGCTCGAGCCGGAGAACGCCAAAGCGTCGCTACAGGACCTAATAGTCGACGTTCGCACCGCAGACCACACGATGGCAGCGAAGCAGGTCGACGACCTCATCGCGTACGCCGATGCGGCTGAAGGCATCGTCCGCCAGGTGCCGGGCCGCGAGCAAACACCGCTGTTACACGCCGTCGCGGAGGCTCGGCAACTCGCGGGCTGGATGCTCTTCGATCAAGGCAACGTGACGCTGGCGAAACGGTCATTCTCCAGCGCACGCCGATCAGCAGAACGCGTGGGTGCCTTTGACCTTGTCGCCTTCATCGGCGGTCCGAACGCGAGCTTCATGAGCACCTGGTGCGGCGACCCTGAACGGGGCGCCGAGCAAGCCTACGGGTCCTTGTCGTGGGCACGCCGGAGCGGGAATCGGCGGTTGGCGGCGTTCGTGACCACGATGGCCGCACGTGCGCATGCGCGCATGGGTGAGGCTGACTTGTGCGCACGGATGCTGACTGAGGCCGAGACCGAGCTGTCTCGCCATCGTCCCGACGAAGCTGACCCTGCCTGGCTCGAAGTCTTCGATGAAGCGGCGCTGGCCGGCCATCGCGGTTCATGCCTGCTTGATCTTGGACAGCCACGGCAAGCCGTCGAGTCACTGCGGGAGCAGGACTCGTCGAGTCCGGCTGCATTCGTGCGCAACCGCACGATTTGGCAGCTCGAGCAGGCCGAGGCGCAGCTGAGAATGGGCGAGCACGAGCAGGCGGCGGCCCTTGTGAACCAGGCATTGGACTGCGTTGCCGCGAACTCGATCACACCACGGGTGGTCCGAATGTTTCGCTCGATCAATCTGAAACTGTGTATCCACACGGATCACGCGGTGGCGGCGACGGCGGATCGGCTGGCGGCGTTCATCGAGGCGTGCGTGTGAGCGGGTAAGTCGCCCAACGCATCTCGATCCCGTCCGCCATCTCACTAACGACCAGAAGTTCGCCTTCCAATCGCCCCTTGACGGCTCGAAACCGTCCAGGCCCTTCCTCCACGAAGAGGGTATCGCCGGAGATCGGGTCGGTCGCCAGACTCGCGTGCAGGCCGTCATGTTGCCATCGGAACACTGTTTCATCAGCCTCGGACCACCAGCTGCCGAGAATCGGGAGAACCGCTTCAGGACAGCTAGGCGCTGGCCGCCATTCCTTAGCCGGCTCAGGGGGCTGGGCGGCGATCGCGGCTTCAACGATCTCGGCGGCGAGATCAACGAGTTTGATTCCCCTCGTCGCGTTCGTCAACGCGGTCACGGCAACCCCGGTCGGGCGATGCACAAACAACGCTGATTGAAAGCCCGGCATCGCACCCGTATGCCCGGCCAGAATGCGCTCGCCTCTGCGCTCCAGAATCAGGCCGAGACCCCAGCCACGCGTCCATGCCGCAGTGTCGACCATGACCTGCAAGGTATGCATGTTGTCGACGATCTCGAGAGGAACGATATCGGGTTCGCCTCCGCCCAAAACGTGGGCCCAGCGAAGAAGATCGCTTGGGGTGGACCACATCTGGCCGCCGACACCAATCGCGGCCTGGTCCATCACCGGTTCACGGTGCACGGCATCGATGTACGGGTCGAGCCGATACCCGATCGCCGCGTTCGACGGTGGTGGTGTCCAGCTCGTGTGAGCGAGATCGAGCGGTACGAGCAGGGTCTGCTCGATCAGTGATTCGCACGATTGACCAGTGACCTGTTCGACGATCTGACCGAGGATGGCGTAGCCCAGATTGGAGTAGTGCCATCTCTGCCCCGGTTCGGCGACCATTTCGACGCGATCGAAGGACTCGCGCAGTTGAGCCGCCGACGGGCCTTTCATGGTCTCCCACATGTCCACGGGAGCTTCGCGCTGCAGGCCGCTGCTGTGCGACAACAGCATCCGTAGCGAGACACGCCCGAACGGTGAGGTTGGCAGGTAACGCGAGACCGTGGCATCAAGGTCCAGCTGGCCGCGATACGCCAGCAGCAACGTGACCGCCGCGGTGAACGTCTTGGTGACCGATCCGATCCGATAACTGCACTCGCCAGTCGCTGGTATGTCGTGCTCCACGTCGGCATAACCGGTGGACGCGACCGCGAAGGGCATCCCGCCGACTCCGACCGCGAGAGTCAAACTCGGTACCCGAGCCGCGCTCTGCGCGTGCTCGACGCGGATAGCCAGTTCGGTCTGGAAGTCGGTATCCATGGCCCCTCTCCGTCATGACCAGCATCCCACACCGAACAAGCACAGCCTGTAGACAGAATTCTTTGTCCACAGCCAACCCCTTCCATGCGACATTTCCGCAGGCCAGGCTGAACTCAGCACCGAAAGACGCGGTTGGAACGTCATAGGCGCGACCACAAGAATCACACGGTCTCGACGCGAAGTGTCACAACCACGAGACCAGCGACAAGAGCAGTAGACGCGTCGCGGTCGGGTGCCCTGAGGAGACAGGGAGGCAATCCATTGCGAAAAACGCAAGCGCCATACAACCGATGGCCGTACCTCATGCACGCTGACCTGCCGGGCGACAAAGCCATGTTCGCGGAGTTCGACCGGGTCGAGGTATCGGTGTTGCGAAACGGAGCAATCGTCGCATTGCCACCAGCACCCGATCGCTGCTCGATCCTCCGCCGCGTTATCGAAAGCCCGCGCACGTTCCGGCCGACCGGCCTCGGGTTTGTCGAGGTGATTCCGGCCTGTGCGAACGGGCAACAGCGACAGCCTGTGCGGGCGCTGTCCAATGCCTGACCCGCACAGCGAGATGAGCTTCAGCGTCGATAATCCACTGCCACAACGTATTCCGTGCGATCTGGGCCTCAATCCATGGGAATTGCCCTCGGTCGAACTGTACCAGCGCATCGTCACCGGCCTGCAACACATGAATGCCGCCACCGATCTTCCCTGCGTCGGGGTGTCGAGTCCTCCGACGCCGGGGAGCCAACCCACCAAGGATGACATGCACCGAGAAGAGTTGCGTAGCACTGAAACCCGCGATGGAAAGAAGGCTGCCCAGTGGCAACTGGCGAAGGGGTCGGTGCGGATTCGAAACTTCCAGATCAGGGATAACGCTTTCCCCGCCTACCGGTACCCCGACCAGCCGATGCCCTCGGCGCAGCCGGGCACGGTCTACTTCGATGACACCCAACCACCCGACTTGGTCCAAGTCCGGGAGTGGTTTCCCAAGCACGATGACCTGTGGAACGCGATCCGGGAGGAGCTGTGGCCCGCGCTGCTCAACACCGCGAACCTCCCGACCGATACGAACGGGTGAGATCGGCATGTCCGCGACGCCTGCTGTTTGGCAACAGCATGCTCACAACGAATCAATTATTCAGTCGCTCAACACTTCACGCCAAGCCGTGCAATCCGCGAGTCGGCCAATCTACGACACCAACGTTCTCGCGCGGACCTTGCCGTGGACCGACCACAACAACCCACACTGGCCGATGCAAAGCTACGATGCCGCTGTAATCGCCCGCGGCCTGCATCGGGATTGCCCGGCTATGACCTGCGCGACGCAGATCGCTGCCCACATCAAGATCGGACAACACAAGCGCGCCCTTGATGGCAGCCGGAAACGGTGCCGCAGATGACGCAACCGACGCTGATTCGAAAGCCGTTGGAGTACATACCCTTTCGGGCGGCAGCATAACCCAGGGCGCGCCGTGATTCGACAACCTTCACAGCCGTGATGAGCACCCGCATCGACACCGGTGATGGCTCGGCACGACACGATCCGCCACTGATATCCCGACTTCTAAGGAAACTCAATGATCGAAAGAGTATCGAACTCTACTGAGCACCAACATAACTCGTTGCACGAACACCTCGACAAGGCCGCGGATCTGGGATGGATATTGGTGGATGCCACCAATGCCAGCGCCACCCACACCATCCCCGGCCGACCCAACACCGTTCCGCGCGCCGCGGTCACGGTCCTGATCCTCGGCTCGCTCGCCGCCTACATAATGCTCGCGATCGCGCGACGCCCGGCCACCGTCCACGTCGCCGTCGACGAGACGGGAAGAAGAACCATTCGCTATCATAGCGGCCTGCGCTGGCCGTGGCGGTAGCCCGATGCACCACGACTCGACCAGCGACGTGATACCAAAACAGTGCGCACACAATCGATTCGACACGAAAATCGGTGCGCCGCAATGACAACCGAACCCACCGCGATCCGTCTGACCCACGCTGAGCTGCACTCCGACCCCTGGGAGCGTTGGCTCCGAACACGCCAGTGGCATCTCGAAACCTTCTTCTCCCAAGACGTCCCCGAGATGCCATCGCACATATACAGCCTCGACGGCCTTCGGCGAGCAGAACAACTCCTACTCAGACGACTGCCCACCATCGACAGCATTCCGCTCGGCGATTGGGTCATCGACCGCGCCGGAATCTATCTCGGGACAGTCCTCGAGCGGAACTTCCCCGTTCGCTGGACCAATAGAACACCACCGAAGCGCGATCGCTGGGCGATCGGCACCTACCGCGTGACTCCCCAGCTGGTCTTCGAATCCAATCAACAGGTCATCGACCTCAACTACCAGGTGGCATTCGCGCTGGCACAGCGCTCAGGTACCCACTGGCAGAAAATCTACGAGCACGCCGCAGCAAACCTGGCGTCGCATGCCCGTAGGCAGGGCAACCCCGTACCAACGCCACCTGTTTGGCGAACCGCGTCGTGACATGGCGCGATATCGTCGAATTGCGTTGGGTGCGTGGCTATTCGGGCCACCACATCCGTTGGCCGCCGCCGTTGGCGGCAACACGTCCGAATTGGACGTCGGCGAAGTGCAATCCGAATCCCAGGGTGTCGGGGGCGCTGAGCTGATCGAGCAAGCGACGGCTGGTCGCCACTGATGCAGTGGGGTCGTCATCGACGGCAGCGACCAGCTCGGGATGGCTGATCTGAAGTGGGGTTTGCATGGCGTCGCCGAACACGATCAGCCGGTGACCAGGTGAAGTGATGTCATAGGCGAGGTGGCCGAGGCTGTGTCCGGGGGTAGCGAGAGCGTGCACGCCCGGGAAGATCTCCTCACCATCGGCGATGGTGTGCACTTGGGCCGCGAATACGTCGAGCATCTCCGGACTGATTCCGTCGGCACCGGCCAGGTCGCGGCGATCCCATTCGGTGTCCCCGATCAGGACAGGAATGTCGGCGAACGGGCTGACGGTCGTTGCGGACATGCTCTGCCACAGCCAGCCGATGTGATCCAGGTGGAGGTGGGTGATCCCGATCAACTCGACATCGGCCAGCGTCTTGCCCGCGGCCACGAGGCTGTCGAGCAGTTGCCCGCCACGCATCCGCCCGAACGGAGTTGGTACTGCCAGTGGTCCGAAGCCGGCGTCGATGATCATGGCTCGGCTCCCGTGTTCGATCAGCAGCGCGCCGATGCTGGCGACCAGGAATCCGTCTGGGTTGATCAGATGAGCATGCTCGGCCAGGAGCCGGTCGTCGGATCCTGGCAGCCACGCGCGTGGGTCGAGCAGCGCTACCCCGTCGGGTAGATAGGTGATGCGGTGATCGCCGAGCTGTCGACGGTGGGTTGTCGCGGGACGGGTGAAGTGGTCCAGGCTTACTGTCATGGTGGGTGTTCCTCTCGTATGGGTATGGGACGGGCGCGGGAGCTGCACGACGCCAAGGAGAACGCGGGGTTTGGGACGGCGTTGGTCGCGACGGCCCGGCGGCCGTGTCATGGCGTGAGCGGGCCGGTTCTCGTGGCCGTTGAACGCTCGGCTGCGACGACAGCGGCGGTGCCGATGTTCGATCGATACATGTCGCCTCGGTCTGAAAGTTGTTGGTGGCAGCGGCTATCGACGGCTATGGGTCGGGTCCGGCGTCCTGGTACGAGTCGGTGGCGATGGAATCACCACCGTGGAGCTCGGCTGAGGCGTCCCATTCGTGCGCGGTACTGGGTATCGCGACGGTGACCGCTGTCTCGATCTCAGGTCCGGTGTCGGAGTCGTTGATGGCTGCCACGTTGAGGCTCTGGCGAGCGCGTTCGATCAACGCTCGGGGTGTCGGGGGTTGTACTGCGTTGGCTGCCGCAGTGTCGGTGTCGCGATCTGCGTTGCGCAGACTCTTCAGTGAGCGCCGCGCGTTCGCGGCGATGGTGGGGGTGGTATAGGTGCGCCAGAGATCGTGCAGGTCGTCGAGGCTGTAGTGCTGGTAGGTCTCGACGCGTTGATCAACATCACCGGCGGCTGCGTTGAATACACGACCGCGCACGTTGCGGCTCATGCCGATCGAGGTGGCGGTCGCGGCGGCACGTGTCCACAGGGCCGCCATGTTGCGTCGAAGCTGTTCGGCGGCAGCAGGTTCCGGTTCGGCGGCGCCATTGGCCGCGAGTCGAAGCTCACGAACGACAGTGATAGCGGCCATATCGGCGAGCTGTCGGGTGTCCTGGACTACCCGTGTGGTGTTTCGGCGCCGGGTCCGCGGGAGCGTTGGGGGCAGCAGTAGTTCTTCGGTCCAGGGCCGGCCCGATCGCCCGACGGTCCGAGCTTGGTCGACCCAGCTCGCGGGCATTCCGTATGCGCGGGCGTGGATCTCGCTCAGTTCGCGCTCGCGGTCGACCTCAATGATATGTTCGAACAGCTGGGTAACCTGCACCGAGCCCGGCGTGGTCTCGGATACGGCCTGATGCAGCCGCGCACTGAGGGCGGACAGCTGGTGGATCTGGCCTAGGAGCGCGGCCTGTTCGGGTGCGATGTCGCGGACCCGCAGCGGCGAGTTCGGGCCGGTCACAGTCCGGTCTCCTGCCATACTAATGCCGCAGAAGGTCTTTCATTCGGTGCGAGGTCGCCGCTCCAGGCTTCCGCGCCCGCTGAATCACTGAATGACGGTGCGTCCATGCCTGTTTCGGCATCGCCGCCGTAGGTGAGGTTCGCGGCACCGATCGCGGCCTCGACGTCTGCGCCGGGTGCGGCCGCCGACAGGAACAGCGGTGTCGGCGGTGTGAGCGCGGCACCGATCGCAGGCTTCAACGCTTCGTGGGACGGCAGTGCTACTGCCTTGTCTATCGCGATCCCAGCGGCGGACAGCACGCGGGCCTGCAGATTCAAGGCAGTGGTGTCGGCATGTGCGGCGTCCCGCCAGCGATGCGCGAGACCCTCGACCGGAATGCCGTCGAGCATCGCCACCCCGGTGGCCACCCAGTCCACTTCGGCGCCCCACAACTGTTGGGCCTGTTCAGCATTCACCCCGAGCAGGTTCGCCACGCCCGTGGTTCTGGCGCGTAATGTTTGCAGATTGTGATCGAACCCAGCGGTGGTCGATACGTCCTCGGCTCTTGCTGCGATCGGTCCGTAGGCCGCGGCAAGGGCGGTCCATTCGCACAGGCGCTGCACGTGCGTATCGAGGCTGCCCAGGATCTCGTCCCATTTCAACGGTTCGAGCGTGCGTAGATACAGGTCAGGGTTCCAGGGCACTGTTCGGTCGCCCCGCTCGCGGACGTGATCGATCCATGCCGGCGGCACCCCACCGGCGAGTGCGGCATTGGTCAACGCTTCACGCCGGATCGCGCGATGGTAAAAGACCTCGTACCAGGACGGCGGCGGGCGTTGCCCACTGTGCTGCTGGTGACGTGTTGCCTCGGCGAGCATGCTGGCGAGAGTCACCGACTGGTTCTGCAGGGACTTCAGCACCTGCACCTGAGCGCGCGTCGGCGTGATCATGATCCAAGCCCTCCTGCCGCACCATTTGCCACGAAGGCTCGGAAGTCAGGCCCGAAGCCGAGGTGCTCGATCGCGGTCTTCGCACCGGTAGCGCCGAACCACGCGGTGGGTATCGGTTCGGCGGGCAATCCGGGGATGTCGAGGTGCTGGTCGGGGGTGCAGCGGTGCAGGGGGCCGTTGGCGGCGTCGAGGATGTAGCGCATGTGGGGGTCGATGTGGCGTACGAAAAGCCCGCTCATCGCGGACTTGTCCTCAGCCAGGCGCGCTGCTTCGAAGACCGCATGTATCCCGGCGAATCGGACCACGACTGCTTGGTGGCGCCACCATTGTCGGCACCAACTGTACTGGCCTTCGCGGTTGGCGCCCGTGATGCGCACCGCGGTGACCGGCAGCAGCCAGTTCTGCACGAACAGGCTGTAGTGGGCGAACCGTGGCGGCGGCTTGGTCGGCTCCTGCTTCTGGTTCTCGGGCGCGGTATTGGGCGGGCGGTTCGCGGAGGTGAACCATCCCGCTGGGACGGGGTCGAACGGCAGGGACGGCGTGGCGAGGTGGGTGGTGCGCGTGCACCGGTGCAGGGGCCCGTTGGCCGCGTCGAGGATGACCTTGAAGTGGGCGTCGAGGTGTGAGAGCAGGAACGTGCTCAGGCTGTTGCCGGTCCGTGCGCGACGTTGGGCCTCGAATGCCGCGTGCAGGTGGGCGATTCGCACCGCGACGCCGCGGTGGGCCCACCACTTGCAACACCAGGTGTAAGTGTTCTCCCGAGATGCTTCGGACAACCGGACGTTGATCGTGGGCAGCAGCCACTTTGCGGTGAACTCGCTGAAATGCTGGTACATCGGCGGCTTCTTGCCCGCCGCCGCAGTGGGCGCGTTCATGACCGCTCACCCCCGTTCGCTGTTCCCTCATCGACAGCCTCGGCCGGCACGGTGTTCGAGTGGGCGACCTTCTCGAAGCGCTCCAACGATTTCTGGATCAAGGGGGCGTATCCGGTGTCGGACCACCAGATCTTGCGCACGACCACCGGTCCGTGGTTCGGGAGTCGAACCAGCGCACGGTCTTTGGGCAGTGCGGCCAGCAGGGCGACGTCGAGGATGGGTTCGGGGCGCCAAGTCAGGGTGCGGTTGACTCCCCCGGCGCCGTGGCTGCGCGAACGATCGGCCACATCGTGAGGGCCGGTCATCGCCGACCAGTGCTCGAGGTAGTCGACCGCGGCGATCCCGCCGCCGTACACCTCGATGGATTGGGCACGCATCGTCTTGAGACCGTTTGCGCCCCAGAGATCTTCGCCTTGCTCGAGAACCTGGAGGATCGTCATTAGGATGATCCCGCAGCCACCGGCGTAGGTGTAATAGGAAGGCAACTCCGAGATGCGGGCGCAGTTGGCGGCCTCGTCGAGCACCCCCAGCAGCGGCACAGCCAGCCGCCCGTCCGGTCGTGCCCGCGCCGCCTCGAGCCCGGCCTCGAGGATCTGGCCGACCAACGCCGCGGTCAACGGTGTGGCTCCGTCGGGACCGGCCATCGACAGCGCATACAAAGTATCGGTCGATGTCACGAATTCGGCCGGTTTGAATTCCGGCAGGCTGTGGGTCGGGTCCTGTTCGGTCTTATCAATGAGGACGCGGGTTTTGCGGCTCTGCTTATCTGTTTCCTCCCGTACCGCTAGCAGTTGGCGGTGCGGTGGGGTGACCAGTCGAGCGTAGCCCTCGTCGGAGAGCACGTTGAGATACCGGCGTGCCATGTCGTACAGGCCGTCGCGTTGGCGGGCGTAGAGCCCTTGGGATTCGAGGATGCGTTCGGCGGGCCGCTGGTGACCGTAGTGACGCAGGATCAACGCCGGGGTCTGATCCTGGTCTCTGCCCAGCCATTCGGCCACGTGCAACAAATCCCCGCCCACGCACGCCGCCGCATACACATACAAGCTCAGTAACTCTTGAGCGCCTCCGTCGAAATAGGAGTCGACCTTGGCGTTGGCGGCCTGCGACACCGACCCGGAGGCTGCGGAGACGAAGAACCCAGCGAGCTTTCGGGCTGCCGGCAAATTCGTGACCTGGGTGAGCAGGTCGACCCAGAACCCGCACTCGATCGTGCCGGTGACCGCCTGCAGATCACACAGCCAGATCCGGCCCCGCTGTTCGCGCCCGTACACCGTGTGCCGGTACAGGTCCGGCCGGATCGAGGTGGCCAGGCATGGCCCCCAGGCGGCCAGAACCGCAGGCACCGCCCAGACCATCGTCTTCCCGGTGCGGGCGCCAGCTGCGAGTGTCACGCACATTTCGGCTGGCACGAATAGCTCGACGCCGCCGATCACTGTCTTTCCTAGTGATGGGCCCTTGAGGGCTTGAATCGCTGGGTCGGCGTCCCGAAGGAGTCGCTGGTTGGCGACCGCGTTATCGCTCGCGCGGGCCAACCGAATCGCCGCGGGGGGCTGCATCGTGCGCGCGGCCGCGTCGATCTCACTGCCCGCGGACAGCGCCCGCCAACCGGCAACGACCAGCGCGGCTCCGGCGGCGGTGAAGGCGACGGCCAGCACGCTGGCCTGCCAGGGCCAGCGGTGCTGTCCGGCGACGACTTCGAGCAGCGCGGTCACCGGATGACGTGTGACCGGCAGGCCGGCCCACCAGCTGCCTAGGCTCAACGCCGCCCACAACGCCAAGGCGAAGGCCACCAACGCCAGAAACAGGAGCAGCAGCGTAGTTTCCTCGCCCAGGCCGCGTTTGGTGCGGCGACGGGTCTCTCGTGTCGAGATCATAATCAAGACCTCCAGACGGATATATGTAAAGGGTTGGGGTGCAGGTCGTTTCACAGCGCAACGTCGGCATCAACGCTGCTGGCGTGGTGTGTGATCGCGGAGTTGTCCTCGACGCTGTCAGCGCTGCTCCAGTCCGCGAACTCCGCGCCGGGCAGAGCCGCGGCAGTGGCGTCGTCGATGGCCGCGCCGCCACCTCGATCTGCGCGCGGGAGCACGTCGCCGAGGTGGTCCTCAATCCCCTCGGCCATGGTCTCGGAGGCGGTGAGATCGCGAACGGGCTGCGCGTAGTGGTCGATGCCTGAGTCGCTGGTTTGTTGGTGCCGGTAGGTGCCGTCGCGTCCGACTCGGTAGGCGGCCTCGATATCGGCTGACGGCACACCGGCGTCGGCGGCCTCAACCCGAGCGATGCGCGCCGCAGTGAGCAGGGATTCCAAGCGGGCGATGTGGGCCTGGTCCTTTTCGGGTGAGCCATCCCATCGCTGCGATAGCCATGCGTGTTCGGCGGTGAGATCCTGCAGCTGGCGCAAGGCGGCGCGCTGGCGGGCGGTGCGTTCGTCAGCGCCGGTGTCGAGGTCGCCGAGTTCTTCCTCGGCCGCCAGCAGCTGATCGGTTTCGGCGATGATCGCGTTGATCTCGGCCAGATTGACCAGTTCGGGGCCGCGGCCACCGAGAGCTCGGTCCAGCAGGCTGGTGCGCTCGGCGTCTTGTCCTGCCGCGCGATCTTGTCCTGCCGAAGGCTGCGGTGGGCGCCAGCGGGTGCCGTCTTGCTCCGAGCCGGTGACGATGGTTTCGATGTGGCCTGTGATTTCGGCGGCTTGGCGCAGGTTGCGCCACGTCATCGCGTCGAGACCGATATCTCCTGCGGCTTTGGCTTGGGCGATGCTGCTGTAGGCGGCGCGGGTGGTTTCCGGGCGCAGTTCCCACCCGGAGACGGCGGCTTGTAGTTGTTCCCACAGTCTGCGGTGCTCGATGGATTCGTGGCGGCCCCACCGAGCGGCCAACGCATCGGCTTGGTTGGTGAATTCCTGCTCCTGCTCCGGTGTTTCGGCGAACGGTGTGAACAGCCGCAGGTTGTAGTAGTGCGTGAAATCCGCTCTGATCTGGGCCTCGGTGGGATCGGCGGCGTCGTGGTAGTAGACCGGATCGGTGGCTGCGCGCCGCGGTTCGGGCCAGCTCATCGCTGCGCCCACCGATCGCTGCCCATACGCACCTGTGGGAGGTGCGGGGAAACAGACTCGGATGTGGTGGACATCGTCGACCTCCAGTAAGGAAGGCGTGTGCCGCGAACCGTCTCGGCGGTGCCGCGGTGTTCGAATGTCCCCTGGCAGTGCGGTTTCGGCGTCTCGGTCAGTACCCGTGACCGGTACGTCGACGAAAAGCGTGTGCTACGAGTGGATCTGTAGTCGCTCAGCTGTTGCGTGATGTTGGGCTAGTACGGGTCGGTGTCCAGCTCGATCGGCTGGTTCGGGTCGTTGGCGTCGGTGGCGTAGTCGTGCGCGATGTCCCAGTCCTCGACGCCCTCGGGCAGAGCGGCGTCGATGGCCTCGGATATGGCGGTGGAATCGGCGGCGCGCTCGAATTCGCTGGCGGCGCCGCTGATGGCCGCGTCGACGAATTCCGCGCGCAGCGACGTGGTCGCGGTGGCGATCATCTGCTGCGGGGTCGGCGGAGTTGCCTCGGCGCCAGCGACGGGGATGCCGGTATCGGGGTCGGTAGGAATGTAGGGCGGGATCGCGAGGTCGTCGCGAGGGCTCGCGTAGGAGTTCCATTCGTTGACCAGGGTCAGTTCGTCGTAGGTTTCGAGATGGACCGCATGGTGTCGCCGGTCGCCGTCGGCACCGGGACCCCACAGCAGGTCAGCTTCGGTCGCGGTGATCTGTGCGGCGTGGGCCAGAGCGGTGACCCGCTGGTGGTAAAGCTGCATATTCTGGCTGAATTGGGCTGCGGCAACCGGATTGGTGCCGAAGCTCCACCGTCCGGTTTCGATGCGGTCCGCCCGGGCGGCGGACAGGCCGGCCATCCGTTCCAGATGCCACAGGTCCAGCGCGAGCATGTCGACGTAGAAGTCCTGAGCGGCATTGTCGCGGGCCGGGTTCTGCCGCACCCCGGCATCGACGCGCGGGCGCGAACTTCGGGTGCCGAGTTCACGCGCGTCCTCGATCCAGGCCGGTTCGATCCCTGCGGTGAGCGCGGTTTGTTCGGCCTGTTCTCGCTGAGCTTCGAGCCCGTCCAGATGGGTTTGCCACACCGTGCGTGGATCGTCCTCGGCGGTCACGGTTTCGAAGTTTTCCCACCCGGCATCCAAGATGCGGGTGTGTTCGGCTGCCAGCAGCCGGATCCGCAGCAGCAGTTGCGCCTGCCATTGGACCTCCGACTGCGGCGGCGAGGACTCGGGTTCGGGAGTTGTCATCGTTGTGCTCGCCTCACCGCTCGAACCCGACCCACGCGCCAGGTTCGGGCGGGCGAGTCTCGGGTTCCGAGACCGGTTCGCTGTCCCAGCCCACCGCCGGATCAACCGCCAACGCGGCGTCGACGGCTATGTCGATGCGCACCTCGGCACTCACCTCGCCCCGTGTGGCGGTGCCGGTGAGCGCTTGGGTGGCGCGTTCGACGAGCTGATGCGGGGCCGGAGGTAACGCCATCCCCGGGTCCTGTGCCCGGTCGGCGGCCAGGTTGTCGATGCTGCGCCGCGCTTCGTGTTCGATGCCGCGCCAGGTGTAAGTGCGCCATCGTTCGTGTAGAGCCGCGTCGCTATAGCGGTGCACTGTCGCTGCCGCCAGGTGTGTCCACCCGGCGTCGTCGCGGCCCCATATCTCGGCGCGTTCGTCGCCGGTTAGGCCGATGACGTGGCCGGTGTCCTTCGCGCGGGTCCACAGTGCCGCCATGTTCCGGTCGAACTGCGCTTGCGCGGTCGGGTCGGGCGGGAAGCGTCCGTCGACGCTGCGCAGGCGGTGGGCGACGTTGATCGCGGCCATGTGCTCGAGCTGCCACACATCGGCTGCGATGCCTTCGATCAAGTGTGCGCGCACGGGGTCCTCGCCGTGGCGCGTGGTGGGTGGGGAATGCACGCTGTCGCCCCATCTCAGTCCCCGCGTTCCCATCTCGCGCGCTTGCGCGATCGCCGCGGCCGGGACGCCGACGGCGCTGGCGTGGATTTCGATCTCGTGGCGATCGGCGGCGAGGGCGAGGAGGTGGGTGCGCCAGGTCTGCATCGGGACTTCGCCGCTGCCGTAGTGGGCCTCGTAGGTGGGGTGGCCTTGTAGCAGGACCCGCACATGGTCGGCGGAGGCGTTCTGGATGCGTTCGAGCAGCCGCAGTTTCCAGCTGGGCAGTCCCTCGATCTCGGGTATCGGTTCACTCATGGCTCGTTGCCCTCTTCCTGAAAGAGATTGGTGTCCAGTTGTTTTCAAGTTGCTGAATGGACGACAGGTTTGCGTGGGGTCATGGCTCGTGCCCGCGGTTGACCTCGGTCGGGGCCGAGGTGGTTGCGGAGTCGGCAGTGTCGGAGGGCGCAAGCGCCAGGGGCGAGTCGTCGGTCACGCCGGTGGCCTCGATCGCGGCGTTGATCCCGGCGGCCTCGAGTCCGCGGTCGGGGTCGGTGACCGTCAGTGGTGTGGAACGTCTGTCGAGGGTGGTGAGGGCGGTGGCGGCGAGTTCGACCATGCGGTCCGGGGAGATCGGCATATGGGCGGCGATGTCATCGTGGGTGATCCCGGCGGATTGCAGCACGATCACCGGCATTGTGATCGCGGTGAAATCCGTGCCCGACACCTGGTTCCATTGCGCTGCCAGCTGCCGGTCGCTGGATGCGGCGAACTGCTCGGCGACTGCGGTCGACCAGTGCTGGTCGCCGCGCTGCCACACCTGGTGGCGTTCTTCCTCGCTCAATGACAGTGCGTGGGAGACCGCGCCGAGGCGCTGCCAGGTCATGCCCATGACTCGTCGAAACTGCGCTACTGCGGCACCATTCAGCTCACTGCGGCGGGTGTGGGCGGCGGCGACACCGGCCATGGCCTGCAAGCCGCGTACGTCCCTGGCCAATGCCTCTGTCAGTGCGCGTCGCTCGACGTGTCCGGACCCGAGCAGCACCTGACCCGGCTGCCACTGGCCGCCACGCTCGCCTGCGGCGCGGGCGTAGTCGATCCATGCCTTCGGTACACCGACGGCCAACGCCACACCCTCGATCTGTTCGCGCGAACGCTCGCCGATACGCAAGTGCTGCAATACTTCTGGCGATGGACGGTGTTTTCCGGCGAGACGGGTGCGTTCGGTGCGCTGGTGGTTGTCGTAGGCCAGGTTCTGCACGGCTTTGAGCAGATGCGCCTGCAGCGGGGTCGGTGTGACCATCTCACCGACTCCCATCGCCAGGTAGTCGAACCGCCGCGGTTCTGGGTTCGCTGGTCATGGTTCGATTCCCGGATCCGGGGCCACTGTGTGGGAAGGTGAGGGCGGTTCGGCATCCAGATCGAAATCCAATTCAGTGAGGCCGTCGCCGGTGGTGCCGGTGGCATCGATCGCGTCGCCGATCACCGCTCCCTCGTCGGGCTCGATGTCCACATCGCCGGACAGATCAGCGAACTCGTGGGCCAGGTGGGTGGCGAAACTGAGTTCCTCTGTGAGACAGACGATGTCGTCCATCGCCACCGACGACCCGGCATGCTCCCCGGCCCTCGCGTCGAGGTCATCGAAGTCTTCGATGACGGTGGCGTCGATGACGTCGGTGTAGTCGGTGCCGGTGTCTTCTACGAAACGCTCGTCGAAGGCGTCGGCATCGCGGTGGTGTTGCTCGGACAACCCCTCCGCGCCCTTGGCGGATGCGAACGCCGCTGCCGAAGCCTTCGCTTCGCCGGATTCACCCTGGGCGGTCAAAGTGTCGCTGAAACCCGCTGCACGGCGCCGGGTCTCGATCAGCAACTTCTTGAATTCGATGTCGAGCTTGTGCAGTTCGACCGCGCGGGTCTCCCGGTTGGTCTGGTGTTCGCGTTCGAGCTTTCCTGCCTTGTTTCGCCGGTCCAGGTCGGCATCGGCGCGTTGGATTTGTCGCCACTTGTGCCACTGCTCCATCTCATGCGCTCCACCGCCGCGCTCGATGCGGTGACGCACCTCATCGACTCTGGCGGAGTTGAGTTCGCGCTTGTGGCCCGCTTCTTCCACGGCGTCGATCACCCGGAGACGGTGTTCGATGAAGGAACGCTGCTCCTTGGAGTTTGCGTGGCGGATCCGTTGCTCGGACTCGGCCTTCGACCGTGCTTCCCCACCGCGGCCGCGCATCAGCGCGGCGGTGGTGTGCGCGGTTTGCAGCGCCTGAACGAAACCGCCGCGCATCGCCTGGCTGCTCTCTTCGACCGGATCACCACTCACGAGAGCACCTGTATTCCCGACAACGCCCACGCCGCCGCAGCGGTACGGGTGGCGTTGGCATACACCGCCCACCTGATCGGGGGTTGGTCACCCGGCTGCAGGTCCACCCCGAGCACACGGCTCGCTGTGGTCGCGGTATCGGTGGGACGGTCGTCGCTGCTCATGTGAACGGATGCGGTGATCGTGGTAGCGGCGGTGCGCCACTGCTGCCATTGGGTGGGGCTCACTGGCGCCCATACCAGGGCCGCGGGCTCTGCGCGGCTGGCGAATCCGGGATCCATCAACGTCCGCGCGGCCCGAAATGCCACCCGCTGATCGGCGTGCTCGCTCGGCCGATAACTGAACACAGCGCGCACCACCTCGGTCAGCACGGCATCAGCCGAACACGGGTCTACCGCAGCGAACGGCGGGGCGAAACGTACTGCCCTGCAATTCCGCTCATCATTGGCCACGGGCTGAGGTGTGTTCGCGGCGCAGGCAGTGGTCATTGCGGCGACGGCGATAGCCGCGTTCAGGACGGTTGCTGCGGTCATGCCGACTCCTGGTGTGGGTGTAGGAGGGCGCCGAGGTCGGTGGTGCACAAGTCGACGGCGTCGCGGCGGCTGCATTGTTCGGCGGCCGGGTTGTGCACGGGGTTGGTCACCAGGTCCAGTACCAGCGCGGCGGTGACGGCGGCGCGGTGCAGGTTCTCGACGTCGATGCCCTGGCCACGGGCCAGGATCAGGTGCAGGGTGGCCGCGTCGGCGCCCCATTGGGTGCGGGCCCATCCGGCCAGCCAGATCGCTTGTCGCGCTGAGGCTTCCGCCGCCTCGGTCCTGGTTTCTATGACGGTGCCGATCGGAAACCGGTCATGCCAGATGACCTGTCCGTCGGCGCGGCAGACGGTAAAGGTGTCCAGGGTGGCGGCCGACCAGAGCGTCAGGTGCGGTCCGCGCGCCGCCATAGCGATCGACCGCTGGTCGAGGGTGCGGCGGCTGGCTTCGGTTTGGCGCAATCCTTCATAGTCGATCCCCGCTTCGACCAGCAGTGCGGTCAGGTATCGCTCGAAGGTTCCAGTGTCGGTGAACCCGTGTTCGATCGCGACTCGATCGAATTGGCGGGTGCTGATGAATCCGTGCAACTCGGCCGCACGCACAGGCACGACCATCTCCGGCGTGACGCCAGAGTGCGGGCGCGCTGCTGTGGGCGTGGTTTTCATGCTCGTCCTCCCGGGGTGGTATCGAGGGGTGAAGTGGTGGCGGGAACGTCGTAGCGGCGCACGTCGGCGTGTTCGTCCCAAGCACTGAGGGGGGTCAACGTGACGGTTTGCCCTGCCTGCGGCGCGTGCAGCAGCATCTCGGTGCCGGTCTTGTCGTCGGGGCCGGAGTAGACCCGGCCGTAGTAGATGCCGACGTGATGGGAATCCGTCCCGGCCGGGGTGGTGAAGAAAATCAGGTCCCCCGGTGCCCGATCCGCGAGCAGCACCGAACGCGCACTCGGGTGGTCTTGTTGGGCTTGGGTGTAGTGCGGCAGGCGGATCCGGCCACCGGAGGCTTGGTAGATCGCGTAGAGAGTCAACCCAGAGCAGTCGAATCCGCCGCCGGTCGGGCCGGTGGTGTCGCCGCCGCCCCACACATACGGAGTGCCGATCCATTTCATCGCCGCCTCGATGACCGCGCGACCGAACGCACTGGCGTGCGCGGGTAGTGGCGTCCCGGATCCGTTCGGCCCGCACCCGGCGGGTGAGGACCCGTCTTGGCGGGAGTGCATCGGGGCGGTATCGATGTCGGCGAACATCGCATAGAGCCGTTGCGCCAAATCTAGTTGCGCCCTATAGGCATTGGGCGCGGATTGTTCGATCGCCTGTGCCAGCTCGGCCGGTGACATGTGTGCGGCGGCGGACCCGAGTTGCGCGGCGTGGTCGTAGAACCAGTTAATTTGGTAGATCGGGTTCATCAGGGTGGCGATACCGACTGATCCCCAGACGCTGGCACGCATCTGGTGCGGGCCGAGTGAGTCGTGGTCATAGCCCAGGCCGTCGTTGCTGTAGTTCAGCGATTCCGGCACTGCGGGGTTGGCCAGGTTGCGGAAGGTGGATTCGGTGGCGGCGGCGGCCAGCTCGGCGATGATCATGTTCTGTGACATGCCGCGTTGTTTGCCGATCACGACACCGTTGCGGGCCAGCTGTAACTGGCGCTCCGACAACCCCACCACTGATGTGCCGGTGGCACCACTGATCGCGGCGGCACTGTTGGCCAGTGGAGCAGCGCACGAACGAGCCGAATCGACGCCGACCACCATCAGCAGCAGTAGGATCAGCGCAATCGGTAGCGAGATCGCTGTCGCGATGACGGTTTTCGAGGTATCCATCACCACCACCTGCTCGGTTCCCCTGCCGCGGGCAGGTTGTCGAAGCGGCGGTTGGTGTTATGGATATCCGCAGCACGCTCGGTGGGGGTGAACACCAGCCGGAACGGGATACCGGGTTCGTCGGCTTCGCCGGTCTTGAGCAGGAAACAGCCCGTGCCCGGTGGGGTTTCACGACGTGAGGGGTCCAAGTCGTCATCCGAGGGTGGGCGCGGCGCCGCCCATGAAGTGACAAGGCGTTTCTCGGTGTCGGTGATGCCGACCGCGTTGCGGATGCGGTTGATCTCCTCCGGCCCCACCGGTCCGATCAATTTCGCGCGAGCTCGCTCGAAGAACCCGAGGGCCTTGGCTTGTACCCCAACGGAGTCGAACGCGGCGAGGTCTTTGATGGTGTGGGAGCACATGATCAGCCCGGTCCCCAGCGCCCGATTCAATCGGGTCAGGGCATCGACGCGGTCGACCATGAAATCGCCCACGCCCAGCACCCGCCAGATCTCGTCCATGACGACTTCGAACGTGCGTGGCGGGGCGAGCCCGGCGTCAGCGAGTGCGTGCGCGGCGGCGACCGCGCCGAAGCCCTCGCTCCAGCAGACCATCAGCACCGCCGCCAAGAGTTTGGTGTCGCCTTCGGGGATGCGGCTGACATCCACACACACCGCGGGGCTGGCCAAGTCCAGGCCGGTGGTGGTCGGCCCGTTGAAGATCGCGCCGAACGGTCCTTCGACCAGCGCGCGTAAGGACCGCCGCAGGGTTTTGGTGCTGGCGCGGTAGGCGGGTTCGTCGTCTTCCTCGGCGAACTGGCGCAGTTGGTCCCCGCCGCCGGAGATGACCTCCAGCAGGTTCGACAGCAGCGGCGGGTGTTCGTAGCTGAAACCACCTGTCGGGCTGTAGAGTTCGCGCAGCCCGGCGGCGAGGAGTACTTCTTCGTAGTCGGCGACGCGGGATCCGCGGACGAGTTCGATGAGCCCGGCGACGATGTTGACCTGTCCGGCTTCGACCCGGGCGGTGACCTGGCGGCGCTGGTCGGGGTCGGTGAGTCGCGCCACCACAGCACCGAGTGCGCCGACATCGAGGGGGTTGATGGTGCCGTGCCCGTAGCCGACGTCGACGACTTGCCCGCCGAGTTTCACGACGAGGTCGCGGTAGTCGGGTTTGGTGTCGCCCATGCACAGCACGGTTTCCCCGGCCGCGACCGCGCCGGTGACCATTCGTCGGATCAGGCTCGATTTGCCGAAACCATTGAGTGCCAGAACAAATGCGATCGGGGCGGTGATGAAGCCCCGCAGAAACCAGCTCATCGGGTCGAAATGCACCGGGGCACCGGTGATGTAGTGCGCGCCGACCGGCGTGCCGACGGTGGGCGCGCTGGCACCAACAGTGAAGGGCCACAATCCGCCCACTTGCACGGTTGTCGCACGCCACTCCCGCATACCGGGCACCACCGCGGCGCGGCCACCGCCGAGCCCACGGTAGCCGCGATCGGTCAGCGCCAGCAGCGATCGGTCGAAGCCTGCGCGGCCGGTTTCCTCCCCGCGGCGGGCCGCGGTGGCCCGGCGATGGTCATCGCTGGATATCGCCAGCCGTGCCCGCCAACCACGCAACCCAGACTTGGCAGCGGCCGTCTCGATCGCGGCACGCGTGTGTGGTGTGAGAACTCGGACACCGGCGATCGTTTCGGTGCGGGCGGGGCGAGATCCCTTGGCGCGGTGGGAGTTCAATTCAACACCCCCTTGGAAATGGAAGTGTGCTCGGGCAAGATCAACCCGATTCCGAGGCTGGCTGCGAACGCCGCGGCCTGGCTGCCGTAGCAGCGGCGTACCCCCAAGCGGGAGGCAGCGGCCATCGCTTTCACCGACGCTTCGATGCCGGGCAAGTCCGCGTCGAGGTGATCGGTGACCGTCACCAGCGCCCCGAACCGGGTCAAGCCCGCCCCACGCGCCTGCTCCTCCCGGGCGGCTTGGGTATTGCCGACCCGGATCCGCGCCGACGCGCTCGCGATCCCGCGTTCGGTCTGCTCCGCCGCGACCGCGTCACGAAAGTCGGAGTCCACCAACGTGGTTGCCTCAGCGGCCGAATGCAGCCGGTAGACGATCGCCACCCGCTTGCGTGGCACGTCGGCGCGCGGGCGCAGTAACTCCTCGAGCACGGTTTCCATGACCGCACCGCGTGGGGCGGCGTCCATTTCCCAGGTGATCGAGCGAGCACCGTCGTGCAGGTAGTGATCCCAGCGGTCCCTGTGCGCCAGCGGGCCGACCGAGTCCCACGACTGTGTACGGAGGATCTCGGCACCGGCGGCTTCGACATCGCGTTGGGCGGCGAGGTCGTAGCGGGTGCGCACCAATCCCAGGACCTCCCATGCCTGCAGCGGTGTCGCTGGGAGCCCCGCGCGGGCCAGCTGGGACAGGACTCCTTGCAGGCGTTGCCCGATCTCGCGGGCCTGCTCGGCCTCATCACGGCGGATGCGGCCCTTGCCGATCGCGCGGTAGGTGATCGCGATACGCGCTTCGATCCGCACCCCGACCCCACCGATATCAGCAGCGGCTTCCCTCATCACCGCCTTCGCATACGTCGGAGCATCCGGGCGCACCAGGCGGGTGACCTCCCGGGCCTGTTTGAGCCGGGTCTCGACGACGTTGTCCAACACCGCGGTCACCGCGACGACTTCCCCACCGCGACTCTGAGTCGCTAGGAACTGGCCGTACCCTTCGACCCAGGCGTCGATCTGGGCTTGGTCGACGAGTTCTTTACCGCGCGGGATCACCCGCAGCACCACCGTGTAGTGGTCGCTGCGGCGGATATGGATCATGGCGAACCGTTTCCCGCCCGCCGTCTCGTACTCCGCCAGCCGCGAATCCGCCAACAGTCCAGGCAGTTTCGCAATCCCGGGAATCTTGGAGAACCGGCCAGCCTGATAGACGTGCTCACCGCGAGCTGCCGCAGCGGCGAACTGGACTCGCAGCAAGACGATCTCCCAGCCGGTACGCCCGTTGCGGGTGATCGCCAGCGGTGTGAACACCAGCGCCGCGGCGGCTACCAAACTCGCAGCCACCGACAGCGACCGGGTGAGCATGAACCCCACCATCACGGCGATGATCAAGCCCAGCCCGAGCATGGACACACCCCAGGTCAAGCCGAAGAACCCGGCCGAGCGAGGGCGTTCCCAGCGCCCGTACATGCGCGTGGTCATCGCCGAACCTCCCCCGGCCCCAACGCATCAGGATCCAGACCACCCTCCGTGGCGTCTCGGGTCTGGCTCTCGATGGCCGAAACCCCCTGCTGTCCCAGTTGCGCACCCAGCATGACTGCAGCGGCCACCCCGGCACCGGCGGCGCCACCAGCACCGGCCGCCTCCCCGCCGCTGCCCGCACCAGCCGCGTTCGACGACTTCGCTGCAGCGGCTCCGCGTGGCGGTGCACCACCGCCATTCGAGTTGCCGCCCGAACCGCCATGGCCGACGCCAGGGCTGCCCGCCCCAGAGGGGGAGGCACCGATGCCACCACTGCCGTCGGGCATCGGGCGGCCCCCTCCACCACCGCCTGCTCCAGGCGGGTCCCTGGGTGGTGGTGATGCGCCGCCCGGGTCGTTCTCGCCTTCGCTGACCTTGCGGCCTCGCGAGCGGTCGCCCAGCGAGGCCATCGCTACACCTGCAGCACCGCCTGCCAGCACGGCCGCCGCACCGCCCCCGCCTCCCAGAGGCGCCACCGCAGGTGCGACCAGCCGGATCAGCGCGGGCAGAACCACCACACTCATCACCAGCAGGATCAGCCCCAACAGGATCAGCTGCGGATCTCGCTGCTCCTCGCGGCCGATGACCGCAAACGCGATCGCATAGATGAGCGCTCCGGTCGGTTTGAACAGCACGAACGCCAGCGACCAACTCAACAGCTTCTTGTATGCCTGCGAGCCTGGCCCGGTACCCGAGGCCGCAGCGGCCAGTGGGATCACGGCCACGACGAGGATCAGCAAGGCTTGGCGGATAACCAACATCACCAGCTGGATCAAGGTGCTGATCGAACCAAGTAGACCAACCAGCAAGAGCAGTCCGGTCCCGAGCCCGGAGCGGGTATTGGCGTCGAATTCGGTCAGGCGGCCTACGACACCGTCCAGGTCACCACCGCTGGCGTCGAACAGGATCCAGTTGGCGAAGCTGTCACCGGCGCGGGTTCCGGTGGTGATCACCGCGGCGAAGGCCATCGACGCGAACACCGCCCGCGCCAGCATCAGAAAGCTCTCCTGTGCCTCGCCCGCGACCCCGCCCCGTTTCGCCAGCGCCAGCCGCGCCGCAGCGAACATGATCCCGGTGGTCAGTAGCAGCACTTGCAGCCCGCTGCTGTATTCGCGGATCGCCGACAGCGCTGTGTCGGGCTCGTCTCCCGCGCCGGTGAGTTGCGGTGAGGGAATGGTGGTCCACCAGGTCATAGCGATCCGTAGCACTTTGGTGAAACCGTCGAGCAGGCTGTCGGCGAAGTCATCGAGCGCGGAACTGGCTGCCTCGGTTGCAGCGTGCCCGAGTTGTTCGCATGCCTGCTGAGGCCCAAGCGGCATGTCGCAGACATCGGGGATGGGCAGCTGGGTTCGCCATGTCGTGATCGCGGTGACCGGTGCGCCGATGAGGGCTGTATCGATCATGACAAGCCCTTCCAGTTTCCGAACCCCGTGAGGGAAGAGGCGGAAGTGCCTGGGCCCCAGAGTGTTTCGATGTTCTCTGGTACTCGCACCTGCCAGTCGCCGCCGATCCAGGCCATCGGCCAGGTCGAGATCGTGTAGCCGATGTCGTCGTGGGTAGCGAACTGCACAAGGGCGAGGTCGTCGCGGTAGCCGGGCTGGATCCTGACGCCGTCGGGGACCACGACGTAGCGGGCGGCGTCGCGGGTGCGCTGGCGGGAGCGGGTGAATCGGTCGAGTAGTGCTTGGCCGCCGCCGTAGTAGCGTTCTCGCGCGACTTGCTGCCACACACCGTCAGGCGCGGCCAGAGCACGAGCCAGCGCGTCGGCGGCGGCGAGCGCGGCACCTTGCGGGGTGTGGGCGAATCCTGTTGCGATGCCGTCGTTAATGCGGGCGGGCCCGTCGCTGCCCGATATCGGTAGTGCCGCTCCGCCCCAGCCGCGCTGCCACTGCATGCGCGCGGGCGGGGTCGTCAGGTAGTCCGGGCTGGCGGGGTCGATTCGGGTGCTCGGATCTTGTGGAAGAGCGGCCCCGGATTGCTCGTCTGGCACTTCCAGGCGGTTGCCGAACAGGTCGGTGGTCGGCGGCAACGGCACGACCGTTGGTGGCCGCTCGGGAAAGGTTCGTTCGGTCGGGGTGTGGATGTTGCCGGGATCTGCTGGGATATCGCGGTGGCCGGTGTCGCGTGTGATGGTCAGCGCGAACGCTGCGATCACGACGGCGGTGATGCCCGCGAGCAGGATGATCAGCAGGCGATGGGATTTCACGGTGGGTCTCCTCAGCGCGGGGTGAATGCGGCCATGTCCGGCGGCGGCACCGCGAGGGCGGTGACAGGAGCGGCGGTCGGGTCCTCGGGTAGCCGCAGCCGCCAGTCCTCGCCTTGCCAGGTGACGTGGGTGTTGTTGCGGGTGACGGAGTTGTCGGGGTGGAGGGTGTAGATATCGACGTCAGTGGCGTCGAGGGTGTGGTGGGCGATCACGTAACCGAGGACTTTCGGTGCGCCGCTGGTGATGGGTGCGGTGATCGAGATTTGGGCGCGGGCAGTAGCCCAGTTGTCACGAACTGGTCCTGGGGCGAGCATGCGCGCTCCGACCATCGCCCACTGGGTGTCGGTGGCGATGGACATCCGCACCGTCGAATGGATCGCGGCCAGCGCGGCACCTGCCGGTGAATGATCGAATCCGCTGGCTACCGGTCCGTCGATGTGGTGTGGACCTTGGTCAGCGACTGGAAGGTCGACGCCTAGGAAGCTCTGCCACCGCAGTCCGGTGGGCACGGTGGGGTTCGCGGTCGCGCTGTCGGGGGCGGAATCGCGGGAGCCCTCGGAACCGCAGGCGAGCAAGCCAGCCGCCGCGGTCAGTCCGACGCAGGCGAGCATCGCCATAACGCGGCTGCGACGGGAGCGGAAAAGGTTCACTGAGTGGCCTCCTTGGACGAATCAGGTGGGCAGAACGGTGATGGCGATGGAGCTGGCCGCCCCGAGCAGGGCCGCGCCCAGCAGTGCGCCGAGCAGTCCTTCGACGCCTTCTTCGCGGTACATGCGGATCGCCAGCAGCCCACCGACCCACACCGCACGAGCGATGCACAGCAGCAGCACGAACCACATCAGGTAGCCCAGCAATTGAGTCAGCGGCGAAAGCACCTGCGCAGGAAGCGGTTTGGCGATCACAGCGGGCAACCATGCTGTTGGGTGCGGTAGGCAACCTCGAGCGCGGCCAGGATCGGCTCGCAGGCTTTGGCGGGCTCGACGTAGGGCAGGGAGTGCCCGGCGCCGGGGATGCTGTCGTACTCACCCCAGATTTGCTCGGCCAGGCGTTCGGATCTGCTGGGTGCGACAACGGGATCGAGTTGCCCGGTCAGCACCCACGTCGGGACACATCGCAAAATGCTGGCCGCCTCATGGGTCAAGGCGGTGCCGCTGCAGGCGGCGAGCACTGCGTCGAGGTTTCCGCTCGACCTCCCGCTGCGGACGGCGTCGACCAGATTGCGGCGCGGCAATCGGTAGCGGGTCGGAGGCTCAGATAGGTCGGCGGTCAGTTCCTCGACGAGCTGACGCCCTCGCTGTCGGGAGCGACTGCCTTCGACGTGGATGCCAGGTCTTGGGAGCCAAGGGAATTCGGGGCATCCGTTGAACAGCACGATGCCTGTCAAGGCGCGGGCACGGCCTGGGCATTGCTCGGCCCAGGCCTGCACCAGCAGCGAAGCGATCGAGTGCGCGACCAGGACGACCGCGCCGTGCGCGTGGGCTAGGACCGTGTCGAGGTCATCGACCAGCGTCCGCAATATAGTTGCGGCCTCGGTTTGTGGATGCTCGGATGCGCCGTGTCCGCGTTGGTCATACACGATCTGGGCGATGCCGCCGTCTAGGCGTTGGTGGAGATGCTCGGTCAGTGGCGTCCAGTAGCTGGAGTCGGTGAACATGGCGTGGAGATAGACCACGCTCGCCGGAGGGCAGGCTGGGCCCAGCCGTGCGGCCGAAAGCTGGACCCCATCGGGGGCAGTAATAGCGAACGAGCTCGCGTCGGGATGATCGGCGGTGTGGTGTTCGGACGCCGCATTCGCTGCGGGTGGGACTTGGGCTTCGGCGCTGCGGGTGCCGGATGTGGTTGTCAGCGGTTGGAGATGAATCGGGAAGTGGCGCATGGGTTATGCGCCTCCGGTGACGACAGCGTTCATGATCATTCCGGCGCTGGTGGCGATAATGCCGCCGACCAGGGCAGCCAGGATGATCTTGGGTGATTCGACCGCGCCCCCGTGCCATCTCTCCCACCCGAATTTGCCGCCGGCGTAGATCAAGGCGGCGATTCCGGCGAGCATGACGATCCAGGACAGGTAGTTGACCAGGTTGACCAGCTTGTCCGCGCCCGGCGGCGAGACCGGGGTGATCTGAATCTGCTGGGCGAGCACGGTGATCGCCTCGTCGACCGCTTTGGCGGTGGTCATGGCTCTTTCTCCGAATCCTGTTGTGCGGCAGCCTTACTGCGGGCGGCTGCGAGATGGGTGATGATCTGGGTTCCGGTGCGATGCACGTCGGCGGGAACTGCCGCGCGTAGCCGCGATCGGCGTGGCGGTGGCGGCTCGAATGGCAGAAACTGGGCGAGTTCGGAGAGTTCACAGACGACGAGCTCGTCGTGCCAGCCGATCTGGTAGACGTGAGCGACCAGCTCGGCGACGACACCGTGATACCGAGCCACCGCCGAGGGCACCTTTCCCGGGCGAGCCGCCGTGAGTACCAGCCCGATCACGTCCACACCGTCGGGTGCCAGTCCGGCGTGCCATTCGCGTAGCCGTTCGGCTGCTGCGGTCAGACCGGGCATGCACAGTCGGGCGGCGACGATGACGTCCTGCGTGGTCCGCGGTGAGGCGGGCCAGGCCAGACCGGTGTCGGCAGCCGGTGCCCACCACCTCGCCAGCGTCGAGGTCCCGGCACCGCCATGGGCGCCGAGCACGGCGAATAGCGGTGGATGGGCACCCGTCGTCGGCAAAGGCATCTCCCGGACTGGGGCTACCTGTTCCGGCGCGGTGATGGTGCCCAGTTCGAGACGGTGCCCCAGGTCTCGGTGATTTTCGTGTACGTGCAGCGGTGCGGCCATCATTCAGCCCCGCTTCTGAATGTTGGTGATGACGACGCCGTCCGGGTTGTGGCCGACGTTGATCAGCTGCAGGTAGTCGATGCGCTCACCGTTGGGGTGCTGCTCGACCAGATGTACGTCCGCGGTGCCCTCGGCTATCGGGGTGATCGCGACGCAGTGGGTGGTTCCGGTCGGGATCGAGGCGATGCCCGCTGCCAGCCCTTCGGCGGTGAGACCCGCCTCGGAGGCAACCAGGCGCAGTGCTGCCTCGGCGCTGCGCTGTCGGTAGTAGGCGTGTTCGAACGCCGCGATCACTCCGGTCAGGCTGTGGGTGTCGCCCACAGTGTCGGTGACGGTCGGCCCGGACAACCCGGTGCACGGGCCGCCGGTCGGTGGGGTCGATGTCGCAATGCCCGCAGTCGCGGTGGGTATTACCGCAGTCGTGTCCGGATGCTCAGCGATCGAGTTGATTGCCACGCCGACCAATACAGCGGCCACACCGAGGGCGCCAGCAAGCGCGATCCACACCCTTCGCGGCACGCTCGCACGGTTGCTGTGGCTGGCGGGCGATGGAGGTAGCTGTTTGATCCATTGCCATTCGATGCCGCTGTCTGAGTTCGCGTCCTCAGTGCCGGGCGGGACAGGTTGCAGGGCAAAAGGTTCGGCGAGATCAAGCCAACCAGCGCCATGTTCGGTGTCGGTTCGGGTGTTGGGCATCTCGGTTCTCACCTCCTCGATGTGGTGGGTGGGAAGTGTGGGCCCTCCGGGCGGAATGCCAGGGGAGAATCAGCTGACGGGATTGGGTACGTCGGCGAATCCGAGCTCCGCCCGAAGGGGTCTAGGGGCCGGCGCTCGACGTCGTGGCCTGCATCACAGGACGGCGGCCAGAGGTGGGTGTCGCGTTCGTCGAGCGGACCGCGGATTGTGGTGGGCCGGAAGTAATTCCGGTGGCGGCGAGGTCGCGGGCCAGCGCAGTGAACCAGTCGGCCGTCGCGGTCAAAGCTGAGTGTCCGGACTGCGTGGCGGGCACGGTTTGGTAGGAACCGTGGCGACCGGCGGTGTCGCTGTATTTGGCCGAGCTGGCCACGGTGTACAGCTCGCCGTGGTCGGTGATGGTGCTGGTGATCGCCTCGAAGGCTTGATTGATCCAACGGCTGCCGGTTTGCGGCGGTATCAACTCCACGACCGCCGCGGCGAGTTTGGTACCCAATGCGGCGACCGCCGACCACGGATCGGCCATACCGACGGTGGCCAACTCAGCGATCGTCGCTGGTGTGAACACCTTCTGCGCGACTGATACCACCGCATTCAGACCGATGGTGCCGAGCTTGAACAATGCCGACAGTGCCTCAGCAGGCGTCGAGGGTGTGGCGGTCGGACTGGATGCCTCAGCCAGGCGTTGACCGAGAGACTTGCTGGGTTCGTAGGACAACTGATCGAGACTGGTCCCACTCAGGTCCTCGTTGACCACATTGACCGCCGTCGTGTAGACCGTTGCCGACAACGCCTGCGCGACAGTGGAAATCGCGGCGATCGGGTCACGCAGATCCGATCGGGCGGCGATGTTGGCCACTGCGGTGGCCAGCGGACTCCCGGTGGGTGCGTCGCAGGTGGCATCGCCTGCGACGCACAGATCCGCAACGCGTCCGGTCAATACCCCGTACCCACTGAATCCGGCGGAGCCAGCAATCCCTATGCCGGTCAGCACTGGATTGCTCAGCGTGATCGACGCGACCTTCTCCCCTGTCGTACCGGGCGCGGCCGTGGGCGTGGTCGCCTGTGGCAGGCCGGGAAGTACTGGCGTACTGGCCGCGCGAGTGGGGTTGGCCAGCAAGGCGATTCCGGCGATGTCGTCTGCGGATACATTGGCACCACCGGTTCCGACGCGTTGGGCGAAAGTTGAGACCGCGGCTGCGCCCTGCGCGTAACCCACGACGGCGATCTTGGTGGTGGGGCACCTTGTGATGACCTCGGCGGCCATCTGTTCCAGGTGCTGCGCGGCGGCGGTGATCGCAGGGTCGTAGGGCAGGGCCGTCCCGTCGGCGGCTCGGCCATAGGGCACGTAGGCGCGCTGCACGAGTTCCCCCGCGGCAGCGGCCAGCGGGCCGAAGACCTGGCCTAAAGCCCCGGAGTCGCTGACGATCCCGGCATCCGGGGTCGCCTCGTCGCTGCCCTGCACCCCGAGCGCATACAGGCTTGGGCACTTCGTACCGAGAGGGACACCATCATCGGCGTGTACCGCGCTGACACCGGCGACCGACACGGTGATCAGCGCGACTACTGTCGCCGCGACGTGTCGCAACGCCGGGATCTTGATAGTGCAGGGATGCATCGGATTTCACCTCGATCTGTGCTGGGCTAGGGCCTGCCCGCACCCCGGCGAGAGGGTCGTGGTGCGGGCAGGCGATTCAGGTGGTCTGCGGGCTCGGTGGTGCCGGGCGTGTGCTGTGTTCGGGTCGGTGTGCCAGAAAGTTGGCAAGACGGGCGGTGGCTTCGGCGGAACCGTCGGTGGCGGCGCCGCTGTGGCTGTTCGTGTATTCCCGCCAGCTCAAATCGACTCCGAGAGAGCGATATTCGGCGAACAGATTGCGTCCCATCGCCACGGGCACCAGGGCGTCCTCGGTGCCGTGATACAGATGCACCGGTACCTCCGGGGCCGCGTAGCCGTTGACCTCGTTGGCCAGCACGTACTGCCAGATGGGGTCGTTCCACGGATCGACTCGCTCGCACCACTGCCCCAACGGTCGGTTGCGATAGGTGACCAGCAGCGTCGCCGCGTCGAGTTCTCGAGCCTGCTCGACGATGCGGTGTCCCTCATCTGTGAGCAGGTGTCCCACCGGCAGATGGGTGTACGCACGCGCAAGCCCGATCAGTCCCGCCAATGCCAGCCCGGCCCACGGCCCGCCATCGATCTCAGTGATCAGCGCACCAGGATCGGTCACAACAGCTCCGGCAGCGACCCCACGAAGATCCAGCTCCGGCGCATATCGGGGATGCTGCTCGGCGGCCGAAATCGCCACGCGGCCACCATCGGCGTACCCCCACACCACGCACGGCGCGCTCGCGGA
>NZ_BDBY01000175.1 GCF_001613225.1 Nocardia pseudovaccinii NBRC 100343
CCAACCCGGTGATGCCCAAGCCTTGCCCGTCGGGCACAGCTACCGTCCAGCCGCGCGCGAGCGCGCTGGCGATGAACCAGGTTTCCGGTTCTGTTCCCTCTCCCGCCAGTAGCTGTGATGGTGCGCAGCGCCCACCAAGGCCGTGAAATGCCGTGCAGTACACCAGGATCGGACTCGGGTCTGCGGTGTCTGGCCGCTCCGGTGTGATCACGATCCCTGATGCCGGGATGGGGCCGTTGGATGCGGTGCGAGTGGCGTAGACGATCTGCCACGCCCGTTTCGCACCCGGCAGCGCTGGGGTGGCTACGCTGCGGCGCCGTAGGACCTCCCCGGGGTGCGGGGTGAAGTCGATTTCGGGGCGGCTGTAGAAGTCATCGGCGGTGGTGGGTTCGGTCATTATTGGCTCCCGGCAATATCGTGGGCGAGGGCGACCATCCAGGCGATGCCCGAGTTGAGTTGGCCGTTGATGGCGTAGTTGTTGTGTCGGGCGACGGTGTCGGCGTAGCGCACCCAGATCGCAGGATTGAGCAGGTCGGCGTTGTCGGCGACGAGCCCACCCCATGCCGTGCCGAGTTGACCGGCGAGCTTGGGCAGCAACCCGATCGGGTTCGCCGCAACCGTCGCGGTGATCTCGTTCCACCGCGCGTCCGCCGCACGGAGCTCCTCCAGGCTGGGCCCGGGGGTACGGGGGTCGGCGGCCTCGATCAACCGACCAGCCAAACCCAGCTGCGGGGCGTAATCGACGTTGCCTGCACCGACCTGGAAATCATTGAGCACCACGGTCGTCCAGGCACCGCCCATAGCACCGGTGAACAAAGCGTTCAGAGATCCGATAGCGGCAACCGGGTCGCGCAGGTCGGCTTGAGCGGCGATCTCAGCACCGACGCGCAACAATGCGGCCCGGTCCGGTGCCGAGCAAGCCAGATCGCCGTCGGTGCAGATATCGGCGACACGGCCGGTCAATGCGCCGTAGCTAGTCGCACCGTCAGCGATGCCGCCGCCACCGGCAGGCGGGTTGGCGAGCTGCACCGTCGACACCGCGGCCCCGCGGGTGCCGGGTGCAGGATCGGGGACGGTCTGCCCCGGGCGGCCGGGGAAGATCGGTGCGTCCGGAGCGCGGTCGGGATGGGCATACAGAGCGATCCCGGCGACGCGATCGGGCGCGACCGGCCCAGCGCCCGCGCCGATGTCCCGGGCGAACCACGACATCGCCTGCGCACCTTGGGAATAGCCGATCCCAGCGATCATCGTGCCGGGGCACGTGTCGGCGATCTGCGTGGCAGCGGCATCGAGCTGGTTGCGGGCGTCGGTCACCGAGACCACATACGGGTCGGGCCCCCCGCCGGGAACCACGCCACCAAACCCAGCGCCGTAGGGGATGTAGCTGCGCTGCACCAGACCCGGCGCGGCCAACAGGACCGGCGCAATCAGCGCGCCAACCACTCCTGTATCCGCGAGCGGATCCGCGGTCGGTGAGGACTGGCCGGTGCCTTGCACGCCGAGCACATAAAGAGCCGGGCACCCCGCCAGCGGCACTGCCCCCGCCGACCCAGCGCCAGTGGTGGTGGCCCCGACCAACCCCAGCACGGTAGCGGTGGCGGTAGCTACCGCTGTAGCGATGACACGTGCGCGGTTGTTCGCGTCTGGTTTCATGGCTGCCCGACCCCGACTCCAGCACCGAATCCGGCACCAACCGTGCCCGCAGCGACAGCACCGACAACGGCGGCGGGGACGCCGACAATGACGGCACCCGCGACCGCACCCGCGGCGGCACCGATCGCGGTCCCAGCCACGCCGGAAGTCACCGTGCCGATAATCGGCACCGGCACAACCGTGCCGAGTGCAGCTCCGGCGATCCCGCCGATGGTGCCTCCGACCAGGCCACCGACCAATGCTCCAGCAGCAGCTACCGGCACTCCAGCGACCACGGCACCCGCGCCACCACCGATTCCGGCACCAGCCAGGGTGGCACCGCTGACCCGGTCCGAACGTCCGGCGGGAATCCCGATCGAATCCAAAGCGGTCGTGACCTGAGCTTCAGCGCCCGCTGCGGCGTCGTTGATGGCATCCGCACATTCCGCCGGCAGCCAGTCCGGACGCGGGGTCTGCCACTGCCCGATACGGATCGTGTTCTCCGGCGGCTCGATCGGCGCCACCGGAGCAACAGGCTCGGGCAGATGAAGCTCCTCGACCCTGATCGGTTCCACCGGCTCTTCCGGCGGTGGAACCGGACGCGACGTCGCATCGTTACGGATCTCCGGCGGCTGGGAGTAATACACCGGCGGCGCTGGCTGCCTCGGAGCGGATTCAGGTTCGGGCGGTGGCGGTGGCGGGGTGACCGTGCCGGGCTGGGCGGGGCTGGTGACACCGGGCTGGTCGGTGATGGCTGTGGGAGCGTCGACCGCGCTCGCTGTACCAGCAGCCGCGAGCACCATCACGATGGGCATTACGCCCGTAAGAACAGCGCGTCTGCCATGAAAAATGGGCGCGTTCAGCCCTTGCTTTGCACCACGATCGCCGCACTGGCGGGCAGATGGGTGCGCGATGCCGTATTTCTTGGATTTGAGCATGCGAGATAAACCTTCATTTATCGGTGCAGAGTTGGTTACTGATGCAACGCGCGGCACGCGCGTTTAACGCCTTGCGGTCCAGCACAATTGCTTGATCGAGATTTCGCCAAATTGCGCAGCCCCAGCTTCGGGCACCGGCGTTAATCGCCGTCGATCGTGGAATTTCGATGCGGCCGCGGTTCTAACGTCTCCAAAGGATGTGCTGGGGTGCGCCTCCCAGACGCGAATCAGCCTCTGGGAGGCGGCTTCACATCAGATGAATGGCAGGATGAGTGCCAGCGCCTGGGCCGCCACGGATAACCCGTTCGACAGCAGGGACAGACCTGAATTCACCCATCCCAGAATCACATAAGGATCCATCATCTTCCTTTCTAGCAGTGCGGAGTTGCGTATCCATCAAAAGCCTTGAACGACAGGGAAAGCCAGGGTTTGAATGCGCCTAGATTGCGTTAACGCACGTAGCGTGCATTAGCAATCTGGCTGCCATGCAGGGTGTTTGCCCTATGTTTGACGCAGCGAGCGTGAACACTTTTTGGAACCAGCAACGCGCAAGAGTTCGGCTCGCGCTACCGGCGCGACGTTCATGCGCGTGCTGCGCCGATCACATTGACGGGCAGGTGCGTTGGGTGCCTTGCCGACTACCGACGATGTGGCACACGACACAGGCGGCGGAGCTAGTCGGACGTGGATCAGGGATCGGCGCTTATGCGGCAACCACGGAGACGGCACCGGTCGAGTTCGCGACGGAAGCCGACCCTCCGCTGAGCTGCAGCTCATGCAGTAAGCCACACAGCGCACACGACGCGGGTATCGAAGTGAATTGCGTTTCAGCACTTGCATTTTGGTGTAGGTTTAGGCGACTTCCAAATGTGGCCAGGGGGCCATTGGCGCCGTGTACGGTGGCCGGTTGGTTGGCAACATGGATTGGAGCAGAGGTATGCGTGTCCATCATTTGGACGCTGGCGGCGCCAGACCTTATGGGGGCCGCTTGATCGACGGTCGACCGGGCGTTCTGCGTCGGGCAGTGGGAGCGTGTCACTGCATGTTGATCGAGCATGCTGCAGGATTGATCCTGGTGGACACCGGCTATGGGGAGCAGGCCACCGTTCGGCCGGACGATTGGGTGGGCCAGGACCTGCTGCGCCGCACCAACCCAGTTCTCGACCACCCGATTGCTAAACAGGTAGAGGCACTGGGCTTCTCACGCACGGATGTTCGCGACATCATCGTGACGCATTTGGACTTGGACCATGCGGGAGGACTCGCGGACTTCCCGGAGGCGACCGTCCATGTGCATCAGGCTGAGCTCGATGCTGTGGCGCGGCAGCCGTACGACCGTCGCCAGCGGATGCGTTACCGGCCAGCACAATTCGGGCACGGGCCCAAGTGGAGCACCTACGACGAGTCTGACAGCAGTGACGACCACTGGTTCGGTTTCCAGGCGGTGCGCCAGTTGCATGGTCTGCCACCGGAGATACTTATGGTCCCGCTAGCAGGACATACACCGGGGCACGTCGGGGTTGCACTCGACACCGGCGACGGTTGGTTATTGCACGCCGGAGACGCCTACTCCTATCACGGGCAGCTGGCAGATAAGCCATCGATGCCCTTGGGGGCCCGCGTATTCCAGTGGAGTGTCGATACTCAGCGGCAGCGACGGATCGACAACCAGCGACGGCTGCGGGATCTCGTTCGCGATCACCGAAGCATGGTGACAGTATTCTCATCACACTGCGCAACCGAGTTCGAGCAATTGCGTGCCGCACGGCCCTGAAGCCTCCGGAGCACAGGTCGGTTTCAGACCGAACCCACGGGCTGACCAGCATCGTCGCCGCCGACCAACAAGTCTCCGTCCCAACCGCTGGCTCAGCTCACCCTGAATCGGCGAATTGTTGGCGGATCGAATCCTGGCAACCAGATCGCCAGAGCCCTTCGGAGGTCCGCTTCCGGTTGCACGAACAGAGGTATGGGGCCCGGCGCAGCTACGGCGCCACAGCGAGCGGTCCGTCGACCGGGGTGAGGTGGTAGACCCACCAAGGCCTGAATGGCAGTTCGCTTACGTCGATGGACACCCACATCCGGTACTCGTCACCGGTATCGGCATCCCTGATCACGGAGTGTTCGAGAGATCTCTCCGGCGTCGCCAGGCTTTTGGGCAGTTCGGAATTCCAGAAGTCCTCCCACTCGGGCGCATCCCGGCAAGCCTCGACAACGGCGTCGACTTCACGCTGTGCCGCGATCCCCGGTGACATCAGCTTGAATCCCTGTGTCATCAAGTGCGTCTCGAACCGCCAATTCGCCAAGACCCGGCGAGCGACCGGCTCATTCACCATCCACTCGATGATGTTGCGCCCTGGCACTAAGCCAGGAAATGCCTTGAGGTACTTACTATTTGCCGCCCGCACCTTGAACAGCGGCACCTCGTAAAGGCAGGCCGGCCCCGGATAGGCTTCCAGAATCCGCAGATCGCGCGGCAGCAACGAAGCACCTGCACCAAGGTGTGCGGGAATGAGGTTGGTTCGGGTCAAGGCCAGGATCGTCCGCCCCCACCACACCGGAAGAGCCAACGCCCCGATGATGGCTTCGAAAGACTCGATACTCAACGAGCGCGTACCGTTCTCGACCTTCTTGATCTGATCCGCGCTCAGACCGACCAGACTCCCGAGATCTTCGGGTCGATCCAAACCGATTTGCATGCGGCGCGCTCGCAACCATTGCCCGACCGCCTTGGTGACCTCTTCCAAGTTCATCTCCCCCGTATGGTGCCACTCCCGGACACGTTGTCCCCGAAGTGATCTTGACGCTAGCGGACCGGTTCTCAAGACTCGGTCCATGAACCCCGAAACGAACCGCTTAGCGTATCTCAGCCCGCCTCACCACGGAAGACAACAAACGCCAGAGGAGCTGCCCGTGAACCGAAGCCCACTACACCGCGCACGAGATAGGCCCAAATACTCTCCGCAACAACATATCCCGACCTTACCGACGACTCTGCGGATGATCCGCGATCACCTCGAGCTCACTCGAATCACCGCGTACGAGCGGCACGGAATAAGCGCCTCATACCTCAGCCAACTCGAACGCGGCGAGCGCATACCCTCCATCGAAGTACTCGAAACGATCATCGCCGGATACAGGCTGAACCCGATGCAAGCGCGTCACCTGCGAGAACTACGCTTACCTGCCGAAGTTCTCGCCCCCGTCGACAAGCTTCGCCAGTATGTGAGCAGCAACGTCGGACTCATCAACCACATCCAAGACCTCGAGGAACGGGGAGTGCTCGCGGCCGCTGTGGATCCAATGTGGAATGTATTGGCCTGCAACGAATCGTTCCGATCAGCCCTACCCGGCCTCGACGAAACCGACTCCATCCCACGATGGCTGTTCAACCCGATCGCACAAACAGTCCTAGTCGAATGGCACCGCGAAGCCGCGCACTCCGTCGCCACCATCAAAGCAGTCCTCGGGCGCTACCGCGGCAGCCAGCAAGCACACGACCTCATACGCCACCTGCGCCGCAACAAGGATTTCCAACGCCTGTGGGCCCGCGGGATCGATGTCGCCTACGGCCGAGACACCAACGACCTGATACACGGGCGCGACCCCGTGACCCACAAGCTGGCCTCCTACCGCCTCAGCATCGCCGACGTAACCCAATCCCAGAACATCCTGCTCATCACTGCAATCCGCAAACCCTACTCCGGCCCTCACCCCACTGACCGGTGAACTTCTACATGGAGCCAATACGTGGCTGCTGGCTCGCCGACTGGGCCTGCCTGCCGCGTACATGCCGGGAGTCACGACCTTCGCGGCAGTGAGCGCCGATCCGGAGCCGCAAGTGTGTCCACCTAGCCGACATGTTCAGCTGTGCGGCGACACCGCCGCCGGACTTTGTCCTGGAAGGTTGGCAGATGATCTAGACCAGCAGCGACCGACCCGAGCGCTCGCATGCCGAGAGCGTCACCCGCGTGGGCGAACTCGGCTCGGTACACACGTGCCGAAAATGCTCGATCTCGTCGCGAGGACCCAGCCGAGCCAGATCGGCGCCAGCGACGGCGGGCGCATCGAACGCTGTGGGATCCTCAATATCCAGCAGCGATCCAGGGTTGGCATCACTGCGATACCGCATGAATGGTCGCGGGTCGACCCGCGCGGCCTATCGGCCTCCGGATTGCAGTCGAGTACCGGGAGCTCTTTCAACTGAGTCGGTCGAGGCGCTCAGCTATCGGCGCTGGCTCCCCGCGGAGACCATGACAAGTTGCCGTGATTTCGTCTGCGGTCGAGGTCGGAGGGTGGCCTCCTGCTCCATGGAGATCCGCCGCCAGGGTAGGAACTCCGCTTACGGCAGGAAGGGTGAGATGGTCTGGTGCCGAAATCGCCTGCTGCGGTGTAGCTCCCGGTTAGAGTCGAGTCCCACCCACGTCAGTCGAGGAAGCGAATGTCGAGCACCGCGTTGCGTAAGGGCGAGAATATTGCCGTCAACGGAGGGCATGTGTCCTTCTGCCTCACATTGGATCAGACGCCTATCGATGTTTCGGCGCTGCTACTCGGTCCCGGTGGGAAGGTGCGCGACGACAGTGACCTCGTGTTCTACAACAATCCGACGCGCCACGGTGTCGAAGTGGCCGGCACGACAGTGAAAGTCGACTTCACGCGTGTTCCTCGTGACGTTTCCACCGTGGTGGTTGTCGCGAGCATCGATCCGTTGAGTCCGGGGGCGGTCTTCAGTCGCGCCCCACGGCTGGTCGTCACCCAAAACCCTGGACCGACTGTGGAATACACCGCACCCGACTTCACCAATGGGGAGACTGTCGTAGTCATCGCCGAGGCCTACCGCCGCAACGATGCCTGGAAGGTGCGGGCAGTGGGCCAGGGCTACGCCTCCGGTCTGGGTGGGTTGGCCACTGATTATGGAGTCGATGTCGACACCGATGAGACACCCGCCCAGGTCGGTGCGAGTACGCCATCGGGTTCGCCGACACCCACCGAGCTCGCGAAGGTCACCGACATCGCGCCCGGGTTGCTGCCGGTAGCGACCGAAGCGAACCGGGCACTGGCGGATGCGGGAATGGGTAGCCGACGCGCTGCGGTGTATTTGGTTCTCGACCACAGCTACGACATGCGAGAACTGTACGAGTCGTTCACCGTTCAAGCGTTTGCTGAGCGAATTCTGGCTTTGGCGGCGAACCTCGATGACGACGGCACCGTCCCTGTGGTGTTCTCGGGTCGGCACGAACCGTTCGTCGAGGACCTCAGTCTGGGAAACTACCGGGGCAGGATCGGGCAATTGCACACCCAGGTCGACTGGGGCTGGTCGCAAGTCGACGAAGCGATGCGCTGCGTGGTCAACCACTACCAGGAGTCGGGGGCAGCTGATCCTGCATTGGTCATCGTCCAAGTGGGAGACGAGCCCGACGATAAAGCGGCGGTGCGAACACTGCTGCAGAACTCAGCGACGCTGGGAGTGTTCTGGATCTTCATCGGGTTCGGCCGAGGCAAGATGGCGTTCTACAAGAACCTCAACTCCTCGACCTCCGCCACCTTCCGCAACGTCGCGTTCTACAACACCGGAAAGAATCCAGGCGCAGTCCCGGGTGAACAGTTCTACGCCGAGCTGGTCCGCGGCTTCAGCACGTGGTCCCGAGCCCAGGGTTGAGTCCGGCCGATCGACGTGAGAACCCCTGGTGTTGAGTCGGCCCGCAGCGCGGTGCTGGTATTGCGACCGGTCCGTGTCAACCCCACCGCGCCTCCTGGCCTTCAACTTCATCGCTGGAGCATCATCACACACGAGATCGGCTCGGAATATCTAAAGTTGAGTCGCTCGGCCAGCCACGACGGCGAGCTGCCGATCATCGAAGGCAGCCTGATCCGGTTGACCGTCGACTGACGACCTGGGGACCGCAACCTGAAACATTTGTGGTTGTGGACATCTCGCACCGATCTGATGCCTGAGCAGACCGACCGATCCTGGCACGGGTTCCTGCGCCGGTTCGCCGATCAATGTCCGCTGATATCCGTCCCAACCAGTACACAGGGCTGCTGGCACCGGTGGAGCGCAAGAATTCCTGGCAGCTTGCCGAGGCTGCCGGGGGTGGTCGCCCCCGGTGGATTGCAGCATTTCCTGAACCGATCCCGCTGGAGCGCTGACGAGCTGCGTGATCTGCTGCGGGAGTATGTGACCGGCGCGTTAACCGGTCCGAACACCGTGCTCGTCCTCGACGAGCCGGGGTTCGTCAAGAAGGGCATGAAATCCGCCGGCGTCCAATGGCGATCCTCTGGCACGGCCGGGCGCGTGGAGAATTGCCAGCTCGGGGTGTTCCTTGCCCCACGAGGCGGGAATCCCGGAATCAGTCGAACGCTACGAACGCCGGGACGGACGGATCGACATCCGATGCCCGGGCCTCATCTGGTTCGCTGGCCCGGGCGTGTGGTGCTGACGCCGAGCAGAAAGGCGTCGGCGAAGATCGCGCAGCTCTCTTCGGGGTCGGGGAGGTCGAATCCGGCGCTGCCGGCGGCTGGACGCAGGCAGGCGTGCAGGATGACGGGCGCGATCATTTGTTGCATCAGCACGGGCAGGGGAAGGTCTCGAATGTTTCCGCTGGCGATTTGGTCGGAGAGCCAGCCGCCAAGACTCGCGAGCATTCGCGGGCCGGTGTGCTGGATCAGGGTGCTGACGGTGCGATCGGTGGGGCGGGCCATCATCTCGGCGAGCATCGCAGGCATGACCCGGGGTCGTTTACTGAAGGTCTCGGTGATGACTCGATAGATGCGGTGGACGGTCACCTCGAAGGTGGCGTGTTCGTCGGCCGTGGCGTCGGTAAGGTCGAGCACGGGACCGAAGCGGTCGAAGGCCGCGCGTAGCATTTCGTCGCGTCCGCCGAATCCGGCGTAGAGGCTATGGACGGAGCATTCGGCTCTGGCCGCTACGGCCTCCAACGTCACGGCGCTCAGTCCGCGTTCGTCGATGAGCTGGGCCGCCGCAGTCGTGGCGCGTTCGCGTACGGGGGCGCGACCACCCAGGGCGACGCCGATGTCGCGGACAGCGGCGTCCAGTGCTTCACGGGTACCACCGAGCCTGCGCAGGAGCGTGCTCTTGGAGATCTTGGCTGTCCGGGCAACCTCGATCAGCGGGACGTCTGCGACGTCTCTTCCGAGGGCGCGTGCTGCCTCGAGTGCTGCTTGAACCAGGGTGTCGGGCACGTGGGTCACGGCACGGCCTCTAGGTGGTCCTGACATAGCTCCCACCGTACTCAGTATGCCGGTCCACGTCGGCGCGAGGCGGAACCCCGCAGAACACGGCTCGTGGCTTTATCGGCGAGGACTGGACGGCGATTGCTTGGCTCTTGATCGCTGCGCCGTCCCCGACCGGCCGGTGGCAGGGACGGCGCAGCGGGATGCGCGACTGTCCGGTCAGGGGATGACCGGGAGCAGCAGTCGTGACGGGTGCTCGGGGCCCGTGTGGATCGTCGTAACGCCGTGCAGTTCGGGTCGGTCTCGATCGGCTGGGTGGTTGTGCCGGAAGGCGGTCAGGCCCGGGGTGTCGTGCCCGGCGATCACGAGCCCGAGGCGTTGTCCGGCGGGGAAGACCATGCTGGTCGGCCATATCTCGATGTCCAGGCGGGTGGGCTCGCCAGGCACGAGCGGTTCGGTGCGGGTGTGTGTGTGGTACGGGCGCCACTCGATGCTGCGCTGGTCGTCGAGTTCACGGTGGGAGGCCCGCAGCCAGCCGAGCGTGACCGAGGGATTCTGCCCGCCGGCGGCGTCGGTGAAGGTCAGGGTCTGACCGCCGGGATCGATGTTGAGGAGCTGCACGAACAGATCCGCATCGGTGGTGGTGGAGTCGATCCAGATGCTAAGGCTCAAGGGGCCGGTAATCTCGGTCTCGGCCTCGAACGGTGCGGAGTACAGGACCAGGCCCGGCCCGTCGGCGGTGAAGCTTGCAGTGCACGATGTCTCAGGAGCAGCGGTCCTGAGCGTCCCGGCGCTGGCGTCCAGGTGCAGCGGCGTCCACTGGGTGCGGGCGAGTGGCCATTCGTGTTCGCCGCGCCAGGTGAGCTGGTCGGCGCTGTCGCGGATGGCGAGCTGGATGGGCGGCTCGGCTAGCAGTCCGGTGTCGATGTCGTGGAGCCAGTAGTCGAGGAACTTGCGCTGCATCGCGTAGCCGTGTTCGGTGTAGAAGGGCGCGAAGTGACTGCCGGAGTGGACCGCCAGGCGCTTGTCCGTTGACGCTGCGGCGAGGTAGCCCTCGATGTTGCCGCGTAGGTGCAGGCCGTGACCTCCCCAGTTGCCTACCGAGAGCAGTGGCACAGTGATCTTGCCGAAGTCCACGATGCGCGCGGCGTGGAAGTCGTCGAAGAGCGGGTGCGCGGCGTGTTCCGCGCGCAGGTCGACGTTCTCATCGACCAGCCCGTTCTCGTGTACCCGGCTGCCGACACCCCTGTGCTGGTTCAGCCCGATCTGCCGGTCCCACCACATCTCGGTGAACCCGTTGGAGAAGATCCCTCCATGGTGGCTCCACTCGCGGTATAGGTCGCTGACGCCCTCCCATGGGACGATCGCTGAGAGGTGCGGGGGCTGCAACGCGGCGACCTGCCACTGGCTGATCGCGTAGTAGGAGATGCCCAGCAACCCCACCCGGCCTGAGCACCAAGGCTGCTCGGCTGCCCACTCGACGGCGTCGTAGAAGTCCTCGCTCTGTTGTGGGCCGAACAAGTCCATCCGTCCCGGGGATCGACCGGTACCACGCTGATCGAGTCGGATCACCGCGTACCGGTGCGGAACCCAGTACTCGGGATTGACCGTCTCGAAGTTCGCGAACTCGCCGTGCTGATCGACCTGGTCGTAGACACCACGATTGAAGTCAGCGAAGTGGACGTCCTTGCCGTAGGGGCCGAGTGTCATGATGACCGGGGCCGGTCCGTCGTCCTGGGGCCGGAACACGTCACCGAGCAGTGGCGTCCCGTCCCGCATCGGGATCGCCACGTTCTTTTCCACGGTCATCGCCGCGCCCTGAGTCGTGGTCGGACGGAACTGGTACTCCTCCATCGCTGCGCTCTCCTCTCCCGGTGGTCCTCTAACCCGTCCACCTCAATCGACGGCAGATGCACTCACACCGATGCCAGGGCTCGCCGATGGAGCGGATCTGATATTTAACTACATGTTAAGTGTATTCTAATTTCACAACAGAGCATGTGGGCATCGGAAGGTGTGATGTCCATGCTGGCCTCGCGGATGGGGTGTCTAGGGGCAGATCGATGTCAAGGGTGACCGTCCAACCCGCGTCACGTGATCGTCGCCAGAGCCGAATTACGCGAACGTCGACAACCCGTTCAGTGAACGGCGTCGGCTTTGACCGGCACGCTTGCACGTTCCATTCCACCTGCGGCCAGGGGGAGCGCCGCGGCGCTTTCGACCATGCCGCGGTAGGCGCGGATCCGGTGCGGCTGGTTGCACAGAAGGGCCGCACGTACCCGTCCTCCAGCGGCGTAGAGCCCGACGAATCGGCGCTCCTCGAGGCTGCCCTCGATCACCGAGAACTCGTCTCCGGGCTGTGGGTGTCCGATCAGTTGCAGCTTGCAGTCGTATTGGTCGGACCAGACCATCGTGGTGGCGTCGAAGCGGCGGCCCCGCCCGGGATCGAGCAGGCTCTCCGCCGCGACCTCTGCTTGGCGCACCGCGTTCTCCCAGTGCTCGACCCGCATGTCGCCGCCACGCGAGGACGACCACCTGGCGATGTCCCCGACCGCGACCACTCCTCCCGCGACCGTGAGGTCGCCGCCGCACCGCACGCCGTCGGCAAGGTCGAGGCCGCTGTCCGCGAGCCAGTCGACCGCGGGTCGGGCGCCGACCGCGATCAGTACGACGTCGGCGGAGACGATCTGGCCGTCCGCCAACCGCACTCCCTCCACGTGCTGTTCGCCGGTGAGGCCGACGACGCGCGCGCCCGCCATCACGTGGGTGCCGTGATCGCGGTGCACGGCCGCGAGCACCTGCCCCACCGCCGCTCCCAGTACGCGCGACATCGGGCCAGGCTCGGCCTCGAGCAGCGTCACCTCCAGGCCGAGCGCTCGGCAGGAGGAGGCCACCTCGCTACCCACGAACCCTCCGCCGAGGATCGCGATCCGCGGACGGCGGGAGAGTTCGGCGCGCAGGGCCTCGGCATCGGCGAGCGTGCGCAGCACGTGGACGCCGCGCAGCGGCGGCAGCGGCAGCGTGCGAGCCTGCGCGCCCGTGGCGATCGCCAGGCCGTCGACCCGTACGAGTTCATCTGAGCTCCGTTCGTGGTGGCGCAGCCGCAGAATCCGGTCCGGCAGACTGAATCCGGTGGCGCGTACGCCCAGACGCAGATCGATCCCGTCCAAATCGGCGTGCAGCCGGATGTCCTGCGCGGACAGCCCGTTGGTCAGAAAGCGCTTCGAGAGCGCCGGGCGCTGAATCGCTGGCTCGGGGTCGCCGTCGAGGACGGTGATCGTCCCGTCGAACCCCCGGCGCCGCAACGCCTGCGCGACTCCCAGCCCGGCGACCGAGCCACCGACGATGGTCACTTGTCGCAGTGACATCGCGCTCAGTCCTCGACCAAGCTCAGTGCATGGACCGGGCAGTTGCGCACCGCGTCACGCACATCCTCGACGGCCTCGGCATTGGGCTGCTCGTCGAGCACCACCAGCAGGCCGGACTCGTCGAGTTCGAGCGTGTCCGGGGCCAACCCGCAGCACAGGCCGGATGCGATGCACAGCCCACGATCGACGACGATTCTCATTGGCGTACTCCTCGAACTCTCACTGAATCTGTCCTACACGCCGTGGACGGCGGCCTACGCCACGAGGGCTCTGCCCAGCCGAAGCCGTCGCGGCAGCCAACGCGAATCAGCAGACGCGATCCCATAGAAGTCCCAGCTTCTCTTCCGGAGCGATAGGTGATGTGCGCGACCCCTCAGCTCCGGGGCCGATGCCCGGCGCCTCAGCGCGGTCGCCGGGGCGGGCATTGACGGATCGGGTGCATCCATCGCTCAGTCGGCCGTGCCGCCGGGGATGTGATCGAGCGGATTCTGGTACCGCGAGCGGATCTCGTCGTCGGTCAGGTCCTCACGCCCGGTCAGGTCGGTCTCGGGATGGTTGAACCGGTAGGCGTATCCGCCTTCCGGGAGGTGGCAGATCTCCCACCAATTGCCGTCGAGGTCATGCAGGTAGAACGAGAACGTGCCGTGCTGCCGGACCGGCTTCGTGAGCCGTCTGATGCCGTACTCCTCCTTGACCTGCAGCAGCTGCTCGTACGCCGCCCGGACCTCGTCCTCGCTGGATAGGTCGATCCCGTTATGGGCCATTAGCGGCATCTCCGTGCCCCCTGCGGACTCCACCACCGCGTAGCAGTGGTCACCGCCGAGCCGGATGAACAGTGAGACCGGTGCCTGTTGCACGACCTCCAGGCCGAGCACTTCCTCATAGAACCGTCGGCTGGCCGCTATGTCGCGGCTTTCGAGCGTGCCGTGCGAGAGGAAGCGCGTCTTCAGCAGCGGCGGGCGGGTCGAGCGATGCGTGATTCCGGGCATCGTCGGCAACTCCTTCGTGATGGGGCCTCGCGGTGGCGTCGGATTCCACGAGCAAGACACGGGGTGCTACTGCCGGACGACTTGTCAGCTGTGCGCCGTGTCGCGCCCGACGACCGGGTTGCGAAGTCGTCCGAGGCGGTCGATGACCACTTCGACCGTGTCTCCCGGACGCAGGAAGGTGCCCTTGCCGGCCCCGACGCCGGCGGGTGTGCCGGTCGCGATGATGTCGCCTGGCTGGAGCGTGACCACGGCGCTGGCCACCGCGACAAGTTCGTCCACGCTGTTGATCATCTGCGTGGTACTGCCGGCCTGGTGGTCCACCTCGTTGACGCTCAGACGGATGGACAGGTTCTGCGGATCGGGCACCAGCCACTCCGGAGTCAAGCCTGGACCGGTTGGACAGAACGTGTCCTGCGACTTGGAGGACAGCCAGTCCCAGACGAAGGCGTCGTGCACGGCGCCGCCGCGATGCATGGGGCCCCGAGCTGAGATGTCGTTGACGATCGTGTAACCGGCGACGTGCTCGCGCGCCCGTCCGACCGGGATGTCCCGGCCGCCCCTGCCGATCACGACGCCGAGCTCCGCCTCCCAGTCCACCTGCGCAGCCGGGTCCGTGGAGATGACGATCGCGTCGTCCGGGCCGATCACCGTGGTGGTCGGGGGCTTGAGGAAGAAGAACGGTTCGATCGGTACCTCCGCGTCCAGAGCGACCCCGGACATCTCCGCCAGATGATCCCTGAAGTTTGGGCCTGAGCAGAACACGGTCCTCGGATACCGGACGGGCGCCAGCACTTGCGCATCGGCGATTCGGCGGCCGCCGTTTGGATCGTAGCCGCGCAGCCTGTCGGCCACCGTGTCCCAGTCCTGCAGCGCCTCGAACAGACCGGGATAATCCTGCAGCGGTGGCGCCTCGCGCACCTCCGCGCCGATGAGTGCGGCGCAGAAGGTCTCGCGGCCGGGGGTGCTGACCGTCGCCAACGCCCACGTCACGCTGTGATGTCCTTGTGGTGAAGCCATACTCACATTGCACCTGCGGTGCCGGCGCGGGGTCCAACACTCAATGTCGGCGCCTAACAGCCGTCTCCTGTCACGGGGAAGTTGGATCAGCAGGTTGTGGCGCGCCGAACCACCGGGAGCGGCGCTGTTGAGCAGTTGCCAAAACTCACTTACTGTTACCTGCCGTGGATCTCGACCTGAGGCTGGTTCGATACGCGGTCTTCCTTGCGGACGAGTTGCACTTTGCGCGCGCGGCAGCCCGCCTCCACATCGCCCAGCAGACGCTGTCTGCGCAGATCAGCCATTTGGAAGACAGGCTGGGCGTGACGTTGTTCGAACGCGACCGGCGGCATGTCGAACTCACCCCGGCTGGTTCGGTCTTCATCGCCCACGGCCGCAAACTGCTCGACGAGGCCAACGAACTCTTCGCCGAACTGCACGGCACCCCGCTGCCGCTGCGAGTCGACGTAATCACCGAAGGCCTCACCGCCGGCATCGTCGCTCGCGAGCTGCGTCCCAAGCTGCCCGACGTCCTCCTGGAGGTGGTCCAGGGACACGGCCTGGCGGCCACGCTCTCCGCCGTCGTCGACGGCCGCGTCGACCTGGCGTTCGGCTGGGTCGAGGGACTCGGCAAGCCGCTCCCCGCCACCCTCAGCCAGGAACTCGTGCGGTGGGAGCCGATCGGAGTCGTCGTGCCGGCCGCTCACCCCCTGGCTACTCTCGACGCGGTTCGGATGCGCGATCTCATCGCGCATCCCCTGATCATTCATACGGCCGAAGAGGCCGTCGACTGGCAGGCATGGAACGAGGCGGCGGCAGGGGCGTTCGGCCTGCGGGTCGGCTGGCGGCTGCACGGCCACGGCCGCGATTCGGCCAACGCGGCGGTCCTGGCCTACCATGCTCCCGCGTTCGCGCCACTGGGGGCTCCGCTGCTCGAGGGCATCGTCAGCCGTCCGATCGAGGCTCCGGTACCGCTATGTCCGGTGTCGGTGGTATGGCGGTCTTCCGGTCGGATGCCGGCACGGCGGCGGCGCGCAGTCGGCGCTATTCACGAGATCGCCCGCGGACACGGCTGGCTCACCCGGCCGGCAACCGACCACTGGTTGCCCGCGCTACACGAAGTCACTCCGCCCGCCCGGTAAGCGTGGATCAGGCCAGGATGTCGCCGCCCTGCGGCATGGCTGTCCGGGTGCCGATCTCCCGGGACGCTTCACTGGCTTCAACTCAGTCGCGGTGGGAATACAGCCCGCACCGTGATCAGGTGTTCTTTGGCCGGGTTTTGCGGGGGCGTCGTGCCACTATGTCCGCGCTGATTAGCCAACTATTTGCTGCGTGGTTGGGGGGCTCTGCTTGCCGACGGCGGCTGTCACACGACAACGGCGGCCACTCCCGCGCGAACGACCGCACGGTAATCGATCGCGAAATCATTGCGGTGCAAGAGTGTTTCGGGGTGGAACACAGCGCGCACACCACCCCATGGATCCGCTCCGAACCCACCATGGGCCACACCTCGAGATCGACCGAGCAACACTGCCCGTGCAGGGTCAGCTCACCCGACATCACCCAGGCGTCAGCACCGGTCCACCGCACCCATTTCTGGTGAAGGTGAGACCTACGAAGTACCCAGCGCGACCCGGCAGGCTGCGGCCGGAAACGTCCGGAACTCCTGAACTGTGAGGGCACGCCCAGTCGGTGTTGGCGAGGACTGCGTTTGCGCTGAAGAACTGGAGTCTCATCACCCAGGCTCTGTGCGGTGACGTGCAAGAAATGCGTTGATCAGTTCTCGCCATCTTCCACCACAGTGCGCAGGCTTTCGAGGAAGAACCGGGTCCGGCGGTCGTAGTCGTCACGAGCCTGGGTGGGCCAGTGACGCAGCATGAGCGCGTTCGACACGGTGGCGTAGTGGAAATCCTCGACGGTGAAGTCACCACGAACGACACCGGCACGATGTCCCTCGGCGACCAGCGTCTTCGCAATATCCATCGCCGCGTCGCACATGGCGGTGAACCGGGGAGAGTTCGGATAGTCCGCGAGGATTATGTCGAGAAAGACCGGCTCACGGTATTGCAGGTCCCGATGGTCACGAACGTAGCTGCAGATGCCTGCCCACGGGTCGGCGCAGCCACGGGCCCGGCTGATCGCCCCGAAGAATTCCGGAGCGATCAACTCGTCGATGACCGCGTCGACGAGGCCGTCGCGGCCCTCGAATCGGTTGTAGATGGTGGCCTTACTCACCGACGCGGCAGTCGCGATCTCCTTCAGCGGCACTCCGAGCCCACGCTGCCGGAACGCATCAATTGCCGCTGTGCGGATCTGCTCGGTGTTGCGGGCGGCGTCAGCCCGCAGCCTCACCGAGTGCTCGTCCTCGGACATCGGATCCCTCATCCCCTTCGCAGCAGAACTTGACCCTGAGGTCATGTTAGTCTAAAAATAATTTGACCCATGGGTCAACTTTGTGTGATCGGGTCGACGCGAACTCTGAACGCTCGGTCGTCGTCGCAAGCGAACACACCTCATCCCCACAGAAAGGTCTCTCATGACTTTCGCTGTCATCGGCGCCACTGGCCAGCTCGGTCGCGACACGCTCGATGCTCTCGTCGCTCGCGGAGTGCTGGCATCTGACGTCATCGCCATCGGCCGCAACGCCACAGCACTCCACGAGATCCGCGAACAAGGCTTCCAGGCAGTGGCCGCGGACATGAACGCTCAGCAATCCATCGAATCAGCTCTATCTGGCGTCAGCGAGCTGCTGCTCATCTCCGGCAGCGAAGTGGGCAGGCGGCTCGAACAGCACAAGTCCACCATCGACGCGGCAACACGCGCCGGCGTGCGGCGCGTCGCCTATACGAGCGTGTTGAACGCCGCCGCTCCCGGACTGCTCATCGCCGCCGAACACAAGGCCACCGAGGAATACCTCGTGGCCTCCGGCCTGGCATACACGATGTTGCGTAACGCGTGGTACACCGAAAACCACCAGCAGGACTTCACCGCCGCCGCCACAACCGGGAAGATCGTGTCCAACCTCGGCGATGGGCGGATCGCCACGGCCACCCGCGGCGACCTCGCAGAGGCCGCAGCCGTCGTCCTCGCCGAGAAGGACAAGCACGACGGCACCATCTATGAGCTGTCCGGCGACAGCGCCTGGAACTACCACGAATTCGCTGCCAGCGCCGCCGAGGTTCTTGGCCACGATGTCGAGTACATCGCCGTCGAGGACGAGACCTACGCACAGCAACTGCAGTCGGGCGGTATGCCGGCGGACACGGCCGGATTCCTAGTCGCACTCAACGCCAACTTGCGCGCGGGGCTGCTCGGCACCACAACCAGCGACCTCGCCACTCTGATCGAACACCCCACCACACCACTGCCGGCCATCTTCCGCCAGTGGAACGCATCCTGAACTGGCGTTGTAGCCGACCACAGCGGTCACACCGAAAGCTGCGGGGCCAGCGATGATGCTCAAGAGCAGCGGGTGTGTTCGCGCCGCTCTTCCGCATCATCGCGGCACCGTCCCTGCGTCGCTCCCCGGCGCGTACCAAGTCTGACGGTGTGCGCAGCGGCAGTTTCCTCGCGCAGTGCTCGACGAAGTCGACACCGCTGCCCGCCACGGCGAGTTCCTGCAGGATCGTCTTGGCATTCGCTTTGATCTGGTCGTCGATCCGCTGGACCTGTTTCGGGGTAAAGGTGGAGCTGACCAGTTTGCGAATCTTGGTGTGGCGCAGTGCGTCCATGGCGATGATGGACTGTGAGTTCTCGATGACCTCGGGGGCATCGTCTCGAACAACGTGCCCCTACCAGAACAACGAAGTGCTGATCTCCAGTAAGGGCGTGCAACTTCGAACCTGCCCGAGGAGATCATCGAGGCGACGCTGTGCTTGCTCGGTATGGACGGCGAGCGGCACAACAAGGTGCGCGGGCTGGTCAGCAAGGGATTCACCCGCCGAGGGCGTTTTCGGTGGCGACACCGACGGTGTCGAGGTTCCTCACCAACGGCAACGGGCCCGGACTACGACCACGCCACGCCGCGTCCGCTCCAGGGCTGGAGATGTCTGCTGCTTCAGTGACGTTCCGGGTGCGTCCATCTGCCTGGGCGCACCGTCTGGTATCCATGACGGCATGCTGCTGCGACAGCTCGAATATCTCAATGCCCTGGCACGCGAGGGACATTTCGGCCGCGCGGCAGAAGCTTGCCACGTTTCTCAGCCTGCCTTGTCGGCCGGAATCCGAAAGCTCGAGGACGAACTCCACGTCCAAATCGTCCAGCGTGGAAAGCGGTTCGAGGGGTTCACCCCCGAGGGTACGCAGGTGCTGAAATGGGCACAGCGCATGATCGCTGAGCAGGAGGCGCTGCGCCACGAACTCGCCGGTATGCGAGCCGGGTTGTCCGGGGTGCTGCGCATCGGAGCGATTCCCACGGCCCTGACCGTCGCATCGCTATTGACCACTCCCCTGTACAAGCGACACCCGATGGTTCGGTTCTGCTTGGAGTCGATGTCGTCGCGGGAAATCGTGTCGCGGCTCGATAGTTTCGACATCGACGTTGGGATGACTTACATCGATGGAGAACCGCTGGGCAACGTTCGGGTTGTCCCGCTCTATCGCGAACGCTATCTGTTCCTCACGCCTCGCGCCGGTGAGTTCACCGGACGTGCTTCGATCAGTTGGGCCGAAGCCACCTCGGTGCCGCTGTGCCTGTTGACACCAGCTATGCAGAACCGACGGATTATCGACGGGCACTTCGCCGAGGCCGGAGTGGAAGCCACGCCGGTAGTCGAAACCGACACCGTCTCGGCGATATATGAGCATGTCGCGTCCATGGAGTTGTCCAGCATCATTCCGCATGCCTGGCTCCACGGCTACGAGGTGCCGGAGGGCGCCCGGATCATGCCCATGCCGCCGCCGAAAAGGGCGTTCCATGTCGGTCTGGTTCTGGCCGCCGGCGGGCGGGAGTCGATGCTTGCCCGGTCGCTGGTCGAGACTGCGACCGAGGTCGACGTCAGCAGTGAACTGGAACGAGCAGTTGATCACCGACTGTGATCTGCGATTCGGCCTGAAACAGCCGCATCCCGGTGGCCAGCCGACTCCTTTGATAAATAGAATTTATCATGAAATCCAAATTTGATATTTGACGCAGATCACGGCTGATCCTAGTTTTGCCCACGAGACGAGAAGCGTGGAGCGATTCATGAACAGAGCCACTACGGATCTGCCGGAGCTGGTCCGCTCCGTCGTAGATTCTCATCGACACCTGCGCGGCCCACTCCTGGTGGTACTGCGCGAGATTCAGGATCGCCTGGGGTACATAGATCCCGACGTGGTGCCGTTGGTGGCCGCGGAACTGAACCTTTCGCGCGCCGACGTACACGGGGTTGTCACGTTTTATCGGGATTTCCGATCCGAACCACCAGGCCGCAAGACACTGCGGATATGCCGCGCCGAGGCGTGTCAAGCGATGGGTTCCGAGCTATTGGTCAACGCTCTGGAGCAAGCACTCGGCATAAAGGTCGGTCAGACGACGACCGATGGTTCGACCACCCTCGATCAAGTGTTCTGCCTGGGAAACTGCGCCCTCGGCCCTGCCGCGCAGATCGACGGGCGCTTATACGGGCGCCTGGATCGGGACCAGGTCATCGACATCGTCCGGACGGGGCGATCATGATCACGGTCTATGTGCCCCGGGATTCGGCTGCGAGATCGGTCGGGGCAGACGAGGTTGCCTGCGCCGTCGAACATGCGGCCTCCGCCGCGGGCCGCGCAATCAGGCTGGTGCGCACTGGAACCCGCGGAATGCTTTGGCTGGAGCCGCTGGTCGAGATCGAAACCGAACACGGCCGCGTCGGCTATGGGCCGATTCGAGCCGCGGAAGTGGCCGACCTGATCACGCACGGCATGCTCGATGGAGCCGCGAACGACCGATATCTCGGTCTCGTGGCCGAACTCCCCTGGATGCGCGATCAACACCGGCTGTGCCTGGCCCGTGTCGGGGTCACCGATCCGTTGTCTCCCGACGATTATGTGAGCCATGGCGGTTTGGCTGGACTTCGCCGCGCCTTCGAACTCGGCCCCGCCGAGGTGGTGGCGGAAATGACCGCTTCCGGTCTTCGTGGCCGAGGCGGCGCCGGCTTTCCGGCGGGTATCAAATGGAAGACCGCTGCCGACGCTGACGGTGACCTGAAATTCGTGTGCTGCAACGCCGATGAGGGCGACAGCGGCACCTTCGCCGACCGGATAGTGCTCGAGGGCGACCCATTCAGTCTCCTCGAAGGCATGATTATCGCCGGATACGCGGTCGGTGCCGCAGAAGGGTATATCTATCTGCGTTCTGAGTATCCAGACGCGGCGTCCGTGATCGGTGATGCGCTCGAAATCGCCCGCGCTCGAGGATGGCTCGGCGAGAACATCCTGGGCTCCGGCTTCAGCTTCGACATCCAGCTGCGGTTGGGCGGCGGCGCCTATATCTGCGGCGAAGAGACCTCCATGCTGGAGAGCTTGGAGGGCAAGCGCGGCATGGTCAGAGCCAAACCACCGATCCCGGCCCTGACCGGGCTCTTCGGCAAGCCCACGGTGGTCAACAACGTACTGACACTGGTCAGCGTGCCCGCCATCCTCGCCGACGGTGGCAAGGCATATGCCGAGCTGGGAGTCGAGCGTTCACGCGGAACCCAGGTGTTCCAACTGGCCGGCAATATCGCCCGCGGCGGAGTGTTCGAAACCGCCTTCGGCATCTCACTGGCCGATCTGGTCAACGAATACGGCGGCGGCACCGGCTCCGGACGTCCAGTGCGCGCCGTCCAGGTCGGCGGACCACTCGGCGCCTATATTCCCAGTTCGCAACTGGACCTTCCGATGGATTACGAGGCATTCAGTGCAGCCGGGGCGATGCTGGGCCACGGCGGCATCGTGGTATTCGACGACACCGTGGATATGGCCGCGATGGCGCGGTTCGCGATGGAGTTCTGCGCCGAAGAGTCCTGCGGTAAGTGCACCCCGTGCCGGGTGGGCTCCGTACGCGGCGTCGAGGTGATCGATCGCATCGTCGGCGGTGAGGATCCCGACGGGAACCTCGCCTTGCTCAACGACCTGTGCGAGCTGATGACCGAGGGCTCATTGTGCGCGATGGGCGGACTCACACCGAATCCGGTTCGTAGTGCGCTGCTGCACTTTTCGGAGGACTTCACCGCTCGCCAGAAGGAGAAGCGATGACACTGTTCAAGGATTACGATCTCGGGACACCGGCTCCGCCATCCGATGCCAACGCGGTGACAGTCGAGATCGACGGGCTGCCCGTCACGGTTGGCGAGGGCACCTCGGTGCTTCGCGCAGCCGCGCTCGCGGGAGTCGACGTTCCGAAACTGTGTGCCACCGATAGCCTCGACGCGTTCGGTTCGTGCCGCATGTGTCTGGTGGAAATCGACGGGCGACGCGGAACGCCGGCCTCGTGCACCACCCCGGTAGCCGACGGGATGCAGGTGCGCACCCAGACACCGCGGCTGGCCAAGCTGCGCCAAGGCGTGATGGAGCTCTACATCTCCGACCATCCGCTGGACTGCCTGACCTGTCCGGCCAATGGCGACTGCGAGCTACAGGACATGGCAGGTGTGGTCGGTCTGCGCCAAGTGCGCTACGGATACGAGGGCCAGAACCACCTCGACCTCCAGAAAGACCGCAGCAACCCATATTTCGACTTCGATCCATCGAAGTGCATTTCCTGCTCCCGATGTGTCCGCGCCTGCGGAGATATCCAGGGCACATTCGCCCTCACCATCGAGGGACGGGGTTTCGATTCCAAGGTATCCGCGGGCGCGGGAGAAACATTCGCGGACTCCGAATGCGTGTCCTGTGGCGCGTGCGTCCAGGCCTGCCCGACCTCGACCCTGCAAGAGAAATCAGTTGTCGAGTTGGGCATCCCGACTCGAACGGTGCTGACAACGTGCGCGTACTGCGGTGTGGGGTGCTCGTTCAAGGCAGAACTGCGCGGCGACGAGCTCGTCCGGATGGTTCCCGACAAGAACGGCGGCGCCAACGAGGGACACGCATGTGTCAAGGGCCGCTTCGCATTCGGCTATGCCACCCACCCCGACCGTGTGCTCGAGCCGATGATCCGGGAACGGATCACCGACGAGTGGCGCGTGGTGGACTGGGACACCGCGATCGCTTATGTCGCCGATCGGATGCGCGATATCCAGCAACGATACGGGGCCGGGGCCGTCGGCGGGATCACCTCGTCACGCTGCACCAACGAAGAGGTCTACGTCGTGCAGAAGATGGTGCGGGCGGGGTTCGGCAACAACAACATCGACACGTGCGCGCGAGTGTGCCACTCCCCCACTGGATACGGCCTCAAGCAGACATTCGGTGAATCGGCCGGGACCCAGGATTTCCGATCGGTCGCCAAGGCCGACGTGATCCTGGTGATCGGCGCGAATCCCACCGACGGACATCCAGTTTTCGCCGCACGGATGAAACGGCGACTCCGCGAGGGCGCTCAACTGGTCGTCATCGACCCCCGCCGCGTCGATCTGGTCCGGTCTCCGCACATCGAGGCTGCCCACCACCTCCAGCTCAGTCCGGGCAGCAACGTCGCGGTCGTCAATGCACTCGCGCACGTGGTGGTTACCGAGGGCCTGGTCGACCGCGACTTCGTGGACGCCCGATGCGAAGGATTCGATCAATGGGCGGAGTTCATCGCCCAACCCGAGCACAGCCCCGAAGCGGTCGAACCCATCACCGGCGTGCCCGCCCACCAATTGCGAGCGGTCGCGCGACTCTATGCGACCGGCGGCAATGCGGCGATCTACTACGGCCTGGGCGTGACCGAACACAGCCAGGGCTCGACAATGGTCATGGGCATGGCCAACCTTGCCATGGCCACCGGGAACA
>NZ_BDBY01000176.1 GCF_001613225.1 Nocardia pseudovaccinii NBRC 100343
CCCTCTGGCAGCGGCCACTACTGGCCGAACCCGGTCTGCGCATCCCGAACATGTTCGACTCGGCCATCGACGGCTCCTTCCGCGGACTGTACGTCCAAGGTGAGGACATCGCCCAGTCCGACCCGAACACGAGCCACGTCGCAGCGGCACTGACAGCGCTCGACCTACTCGTCGTGCAGGACCTCTTCCTCAACGAGACAGCGAAATTCGCTCATGTCTTCCTGCCGGGAACCTCGTTCCTGGAGAAGAACGGCACCTTCACCAACGCCGAGCGCCGGATCAACCGAGTGCGCCCTGTCATGTCGCCTCGGACCGGCAAGCACGAATGGCAGATTCCTTGCGAGATCGCCACAGCCATGGGCTACCCCATGTCCTACGAGCGCCCGAACCAGATCATGGACGAGATCGCCTCGCTCACACCGACATTCGCCGGTGTGTCCTTCGACAAGCTGGACGAGCTCGGGAGTGTCCAGTGGCCATGCAACGACACCGCGCCCGAGGGAACGCCGATCATGCATGTCGACGAATTCACCAGGGGCAAGGGTCAATTCGTTCCCACCATCTTCGTCCCGACTACCGAGCGCACCAGTCGCAAGTTCCCGCTGATCCTGACCACCGGCCGGATCCTCAGCCAGTACAACGTGGGGGCACAAACGCGTCGTACCCCAAATGTCTTCTGGCACAAGGAGGATGTGTTGGAGATCCATCCGCATGACGCGGAAGGCCGGGGCATCACCGACGGCGCCGAGGTGTCGCTGTCCAGCAGGGTGGGCACCACCACGCTGCACGCAGTGCTCTCGGATCGAATGCCTCCGGGGGTGGTGTACACGACGTTCCACTACCCCATGACCGGAGCCAACGTCGTCACTACCGACAACTCCGACTGGGCCACCAACTGCCCCGAGTACAAGGTCACCGCGGTCCAGGTCACACTGCGCCCAGGGGTGGATGCCGCCGCACGGGGTAGCCGCTCCGGCGACCTGGTCCCCACCGAGGGAGCAGTAGGACGATGAGTGCCGCCCCAGCCATGAGGCTCGCCACCGACATCGCAGCCCAATTCCGGCACGTCACCCCTGACGCGGCGGCCGCGGTGATCGTCGAACATATCCGCAGATTCTGGGACCCACGGATGCGCGCACAGCTGCTCGACCAGGTGGCGCGAGCCGGCGAGACATGCGATCCCCACGTCGCGGCCGCTGCCAGCCTTCTCGCGAATCCCGCGGACTGATCGGTATTGCGCTGTCAGAGTAGGAAACTGGGAGTACAACAATGGGACGCGTGACCACGCGACGGCCGGTCCTACACATCCGCGATGGCCGATCCTCGCGCCGTCCGGACACGCTGGTAGCCGAGGAGCCGATGGAGATCAGGGTCAGCGGGCGTCCGCTGACCGTGACGATGCGAACACCAGGCCACGATTTCGACCTCGCGGCAGGATTTCTGGTGAGCGAGGGCGTAGTACACGCCGCAGATCAGGTGACCGGCATTCGCTACTGCGCAGGTGCCACCGCCGACGCCAGCAACACCTACAACATGGTCGAGGTTGTGCTCGCGCCAGAGGTGAACCCTTCTGACGCATCGCTGGAGCGCAACTTCTACACCACCTCATCGTGCGGGCTGTGCGGGAAAGCCAGCCTGGAGGCCGTCCGGACCACCGCGACATGGACGGTCGGCGATGACCCTATGCGCATTTCTCCGGACATGCTGGCGACGCTGCCCGACCAACTCCGCGCTGCCCAGCGGGTATTCGACCGCACAGGCGGGCTACACGCGGCCGGGTTGTTCACCGCCGATGGCGAACTGCTCTGTCTACGAGAAGACGTAGGGCGTCACAACGCGGTGGACAAAGTGATCGGGCATGCACTGCGGTCGGGCCTTCTCCCGTTGCGCCAGACAATCCTCATGGTGAGCGGCCGGGCATCCTTCGAGCTCGCCCAGAAAGCAGTCATGGCGGGGATCCCCCTGCTCGCAGCGGTTTCCGCCCCATCAGCGCTCGCCGTCGACCTTGCCGCCAGTCACGGCCTGACACTCGTCGGCTTCCTCCGCGGCACTTCGATGAACATCTACACCGGCGCCGAACGACTGCAACGTGCCGACCACTCGAACCCCAGTATTCCCAACCAATCCCCAGCCATCGACACCTGACATCGACTCACCGCGGATGGCTCTATACCTAAAGCAGGCCGCACCAGCCCATCCAATGCGTCGGTCACCACGCCCGGACCGAATCAGACGACAACGCGTCCGCTCGATAATCATCTTCTTCAACGGCCGCGACGGTCGGTATGCTCGGCAAACACCTCCAGCACCATCTGGTCTAGCGAGAGTCGGTGCTGCCGAACAGGTTCCGGCCCGATTAGTAGCCAGTCGATCAGACCGGTCTCAGTATGACCGCCCTCGGCGATGAAACAGGTATCGCACGAGAAAGAATTCATGTCGTAACCCCCGGCGACAAGTTGTCGCTGCGGGGCCTCCATATAGAAGCCACCGGTGGCGGCGAGCACGCTTGCATCCACCCGGACCTGCCGGCATCCGCGAATAACGGGTACTTGATCAACGGCAGCTTGCTGCACCCAGGCGATGTCTTCGACAACGTAAGCGCAGGCATCGAGGTTCTACTTCTTCCGATCGGCGGTCCGTGGATGAAGATTGGAGAGGGCATCGACTACCTGCGGCAGTTGTCGCCACGGATCGTCGTGCCGATCCACCAGGCGGGCCTGGCGCCGGTGCACCAGGATATGCATTGCGGGCTCTTGAAAAACCTAGGGCCTACTGGCACCGAGGTTGCCGCGCTCGAACATGCTGTGCCACTGGACGTTCCCAACACAGCGGGCAAACGAACCCTCCGAGCGTATGGAGCGGCAATGGCGTGCTGCCACGGCGAATTCATTGCTGTGGCAGCACCTCGTAAGTCGAGTCATACAGCCATCTCGATCGACTGTGACAGTCTCACCTCGCCGAAGTCGGGGGCAGGCGCCCTCGGATCGATCGCCAATGACGCCATGCGCCGCGGCGTCGCGTGGCGAGGACGCAAATACTCCGAGCCAGGTTTCATGAGCGGACTTCGCGGACGTAAGAAGGCACAAATCAGACGGGCGCTGGCCGATGCTGCGCTGCGACTGTTCCTGGGACGCGGTTACGACGCGGCGAGCCTCAAAGAGGTGGCTGACGCCGCCAATGTCTCCGCAACTACGCTGACGCACGCTTCTCGATGATCTGCGAACCCGACTGACGCCGATCGCAGGCACGGCATCGCCGTGTCCCAGGAAAACTCGATGAGCCCATTCTCTCGATGTAGCCACGCCGATCCGGAAGGCGATCGAATCCGTCTGCGCCGTTGTCAACGTCGCCGCGCCAGCGATGCGGGTGACGTGCTCCCACAGGCATGTAAGAGATCGCGGCGGCGCGATCATCGCTTTCACCCGAGTAACGTTCACTTTCTGCACAGCGGAATACCGTTGCCGCTTCCTTGTGACTGAAACCACAGTCGTGTGTGTGCGGTAATCGACCGCATATCGCGCAGGTCCGGAGTCTTGCGCCCGCCGCCGTCGGCCATGGCGGCGACCAGACGAGTTCCGGCACAAGCTAGTACGGAGCGACGATGCCCAAACCCGAACCGACCGTCACCGAGATCCAGCAGGAGATCATTGAGCTGTTGCGCACCGAAGAGGTCGCGGCCCTGGCGACGATCGACTCCGAAGGCCACCCATCGGCCTCGCAGATGCATCTTGCCGGTGATGGGCTCATCGCCTACATGCACACCTTCACCCACACCCGCAAACACGGCCAGATGCAACAGAACCCCAACGTCAGCTACACGATCGGCCACCTACCACCCGAGGGCTATTACGACCGGCGGAACACGCGGTGGGTCCAGATCCAGGGACGCGCGGTCCTAGTGACCGATCCTCAGGAGATCCAGCACGTCGCACAGATCAGCCTCGAGCAGTTTCCCTGGGCCAGCGACACCTCGCTGTACGAGAACATCAAGGCCCCCGACCAGGGCAAGCAGGTCTTGTATCGCATCGAACCGGTCCAGGGACTCTGGGCCGACCACCGCATTCGGCTGTTCCACCACGTGCTACTCGAATTCAGCGAGGACGGAAGGACTCTCACCGACATCACCGATTATAACGCCGTGGTGGGGCGACGCACCCGGTGACAGGTGCGGAAGGCCGAGGAACGAGCCGATCTCGCAGTTGGCGGATCGATGCACTGCATTGTTAGGAATCGTCATGGCGCGGCATCAATCCCACCGTTTGTCCGTCGATATGACCGTTGCGAGGGCTACGGCATGTGCCAGCAAGTCGCACCGGATCTGATCCACCCTCGATGAATACGACGAGCCGGTCATCGAAGTCGCCGAGATCCCGGCGCCCCAGAAGTCAATGGCCGATGCTGCCGTACATGCGTGTCCCGTAGTAGCCCTCGGCCTTCGAGCTCAGTAAAGCTTCCACGAGCGCGCTTCGGATCGTCGTAGTCGGCGTCTCGCAGGCAGGCTGCGCACCGTTGCCCATCAAGAGCATTCGCGATTGTGCGCGGCGAATGGCACTCGCAAGTACCGCGCACTACACACGGTTTCGAAAGAGGTCATCAATGTTGAATGCTCCCCGTACCATCGTCGTGACTGGCGCCAATAGTCTGACCGGACGAGGTTTGCTCAACCGCCTGGCAAATTCCGGAGCGCGCGTGATCGCACTTGTCCGGACGCCTGTGGAATTGCCCGCAGCCGAGGTCATCTCGGACTGGACGCGATCGCTGCAGGCCACCGAGGCCATCGCGGACGCATCCATGGTCGTCCATCTCAGCGGTGTCTTCGCTGCTGCTGACCTGGACAGTTACCACGCGGCCAATGTTGCCTCCACCCGTCGAGTCGTCGAGTCGATCAACCCGGCGGCCCGGCTGGTCTACCTTTCGTACGTGGGCGCGGACGCCGAGCATGACAACTGGTACATCAAGACGAAGGGCAAAGCCGAGAACTTGGTCAGGAAAATCCCCGACAGCGTGATCTTCCGTATTCACCCGATCATGCGTGGAGTCGAGACACCCAGTCCGTTCGAGCTGATGCTTCGCCAACCGGATTCGGGTGCGCCAGTACGGGTCATCGGTGACGGGACTCAGCGGTTCCGCCCGATCCACGCATCCAACGTGATCGACGCCATCATCAACGCCGCGCGCGGCATCGGCGAAGCCGGCACCTACGATCTCGTCGGCCCCAGCGATCTCACGATCACCGACATGGTCGAGATGGTGAACGGGAAAGTTGTACCGGTTCAACACCTATCAGTCGACCAGGCCGCTGCCCTGCCGGGACCACCCGCGACCGTCGTAGACGTGCTCGCGAACCCGATACCATCCTTCGATCCCGAAGCCGCAGGCCGCGCCTTCGGGCTAACGCTCATCCGGCCCGAGGACACGTGGCCGCCAGTCCGGCCGTCCAGTTCGTGATCCTGCTTGCGGGGCTAGCCGTGCGCTCGCCCCGCAAGAACACGGAACAGAACTGGCGCCATTGGTCACCGAGGCTTGGAAGCTTTACACGACTGGCGACCACCCTCGATCGGCTGGAGGTGACCATGGCCGACAGCGGCGTTCCCACTGGCGAACTCAATGCCCTAGAGGTGGCGGTCCGCGACACGGCGGCCGACATCTCCCGGCGGCTCACCTTGGTGGACGCCTGACCGCGCAGCGCTGTCGCCTGTCGAGGAGTGTGTGCTGGCATTCGCGGCGGGCCCGGTCACGATATTCACCCGAGTAACTTTCATTTTCTGCACAGCGGAATACCGTTGCCGCTTCCTTGTGACTGAAACCACAGTCGTGTGTGTGCGGTAATCGACCGCATATCGCGCAGGTCCGGAGTCTTGCACCCGCCACCGTCGGCCACGGCGGCGACCAGACGAGTTCCGGCACAAGCAGTTCAACGAATATGTCGGCGAAAGTATCGTCCGGGCCGATCCGCCGATTCTGCGCGGCCTCGAGTCGCTGCCCGCGCGGCTCATCACCCTCGGCTGACCGGGCCGGGCACCGAAACCCGGTGGTGCCCAACCCGACAAGTCGGGCACTGCCTCCCCGGGCGGCCGCAGACGATCCCGGATCACGCCACGCATACGCCGGGCACGGTGGCCCGCCGCATCGCGTGGCGGGTGCAGCGGCTCCCGGCCCGGATATGTGCTGGAGCTCTGCCGCAAACTTCTTCGTGATGTTGCTGTTCGGCGAGTTGCCGTGTGTCCTGGGTCCGGTGGGTGATGGTGGCTGGCATGGTTTGGTGGTGTGGCTCGAACGTTGTTGCCGCACTGTGATGATCTGGTCGTAACTTATGTCCGGAGCGAGCAGGATGTTGTAACGACCTAAGCGGCTAACCGCGCCGGCAGAGAGTTGTCCGCGGTGCGGAAGCGAGTCGGCGCGTGTTCATTCCCGGTATCGGCGTCGGCTGGCGGATGTGCCTATCGCGGGCCGGGCGGTGGTGTTTGCGGCCGCGCGTTCGTCGGTTCTTCTCCGTAGATAGTTCCTGCGCGGCAGGGAATTTCGCATAGCAGGTTGCCGGATTGACGGTGCAGTGGGCGCGGCGGACGAGCCAGCCCGCCTCGACCCTGATCTGCAGCTTCGCCGTGGCGACGGCTGGAGTTTGCGCGCCGAATCGAGGTCATTCGGAACCACATGATCGCCCACGGATTCGGAATTGGCGGTCGTCCGGTGCAACTTCCAAATGCGCATGACTGGTATCTCGATAACCCCACCGGGGTACCAGTTAGACGCCCGTACGGTATCAAGAGCGCCCGGCCGGCTGAGCTGGAGCCCCAGCCAAATGCGAGAGCGTCGCCGGTCCAGTCTCCCAGGATGTCAAGTCGCCACGCGGAGGAGGGGCGCGAATTGTGCGCCACGAGTGAGCATTCGGACACCTCGCCCGTTCCAAGGCGACTACCGACGGTCATCGTGTGCGCACTGGATTGACCCAACTCGGGTCCAGCGCGGAATCTCGCTGCGGCGTCGAATTGTGAGGGCCGACAGCGCAATGTCCAGTCTCGGTTGAGGGCCCACGTCGCCGCGCACCTCATCCAACTGCACGCGCCAGGAGACAAGCGCGTTCGCCAGGGCACCGGCGTGCCGGTGCCCTGGAACGAGTCTTCGCCGACTGGGATCCGCGCCTGCGCTCAGGGGCGAGCCGGCTCTGGCACCGACACGTCGCGGTGCAGCCGAAGCAGATACGGGATGCGGTCGCGCGGCTCACTCAACATGCCGCATTCCGTTCCCACGCCGAAGTCGCTCACGTGCCGCGCAGCTGTCGCGATGCGCCGTTGTGCGCCCTCGGCGCCGTCTTGCTCGTGCAGCAGCCCTAGATACAGGGTCGTCTCAGGACGCAGCAGCAAGCGGTCGAGCGGCTGGAAGTATGCGTCGTCGTCCCGCGCAATAGGGACGGGCAGATGGATCCAGGAAATCGGCCGAACGGCGCGCTGCGAGATCGCGTTGGCGACCTCGACCAGGAGGCTGGTGTCCCCAGGTTCGACGAAATGGCGACCCCTTCCGTCTGCCCCAGTCGGGGCTGAGCCATAACACAGGTGGTAGCCCATCTCGATCGACTCCGGCACGTAGCTCGACATGCGGACGATCTCATCGAGAATCACCTCCTTGGGCAGCGGCATCGGGCCGAATGCGCCCTCGAGCAATCCGAACTCGACGGCGACGTCCCACTGAAGTGCGATGTCGTCGGTCGGCAGCTTTTCGGCGATGTTGGCGATCTCCACCGCCAATCGCTTCTCGTACTCGGGGACGAGGGTGCTGCGGTCTTCGGCACGGATGAACACGCCGACAACGGCAAGTGCGGTCGGGATGGCGATCTGAAACTTCGTGCCTGTCCGGATGACGCCCTGGTCGAGCAACTGCTTGAATGTCGGCCACGCGGCGATGCCCTCCTCGTCGTAGCCGAGTTCGAACCGCACGTCCTCCGGTCGCGCGCCGTCCGCGAGGCCGAATTCGGGCACCTCGATGTAGCCCAAGTCTAACGTCCCGCACTCAGCCAGGCCGGGCGTGGCCGACAAGCGTTTGATCATGGAAAGAATCCAGCCCGCTCGGGGACCAGTCTCGCCATCTGGAATGCGGTCGACGCTGTCTCCGACTTGCTCGACGACTGTCCGGAACACCTCCTCGGCATTCTCGAGGTTCATGCTGCCAACCAAATGTGCTTTCGCCATGTCCTGCTTCCTAGTGAACTAACCTACTCGGACTTCTTCTCCGCGAATCCATACCGGTACGGATTCGACCCTTCGAACTAGGGCTCCCGCGCATTTAACCCATGCAGCGCCCGCATCGAGCCGAATATCGGGAAAGGCATCCATAAGTGCTTCGAGAGACAATCGCGCTTCGATGCGCGCCAATGGTGCGCCGATGCACGTATGGATTCCCCTTCCGAAGGCGAGGTGCGCCGCGGCGCTGGTCCGATCCACCCGATATGTCCGGGAATCGTCTCCCCATCGATTCTCATCGTGATTCGCGGATTGGATATTCAGGTAGACCTTTTTGCCCGCGGGAATCGAACATCCCCCGAGAGTGACATCTGCCAGCGCGGTGCGGACCATGAACTGAGCTGGCGAATCCATGCGCAGCGACTCCTCGATCGCATTGGGCAACAACGATCGGTCAGCGACGACCGCCTCCCACTGACTGCGATTCTCAAGGAGCCGAAAAAGGCAATTGGTGATCAGCCCACGGGTGGTGTCGGTAGCGGCAACGACGAGTAGAAAGAGGTGGCACACGACCTCGGGTGTGGACATCTCCACTTCACCGGATTCCGCGAAGCACAGGTTGTCCAGCACATCCTCGTGACGGTGCTCGGGATGAGCGCGCCGCTCCTGCACCAGCTGTGCCAGAAATCCGTTCAGTGAAGCGAACTCGGGCAGGTTGTGCACGGGTTCTGGAATGACACGAACGATGCCGTCGGACCACTCTTGGACCTCATGCCACCTAGGCTTCGGGATTCCGATCAGCGCGTACACGACGGCAGCCGGGATGAAGCGTACGTAATCCGCGTACAGATCAACGCGACCCGAGTTAGGAAGCGCGCCGACAGCGGTGTTGACGATGTCCTCGACCTTCGGTGTGAGCTTGCGAAGCTGCGCCGGCGCCAAGCTCTTCAGCAACCTGGTTCGCAATGCTGTGTGCTCCGGCGGGTCTGCGGCAGTCAGAACGGTGAAAGGTAGCTGCACATCCTCGGTCCCGACCGAGGCATTACCACGGTTGGAGTAATTCGTCGTATCGTCGAACACCGCCCGGACTATGTCGTCAGCATTCACCGCGTATAGGTGATCGTTAACCTTTCCTACCGGGCATACCTTCCGGGATACCTGCATGAATTCGTCGGGGTCGGCGATGTGCAACGGATTCAACGGATCGAAGAACTCTTCCGAGTCAATAGGCTTTGTCACGGCACCCCTTCTGCTTCCTCAAACCTGTCGGCCTGCCGTACTTGTCACACCTCCGCTAGGTGTCACGTATCGACGCTAGGCGGCCGGACGGGCCAGTGGAAGGTGTATTCCGTTTTCCACAAACAGCTTTGTGGCGGCCCAACAAAGGTTGATGGCGTCGGCACAATTCCGCAGTAGTCGGTTTTGGTTGCCAGCCCGATGAATCCGCCCCCCGCTGTCCGTACCGTCAATGTTGGAAAGGCTCGATACCGGGCCGATAGTGAGGTGGACGTGAAAAAATCAGTTCCCCGCGCCGGGTGGGTCAAACCGTTTCCACCGCGGGTCTCCGCTGCGTTTTCCTACCGGATGCACACGCTCCTGGCCACCAACCATGCGTACCGATGGCTGGCGACTCGACTCGAGCGCGCACCGCGCGCCTATCGCGCGTTCACCGCGGTCGAACGTGCCTCGAAGGAACGTCTATACGGATGCCGGATGTGTGGGCAGTGCGCCCTGCCAACGACCGGCTACGCGTGCCCCATGACCTGCCCCAAGCAACTACGTAACGGGCCCTGCGGCGGCGTATTTCCGGACGGACGCTGCGAGGTACAACCGGAGATGCGGTGCGTATGGGTCATCGCACACGAGCGCGCCACGCGCGCGGGTCATGGCAGCGACCTCAATCTCCTGCAGCGGCCCGTGGACCACCGCGAACACAACCGCAGCTCATGGGTCAATTACTGGCTCGGCCGCGACGACGCGCTCGCAACGCCTCAACAGCCTCGCCCACGCCTGCCAATTGCAAAAGAGGAGGCCTCTCGATGATGCCGGCCGACATTTCCACAGGGGGCCTCCGCGACGCGCTCCACGAGGGGCGATTCGCCATCACCGCCGAGCTCAGTCCGCCGCGAGGCGCCGATGCTCACGCGATCGAGCGCAACGCCGCACATCTGCGTGGTTGGGTCGACGCGGTCAACGTGACCGATAACCAGGGCGCACGTGTACGGATGTCCAGCCTCGGCGCGTCCGTGCTGGTGCAGCGGGCCGGCCTGTCGCCGGTCATGCAATTGACGTGCCGGGATCGCAACCGCATGGCACTGCAATCGGACTTGCTCGCCGCCGGTGCCCTCGGAGTGCCCCACGTAGTCCTGCTCACCGGTGATCACCCGCGCGCGGGCGACCATCCGGAGGCGAAACCGGTATTCGACCTCGATGGCGTACAACTCACCTGGCTGGCCAGGACGTTGCGCGATGAGGGTGTGATGGCCTCCGGCGGAGAGCTCACCGTCCGTCCGCAGTGGATGGTGGGGACAGTCGAGAATCCGTTCTCGCCACCGTTGTCCTTACGGGCCGACCGGTTGGCGAAGAAAGTCGCTGCGGGAGCCGAATTCGTGCAAACCCAGTACGTCTTCGACATTGATGTGTTCGCACAGTGGATGTCACGTCTGCGGGACATGGGAGTCACTGAGCGGTGCGCGGTACTCGCGGGCGTCGGGCCGATCCGGTCCCTTCGGATGCTGGAGTTCCTGCGCACGAGCGTGCCGGGGGTGGTCGTGCCGGCGGATGTCGACCACAGGCTGCGCGGCGTGCCCGCCGATCGGGTCGCTGACGAGGGAATTCAGTTGTGCGCGGAGACAATCGCGCGGCTCGCCGAGATTCCCGGGGTCGCCGGGGTGCATGTGATGGCGTTCGGGTTCGAGCGTGGGGTGCCGGAAATTCTGGAGCGCGCCGGCTTCGGCCGGAGGGTCCCGGCGGCGGCGAAGGAGGGGTGAGATCATGCTCATCGACTTTCGGCCGCATGCGCGGCTGCGCCGCGAGCAGCCCGAGGACTGCTTCGAGGCGTCGATTGTCCCGGTCGTGACCGCGCTGAAGGGCAGTTCGACGGAATTGTCGAAGGTGCGCGTGGTGGGCGATTGGGTGCACTACCGCAACAACTTCCGTGATGTCGTCGACATCCGTCCGATCTTGCCCGGCGAGGACTTCGAGATCGCCGTCGACGTGCGGCGGGCGAACTCCTCGTCTATCGGCGAGTTGACGTCGACGCTGTTGTCCCGGCAACCGGACCGGGTCTTCCTCGAGGAGTGGGGTACCGGCACCGAAAGCCTTGTCTGGCGGTTCAACGCCCTGTACTGGTCTGCCCTGGACCTGTGGGAGAAGGCAACCGGACGCGGCTACGAGCAGGCACTGCCCGGCGAGGAAAGCGACGCCCGCAACCGCGCCGCCGCTGGCGAGCTGATTCTCGAACTGTTCGCGGCGTGGGACCGGCTCGGCGCCGATGCAGCGCTACCGGAGCAGCTGTACATAGTGGAGTTGGGGGTGGGCAACGGTGGCCAGGCCAAGGTGTTCCTGGACGAGTTCCGTGAGCTCGATCGCCGACACGGCAAGGGCTACTACGCGCGTCTGCATTACCTGATGTGTGACTACTCCACGCACGTGCTGGACCTGGCGCGGGAGACGGTCGCCGAGCACGCCGAGCGGGTTAGTTCGTTCGCGCTCGACGCGACCCGGCCTCGCACGTCGCTGGGGTTCATGCAGGGCAAGGCGTTCCTGATCTACATCTCCAACGTCTACGACAACCTGCCCACTGACGAGCTTGCCTACCTGGGCGGGCGCACGTACCAGGTGCACAGCCGCGCCTACCTGCCCAGTGAGGAGGCTGCAGCCCTGGCCGCATCGGTCTCGGCGAGCGTCGAGGAGCTACCGGGTTTTGTGCACAAGCTGCTGCGGCTCGGCCCGTCGCTGCTCGCCGATGCGTGCCCCGGCCATTTCCCGGATGTGGAGGCCGCAATCCGGTTCTGGCAGCAGGCGTGGTCGATTCTGCGGCTGGACGAGCGCTACGTTCCGCTGTCCGGGCTGGATTCCTACACGCTCACAGACTCGTTGACCGGCGAGACGCTGCGGCCGTTGCTGGAGTCGGGCGCGGACATCCGCATGCATGTCAGCAACGGGGCGCTCGCGAGCTTCGAGGACAGCCTCGCATTGCTGCACCCATTCGGCAAGCTGGTCTGTCACGACCTGTTCGTCAACGACGTCGGCGATTACCGCACGGCTTTTCGCGGGCCGGGAAAGTACGACGGCTCGGTCGTCAACTGGGTCAACGGTCCGTTGCTCGCGCACGTCGGCCGACGCCGCGGGTTCGACGTGAACTACGAGCGGTTCCGCCACCGCAATGGCGGAAATATCGTGACGATGACCGCCCAGGCGAGGGACTGACCATGGGCGAGATATTCGACCAGCTACCCATGCTTCCCACGACAGTGGTGGGGTCATATCCGGTTCCGGAGTGGATGGAGCGGCTCAAGACCGACTACTTCCGTGGCCGGATCAGCCGCGCGCAGCTCGAAGACGTGCACGAGATGGCCATCAAGGCCACGCTACGAGATCAGGAACTGGCGGGAATCGACATCGTCTCCGACGGTGAGCTGCGCCGCGACAACGACATCGACTACTTCCTCGCCGGCCTGCCCGGGGTCGAGATTGCCGACCGGGGGAAACAGTTCTACTTCGACTACTACGATGCCGACGTCACCGCACCGTTACCGGCCGGGGGTGGTCTGACCTGGCTGGCCGATGATTTCGCGCTCACGGCCTCGCAGACGACAGCGCCGATCAAGTTCTCGGTCACCGGGCCCTATTCACTGGCCCGCAGAATCCGGAACAAGGCATACCGCAATCAACGCGAGCTGGTACTGGCGGTCGCGAGCCGCCTCAACGAGGCCGCGCACGCGCTCGCCGAACGAGGCGCCACGTTGCTGCAGATCGACGAACCCTTCCTCGCTGGCTACCCCGCAGACGCCGGGCTCGCGGTCGAGGCGGTCAATGTCGTCACCGCCGGCATCGACGTGTCGTGGGCGCTGCATGTCTGTTACGGCAACCGGTATGCGCGCCCCTCTTGGGAAGGGCACTACGACTTCCTGTTCCCGGCCGTCCTCGAGGCGAATGTCGATCAGCTGGTGCTCGAGTTCGCGCGCAAGGGCTACGCGGACCTGCCGGTACTTGCCAAGTTCGGCTGGGACCGCAAGGTCGGGCTCGGGGTTGTCGACGTCAAGAGCCAGCAGGTCGAGACCTCCGACGTGGTCGCTGCACGCATACGAGCGGCGCTCGAGTTGGTGCCGGCCGAGCAGGTCGTGATCAATCCCGACTGCGGGCTGCGCAATCTTTCCGGGCCGGTCGCGCGCGCGAAGCTGGCCGCCATGGTCGGCGGTGCCGAGCAGGTCCGCCAATCACTTCTTCCTCAACGTGCCGCCGTTCCCATGGCGGCCGATCCGATCACACAAGGAGCCTGACGTGACACAGTCTGATCCAAACGATTTCCTGTTCACCTCGGAGTCGGTGACCGAGGGGCACCCGGACAAGATCGCTGACGCGATCTCCGACGCCGTTCTCGACGCTGCACTGGCGAACGACCCGTACTCGCGGGTGGCGTGCGAAACGTTGATCACCACCGGAATGGTCGTACTAGCCGGGGAGATCACCACCCCACAGCAACTAGACTACACGCAGATCGTGCGCGACACCGTTACCCGGATCGGCTACGACCGCGGCGACTACGGCTTCGACGGGCACCATTGCGCCGTACTCGTCGCGTTGGACAAGCAGTCGCCCGATATCGCGCAGGGCGTGGATCAGGCGTTCGAGAACCGTGGCGGCTCGGGAGATACATTCGACCTCGCGGGCGCGGGCGACCAAGGCATGATGTTCGGCTACGCCACCGACGAGACCCCCGAATATATGCCGATGCCCATCGCCCTGGCGCACCGGCTCTCCCGGCGTCTGGCCGCTGTGCGCAAAGACGGCACGCTGCCCTATCTGCGACCCGACGGTAAGACCCAGGTATCGGTCCGCTACTCCGGCGGCGTGCCGGTCGGGGTTCATCAAGTACTGATCTCCACGCAGCATGCGGAAGAGGCGACCGCAGAGCAGATTCGCGACGACCTCTGGCAGCACGTGGCCACGGCCGAGATACCGGAAGACTTCTACGATCCCGACCAGCTCCGGGCCCATCTCCTGATCAACCCGACCGGGCGGTTCGTGATCGGTGGACCGGTCGGCGATGCCGGCCTGACGGGGCGGAAGATCATCGTTGACACCTATGGCGGATTCGCTCGCCACGGCGGCGGCGCCTTCTCCGGCAAAGATCCGTCCAAGGTGGACCGCTCGGCCGCCTACGCGGCCCGCTACGTCGCCAAGAACATCGTGGCGGCCGGGTTGGCCGCGCGTGCCGAGGTACAGGTCGCCTACGCCATCGGTGTCGCTCGGCCGGTATCGATGCTCATCGACACATTCGGCACCGAGCGAATCGACCGCACCATCATCGAGAAGCTGGTTGCCGAACACTTCGACCTGCGGCCGGCCGCGTTCCGGTCCTATCTGCAGCTGCATCGGCCCATCTACTCACCGACCTCGGCCTATGGCCACTTCGGCCGTACCGATGTCGATCTGCCCTGGGAACGCACCGACCGAGCGGCCGCCCTGCGCGAGGCCGCCAGCCTGAAAGAGAAGGAATTGGTATGAAAGCGCCGAAGACCTATGCCAGTCGGGACGGTATCGAGTTCGCCGTGGCCGACCTCGCCCTCGCCGAGTTCGGGCGCAGGGAGATCCGGCTCGCCGAGCACGAAATGCCGGGACTGATGGCCCTGCGCCGCGAATTCGCGCAGGCTCGCCCTCTCGACGGCGCGCGGATCGCGGGCTCCCTGCACATGACCGTGCAGACCGCGGTACTCATCGAAACGCTGGTGGCGCTGGGGGCGGAAGTGCGCTGGGTGTCGTGCAACATCTTCTCCACCCAGGATCACGCGGCCGCCGCTGTCGTCGTCGGTCCACACGGAACACCCGAGAAGCTCCAGGGGATCCCCGTGTTTGCCTGGAAGGGCGAGACCCTCGAGGAGTACTGGTGGTGCACCGAGCAACTGTTCGACTTCGGTGAGGGCCTCGGGCCCAACATGATCCTCGACGACGGTGGCGACGCAACCCTGCTCGTGCACAAGGGCGTCGAATACGAGAAGGCCGGCGTCGTGCCGAGCACCGATGACGACGACCCCGAAGAGTGGAAGGTCGTCCTCGACGTGCTCCGGCGATCGCTGGCGGGGGCTCCGGGAAAGTGGACCAAGATCGGTGAGGCGATCCACGGTGTCAGCGAGGAGACGACCACCGGGGTGCACCGGCTCTACCAGCTGGCCGCGCAGGGGGGATTGCTGTTCCCTGCGATTAACGTCAATGACTCGGTGACCAAGAGCAAGTTCGACAACAAGTACGGCATCCGCCACTCGCTCATCGATGGCCTCAACCGCGGCACCGATGTCCTCATCGGCGGGAAAGTCGCGGTCGTCTGCGGATTCGGCGACGTCGGGAAAGGCTCCGCGGAAGCCCTCGCCGGACAGGGCGCGCGGGTGATCGTCACCGAGATCGACCCGATCTGCGCGCTGCAAGCGCTGCTGGAGGGCTACCAGATCGCCCGCTTCGACGATGTTGTCGAGACCGCCGACATCGTCATCACCACCACCGGTAACAAGGACATCGTCACCGCCGAGCACATGAAGCGGATGAAGCACCAGGCCATCGTCGGCAACGTCGGTCACTTCGACAACGAGATCGACATGGCGGGACTGGCCCGCATCCCCGGAATCCGCCGGATCACCATCAAGCCGCAGGTCGACGAATGGGTCTTCCCCGACGGCCACAGCGTCATCGTGCTGTCCGAAGGTCGCCTGCTGAACCTGGGCAATGCTACCGGGCACCCGTCGTTCGTGATGAGCACCAGCTTCGCCAACCAGGTCATCGCCCAGATCGAGCTGTTCACCAAGCACGACGAGTACGACAACGAGGTCTACCGACTGCCCAAGGTGCTCGACGAGAAGGTCGCCCGCATCCACGTCAACGCCCTCGGCGGAGACCTCACCATGCTCACCAAGGACCAGGCCGAATACATAGGCGTGGATGTCGAGGGGCCATTCAAGTCCGACCACTACCGGTACTAGGTCGATCGCCGATGACGCTCACAGTCGAAAGACCCAATTCTGCCCCTCGCGGGGGCCAGGAACTCGACGCCGACGTCGGCCGACTGGTCGTGTCCTGTGTGGACGGTCCGGGGATCGTGTCGCGGATCAGCACGTTCCTGCACCGCCACGGGGCCAACATCGTGCAGTCCGATCAGTACTCCACCGGGGCCGTTGGCGGGCGGTTCTTCCAGCGCATCGAGTTCCACCTGCCCGGTCTGGCCACTCGGTTGGCCAAGCTGGAACGGGATTTCGCCTCCGAGGTCGCGCACGACCTCGGAGCGGACTTCCGGCTGCGGGAGGCGGCGGCGGCCACACGTGTGGCGATCTTCGTCTCCCGATACGACCACTGTCTGCTGGACCTGCTGTGGCGCGCCCGCCGAGGTGAACTGCCGATGCGCATCGTGCAAGTGGTGTCCAACCACAGCGATCTCGCCGCGGATGTCACCTCCTTCGGGGTGCCGTTCCAGCACATTCCCGTCACCAAGCAGACCAAGCCGGAGGCCGAGCAGCGGCAGCTGGATCTGCTGCGCGGCCGGGTCGACCTCGTCGTGCTCGCCCGGTATATGCAGATCCTCTCCGGCGATTTCCTCGACCGGGTTGGCGTGCCGGTGATCAACATCCATCACTCGTTCCTGCCTGCCTTCGCCGGCGCCGGACCGTACGAGCGGGCCAAGAAGCGGGGCGTAAAGCTGATCGGCGCCACCGCCCACTACGCCACAGAGGATCTGGACGAAGGCCCCATCATCGAGCAGGACGTCGTCCGAGTCTCCCACCACGCCGACGTCGCCGAACTCACCCGGCGGGGCGCCGACATCGAACGCACCGTGCTCGCCCGCGCGACGCAGTGGCACTGCGAGGACCGGGTCCTCGTCGACGGCAATACCACCATCGTCTTCTAGAAAGGCCTCTCCATGACCGCTGGAACCGTCGTGGTCACCGGTTCGATCGCCACCGACCACCTGATGCACTTTCCGGGCCGCTTCGCCGAGCAGCTCGTCGACACTCACCTCGACCGGCTCTCGCTGAGCTTCCTGGTCGACGATCTGGCCGTCCGACGCGGCGGCGTGGCCGCCAATATCGCGTTCGCTATGGGCGTGCTCGGACAGAACCCGATCCTCGTCGCTGCCATCGGCCATGATTTCGACGACTACCGCACGTGGCTGGAACGCCACGGCGTCGACTGCTCCCACCTGCACGTCTCCGAAACCGCCCATACCGCCCGCTTCACATGCACAACCGATGACGACCAATGCCAGCTCGCTTCCTTCTATCCCGGCGCGATGAGCGAAGCCCGCGACATCAATCTCGAGCCGGTCGCCACGGCGTACAACCCGAACCTGGTGCTCGTCGGCGCCAACGACCCCGCCGCGATGCTTGTTCACACCGCCGAGGCCCGGCGCCTCGGCATCCCGTTCGCCGCCGACCCCTCCCAACAGCTCCCCCGCTTCGACCAACAAGCGTGCCGGTCCCTGGTGGACGGAGCGAAATACTTGTTCACCAATGAATACGAATGGGAACTGCTGCTCCGCAAGACTGGCTGGAGCGAACAGGAGATCGCCGAACGCGTCGAGCTGCGTATCACCACGCTCTCCAGCAAGGGCTGTGTCATCGTGGACCGCCGCTCCGCTGAGATTCACGTCGAAGCTGTGCCTGCCCGCGAGATCGTCGACCCCACCGGCGTGGGCGACGCTTTCCGAGCAGGATTCCTCGCCGGAATCAGCAGCGGTCTGAAGTTGGATCGCGCCGCCCAGCTCGGGTCCGTGATCGCCACCCTCGTGCTGGAAACTTCCGGTACCCAGGAATGGCGGCTCGATGTTGATGACGCACTATCGCGGCTGGCCGACGCCTACGGCGCGACCGCTGAGGGCGATATCACACCCATCCTCCGCGCGACCCAGGTGAACACCGAAGCCGCATGAGTAGCGCGACCCTCATCGACGGCAAAGCCGTGGCGTCCCGCGTACGCGAGGACGTGGCGCGAGAGGTGGCGGCGCTGCCCGCACCGCCGGGACTGGCGACAATCCTGATCGGCGACGACCCGGCCTCATCGGTCTATGTGCGGAACAAGCGCAAGCAGTGCGTCAAGGCCGGAATGCGCGATATCCACCGCCACCTCTCCGCCGATATCACCCAGGCGGCCGTCGCCGCAGAAATCGACCGGCTCGCCGCCGATCCTCGGGTAACCGGCGTCCTGCTGCAGCTACCGCTGCCGCCCCACCTCAATGCCGCCGAACTGATCGACCGCATCCCACCGGACAAGGACGTCGACGGGCTGACCGAGACCAACGCCGGTCGCCTGGCTCTGGGACGCCCCGGGCTGCGGCCATGCACACCGGCCGGGGTGCTGAGGCTCCTCGACGAGATCGGTGCCGACCTCTCTGGGGCGCACGCCGTGGTCGTCGGACGATCCGATCTGGTCGGCAAGCCCATGGCGCAGCTGCTCTTGCAGCGACACGCGACAGTGACGATGTGCCATTCGCGCACGCACGACCTGGCCGCCGTGACCCGGCAGGCCGACCTACTCGTCGTTGCCGCCGGCGTCCCCCGACTCATCGGCGCGGACGCCGTCAAGCTCGGCGCCACAGTGATCGACGTCGGCATCCACCACACCAGCAACGGGCTCTGCGGCGACGTCGACGCCAAGGCACAGGACGTCGCGGGCTGGATTACCCCGGTCCCCGGCGGCGTCGGCCCGATGACCATCGCAATGCTGCTCCGCAACACCCTCACTGCAACTCGGAACGCGCTGTAGTCAACAGCTGCTGCGCAGTGCGGCGGTCGCGGCCGACCACGATCACGACCCCGTCCGCGAGTGCGCGAGCCTGGGTTACGAGGTCGGTGGCGAGCGTCGCGGCAGTCTCCCGCTCGCGCCCGCTCGCGGCCTCCAGTTCGACCAGAGTTCTCGGCGGGATCGTGACATCCGGGACCTCGTAGGCCAGGTACTCGGCCTCGGCGAAACCGTTCAGCGGGGATACCGTGACCAGCACCGGCACGCCATCCAGCCCCAAGGCGTCGAGCATGCGGCGAAGACCGCCCATCTCGTACACCGGTCGCGTGATCAGGAACTGGGCCCCGGCGGCGATTTTCGCGCGAGTTCTCGCGATCTCGGTGTCGATGTCCGCAGCCCCTGGATTGCAGCGAGCCCCGATGTGGAACGACGTCTTCGTGGCCAGCGAAAGCCCGTTGCAGTCGCGACCCGCGTTCAGTCCGGACAGCAATTCGATCAGACCCACGGAATCGACTTCCCATATTCCATCGGCGTTCGGGTAGTCCCCGCGCAGCGGCGGGTTCCCGGTGTCGCACAGCACGTTCTGGGTACCAAATGCATGCGCGCCGAGGAGATCGGCCTGCAACGACATGATCGTCTTGTCCCACGTCGTAGCGGTCGTAATGGTCTCGACACCCACCTGCTGCTGTAGGTGCAGCGCGAGACTCGACGGCGCGAGCTGGGCCCGCGAGCTCCCCACTGCGGATACCAGGATCAGTTCGGTGCCGAATGACCGCAACTCGGTGGCGATCTCGGCGGCCTCGTCCGCCGTTCCGCCCGCGGGCGGGGCGATCTCGGCTGCGACGACGAAACCACGCCGAGCGAGACCTCGAGCGAACTCGTCCGGCGCTGCCAGCCGCGCCTTGCTCGGGAGAACAGGGCGCTTCTGTCGCTGGGACAGCGCGACCGCCACCGCTCGCATATGCCCCGGTGTGGTCCCGCAGCAGCCGCCGATGACCGAGGCGCCGGCGTCAGCGCAGCGGAGGGCGTAGCGGACGAAATAGTCGTGATCGAGGTTGTATTCGAAGCGGCGGCCGTCCACCCGCCGGGGAAGCCCCGCATTGGGCTGCACGCTGATCGGTAGATCCGTTGCCCGGCGCAGCTCCTCGACGATGCCAAGCATGCGCTGTGGCCCGACGGTGCAGTTCGCGCCGATCGCGGTGGTCGGTAGTTCGGAAAGTGCCGTGGCCACCTCGTGAGGTGTCTCCCCGCCCGGGGTGCGGGCATCCGTGGTGAACGTCGCCTGGGCGAGAATCGGCAGATCCGTTGTGTCGGCGGCGATTTGGACCGCTTCCAGGAGCTCGTCGAGATATCCGAACGTCTCGAGGACCAGCAGGTCTACACCCGCATTGGCCAGCGCCGCGACTTGTTCCCGTATCGCCTCGGCCCGTTCGGCCGCGGGCACCTGTGCGCGTTTGCTCGCGGTGACCGCGGCTGCGATCGAGCCGCCGACGAACACCGACCGGGGCACCGCTCCAGCCGCCTCACGTGCCAGTCTTACTCCAGCCCTGTTGATCTCGACGACGTCACCCGCGTGGCCGTGTTCGGCCAGCCGCAATCGGCTCGCGCCGAAGGTGTTTGTGAGGATGAGGTCGACACCGGCGCCGACATAGCTCTCGTGGATGGTGCTGACCAGGTTCGGATTGGACAGATTGAGTTCCGGTAGCGCGCGGTCGAGGGAGTTGCCGGCGGCATGCAGCATCGTGCCCATCGCCCCATCGCCGACAAGCAGCCGCTTCTGCACTGCCTCCGCGAAATCGTTCATAGCGACTCTCCCATGACGTCCACGATCTCCAGTGCTACCTGCGCCACCAGTCGGTCGCGGTAGTTACGAAAGTCCAACCTCGTCAGCTCCTCCACTCGCCGAACCCGGTAGCTCACCGTGTTCGGGTGCACGTGCAACTCGCGCGCGACGCGCTGCAAGCTGTTGTTCTGCCGGAAATAGGACGCCAATGTCGACAGGTACTCCGTGGCGTTGCCCTTCGCCTGCGCGATCAGGCCGCCGAACACCTCACGTGCGAAATCGCGCAACTGGCCCGAATCCGCGACTTGGAGCAGTAGGCGGTGGATCCCCAGATCCTCCATCGCCACTGCCGTACCGGCCCGGCCCATGCGTCCCACGATCTTCACCGCACGTCGCGCGTCGTCGTAGGAACGAGCGATCTCCACCGCCGACCGGCAAACACCGCCGATCCCCACCGTGACAGTGCTGCCGTCGAACGTGCCCCGTACGCGATCGAGGCAGGCATTCGCGAGCCGCATCGCCCGAGGCTTGTCCAGGTCGGGTTCCGGAAGCATGACCACTACCTCCCGACCGCGCAGAGCCGTGATCGCCTCAGGGACCTGCATGGTGAAAAATCGCTCCACCGCAGCCGGCACCCGCCGCAGGAGGTCTTCGGAGTTCCCGCACAGCACAACGGACAGCACACGATGCGGCAGTTGCTCGTCGTAACCGAGATGCGCCGCCCAGCGCCTCACCTCGTCGGCATCGCTGCCCTTGCCCGAGACGAGCCCTTCGATCAAGTCGTAGCGTGCCTGCGTCGCCGCAGCTGCCACGACGCGCTCTCGGCCCAGAATCACACCGCAGATCGTGGCCGCGTGCTCAGTCAGCAGCAGCCGTAGGTCCTCCCCGTCACTCTCGTCGCTGTCATCCAAAGTCAGCACATACCCGGCAGTCGTTTCCCCCACAGGCACCGGTGCCACGATGATCGGGGCGCCGCCGGCCAGACTTGGGATACGCAGCGCACGCCGCGCCGGTCCGGCAACGCCCAGCACCTGCGCCAGCCGCGGATGGCTGATCCGATCGAGCACCAACTTCGCCGCCTCGAATTCGGAGCGACCCGACGCGGCCGCCGCGAGCACCTCCAGTTTCTCGTCCACCACTGCCACGGCCGTGGCGACCCGCTCGGCGAGTTGCTCTGTTACGGCCTCGATGCCGGTGTCCTGAGTTGCCAGGCTGGACAGGTGCTGATACGCCGCCGCCAGACGACGGAGCGCGGCATTCTCCTTCGCGAGCTCAGGCACGTCCCTCACTCCGCACCCGGAACCGTGGATCTGGCGGCGGTGGTCATCGGTGACTCCAATCCGGCGAGAGCTACGCGGTGGCGCCCCACCTTGCTCGCGGTCTCGTAGCCGCCGGAGCGCTTAGGCACGGCGAGCCGGAACAGCCCGGCGTCGGTGAGCGCCTGGATCGACTCTTCGACGACGTGGCGATCTTGTTCGCCCTTGGCGACGTTTGCCGCCAGCACGGGTGCGAGCTCGCGGACGCGCTCGACCAGCTGGCCTTGATCCGGGCGGGCAGGATGGAGTGTTCGTTCATCGCGACCGCGATCATCGGCGGACGCAGTTGGAGCGACATGAACGCGCTTACTGTCGCGCCGTAGGGGAGTCCGTCTTGGAGCGTCGTGACGACGGGGACCGGAGCGCACGCGGCGTTTGCCGTGTACGTCGCCGAGCTTGACCGCGAAGGGCAGGAAGAACAGCGACACCAGCGGGGCGGCGAGATTGAACCAGCCGATATCGGTGGCGTGGAAGCCCTGCGCGATGTGCGGCTGTGCCACACCACCAGCAATGCCGGCGATGCTCAGTAGCTGCGCGGGCAGCGCGAGCGCCAGCATCAGGAGATATCCGCCGTTTCGCACAGTGGCGGAACCGGTTTCGGTCGGCGGCGGTGGAATTGCTTCTGACATCGTGTTTCTTCCTGGTGTTGCAGCGTGGCGGATCAACGAGTCCGACCATCGCCCGAGACAGGTCTCGACAGGCATCAGTCAAGGAATGGATGTCTGAGTCGACCAGATTTGCCGGGTACGAAATGAATTCCGCCCGAAAAGGTTCGGCGGACTGATAACGACGGGAAGGAACACAGCCGGGCTACGTGCCGACAGTATCGCGCCCGCGACAAACGGTGTCTGCCCCCTGCCATGTCGCACTATACGGGAAGGTGTTCACGAGTGTGACACCAGTCACCGCATTGTGCAAGGATTTCCGGACGCACCCGGCCTGGGGCACACCGGGCCGGGTTGGTGGCAGCCGGTCATCGACAAGCTTGTTCCGCGCAGCAGAATGGCGTTGCTCCCTTAATTTGAACCTCGGCATAGTCATGTGTGTGCAATGACTGCGTATCACCGCCCAATCGACATAACGAGGGCGAAGTGCATGCCGAAGCCGAGGACGTCAGGTGTGGTGAGATCGTCGAGCAGTCGAGTGCAAGTGGCCATGGATGCGGCGGGGTCGTCATCGACGGCGGCGATCAGCTCGGGCGGCTGAAATTTCAGCGGCGCGGGCGGCGAAGGGGCAACACCGTCTTCCCACTGCGCCCCAGAAGGGTCTGCGCTCCGGGAGCACACCCAGCCGCTTGGTAGAAGTTCGGTGAAGCACCGCGTGAGGTCTGCGGTTTCCCCAAAGTGTTTGCCGTTTGGGCACTATTCGCGTGTGCAGTATTCACCCGGCGTACTTGGCCTACCAAAACCCGGGTTGTGATCCGCTCAAGGTGCGGTCAGCGGACCCATGAGATGATAAAGCTCCCCAGGTTCCACAAACGCGGAACACGCTGCGAACCAATCAATCTCGTGGGCCGCGCACACCGGTGGTCGCGGGTCGGCTCCGCTCGACGGTCCATGCAGCGATCTGAGCGCGTGAGGTGAATCCGAGTTTGGTGAGGATGTGTTCGACATGTCCCTCGGCCGTGCGCTGGGAGATGGTCAGGCGGGCGGCGATGGCCCGGTTGGTCAGGCCCTCAGCGATGAGGTCAGCTACCTCCTGCTCGCGGGTCGTCAGCTCCGCCGAAGGGCTTGGGCCGCGAGCTGCGGTCCGGCGTTGCTCTCCCAGGGCGTAGTCGATCGCGGCGTCGAGATCCAGTAAAGCGCCTTCGCGGTGGGCGGTCTCGAATGCTTGCCGGCCGAGCGTGTGACGTGCCGCCCGTTCGCAGTCCTCATGGTGGACCGCAAGGCTCGGGAACAGCACCGTGGAGGTGCCCGTCGACTGAGACAGTGCCTGTGCGGCGCCCAACAACACCGCCGCGCGTCGCGCGCTGCCCTGGATTCCCACTATCCATGCGAGTGTTTCCAGGGCAATCGCGGCCCCTACCGAGTCTTTCAGCTGCCTCATCAGCTGCAACCCCTGCCGCAGGAGCCGCAGCGCACGGTCGCGATCGCCTTGGCGCCACGCGCCAACCGCCGTCGCCCACAAGGCATATGACCGATGTACGGAATCGCCACAGGATTCGGTGATCGCGAGGACCTTTTCTTGGTACGAGATCGCCGTTGTGCTGTCCTCTTGCAATTCGTGAGCCCAGACGAGCCCGAGAAGCGCCCAGACCTGCCCGGAGATGTCGCCCTGCGCAGTGAACGATTCGAGGGCGGTTTCCAGTGGTGCGCGGGCGCGGGGAAGGCCGCCGTCGAAGACCATGTGGCAGCCCTCGGCAAGGTCCGCGTACGCGTGCACAACCGGGTGCTCGGTCATAGCCGCGAGCGCCCGCGCCTGCGCGACCAGTACGGACGCCGTGCGGGGATCATTCTGGACATTGGCCACCAGGCTGGCGCGCCACAGTGCCTTGGCACGTACCGGCGTCTCGGTCGCGGGCCTGTCGGCGAGGGCGCGGTCGAGCCAGTGCCGCGCCTCGCCGGCCTGTCCGTGGGCAAGCCAGAACGGTTGCAGGGCGGCCGCGAACGACAATGCGGCGCCTGATTCTGCTGCAGTGTCGGTCAGGCAGAAGTTCAACGCCTCGCGCAGGTTGGGTTGTTCGCGGTGGAGGCGGGCGATCCAGTCGAGCTGGCGGGGGCTCATCCAGTCGGCTTCGACGCGCTCGGCGAGCTTGCGGAACCAATCTTGGTGCCTGCGCCGAATTTCCAGGTACTGGCCGGCTTGCTCGAGTTTGTCGCGGCCGTAGTCGCGTATCGTCTCGAGCAGCCGGAACCGCACCACAGAGTCCGACTCCTCGCGGATCAGGATGGACTTGTCGACCAGGGCGGCGAGCACGTCGAGCAGATCCCCCGCTGCGAGGTCGTCTCGGCATACCTGTTCGGCGGCGTCGAGTTCGACGCTACCGGCAAACACTGACAGGTGTGCCCAGACCTGTTGTTCGGGCGGTGTGCACAGCGAGTAGCTCCAATCGATGCACCAGCGAAGGGTCTGTTGGCGGCTCGGCGCGCCACGGCTGCCGCGCGTCAGTAGTGCATACCGGTCTGTCAGCCGTGCCAGGATCTGTTCGGGTGACAGCGTGCGCAGCCGGGCCGCCGCCAGCTCGATGGCCAACGGCAGCCCATCGAGGTGGCGACAGATCTCGGCCACGGCGGAGACGTTGTCCTCGGTAAGCGCGAAATTCGGAACCGCCGCGGCAGCCCGTTCGACGAACAGGATGACTGCGTCGTAGCGGGGCGCAGCCCGCGCTGACGGTTCGTGATCCGGATCGGGAACCGTCAGCGGCCGCACTTGTAGCACCGCTTCCCCACCGACGCTCAAGGCCTCACGGCTGGTGACGAGGATTCGCAGCTTCGGGCACGCTCTCAGCAGTGTCTCGGCAACCTTCGCCGCCGCATCCACGATCTGTTCGCAATTGTCGAGCACCAGCAGCAGCTGTCGGGATGCCAGGTAGTCGATCAGCACGTCGAGCGCCGGCTTCCCTTGCGGGCGTAGCCCTATCGAGGTGGCGATCACTACCGGCAGCAGCGTACCGTCGTGCAGCTGCCCGAGTTCGACCAGCCACACCCCGTCAGGGATGTCTCGCCGCGCGCCGGCTGCCGCGCGCAAGGCCAGACGAGTTTTGCCGACCCCGCCCATTCCGGTCAAGGTCACCAGCCGGGAGTTCGCGAGCAGCCTCTTGGCCTCGGTCAAGTCGGTGCGCCGGCCGACGAAACTCGTCAGCTCGTGGGGAATAGACCCCCTGCTGCTGACCGACGGCCCGAGCGGCTCGGGCCCCCGCGCGGGCGAGTGGTCTGTGGCCAGGGGAACCGGGGTGACTGCATGTTGCTCGCCACCTGCTTCCGCTCGCACCGACATCTCGTCGACTGGCAACCCGCGCCCGGCCTGCAGCTGCTGCAGCTGCTCGCCCAGCGCCGCCGCGGAGGGCCGCTGCTCGGGGCTGCGGCCCATGGCGTGCTCGATCACCTGCGAGAGGTCCTCGTCGATGCCGTGCTCGCGCAGGTTCGGCGTCGGCTGTGTGGTAATCCGCAGAAACTGGGCTACCACCTGCTCACCGCTGCGCCGCTCGAACGCCGCGTGCCCGGTCAACGCGGTGAACAGTGTCGCGCCGAGCCCGTAGACGTCCGCCGCGGGCGTGGGTGCCTGCCCGGCCAGCACCTCCGGCGCGGTGAACGCCAGCGCTCCCGCAACCGTTCCGGTCGCGGTGTGGAACCCGTCGGGGATGCGCGCGATCCCGAAGTCGGTCAGGACCGGCTCACCGTAGTCGGTGATCAGGACGTTGCTCGGTTTGACGTCGCGGTGCAGGATCCCGAACCGGTGTGCGGTCTCGAGGGCCCCGGCCAGCTTCACCCCCACCCGCAGCGTCTCCGCCGCCGACAGTGGACCGTGACAGCGGATCCGGGTATCGAGGGAACCCTGCGGATAGTAGGGCATGACCAGGTAAGGCAGTCCCGACGTGGTGGTGCCGATTTGCAGCACGTCCAGGATGTTGGGCTGTCCGATCAGTCGGCCCATCGCCCGCTGTTCCTGGACGAACCGCTCCCGGTTCCCCTCGTCCAGATCAGCGGTGAGCACCTTGACCGCCACCGTCCGGTCCAGGGTGACCTGATTGCACCTATACACCGCACCGAACCCGCCACGCCCGATCTCCTCGGCATCAGCGAATCCGGCGTCTGCGAGCTCCGCCGTGACCGCGGGGATCACGTCGCGCTGAGTTTTCGACGGCTCGATGTCACCCATAGCGGGTCCTGCTCTACGACGTACCTCAGGATATCGCGCGGTCGGCGGCGGTGGCCTCGCACTTTCTTGATCGCTTCCAGGCAGGTTCGGCCTCGATCACCGGTGTATATCCTGAAGCCGGACTGCCGTTATACAGTGCGGCAAAGGCGCCCCTCATCTCACTAATCGCCGCCCGCAACACCGAAATCGGGGAATGGCGTAACAACCGCCACAAGCGCAACCGGCTACGGGGACAACGAGATGCGCGCATGGATCCGCGACCGAATTCCACCCGCCCGCAGGCTGACTGTCAGCGACATCGTCGAGATGGTCGACGCCCTAATGCGGTTGGCATCACCTGCCGTGATTCCGAAGATCGCCATGTCCAGCGCCGGAACCGACGGGTGGCGTGCAGAGCATCGACTGCCGCGCATCAACGCGGGTTGCGCTGCCGGTGGGCACGATGGTGCCCGAGGGAATATCGGCGGTGAACCAGGAGGCAGGAAGCCGGGTGCGCAGCTCGCGGCGGCGGCCAGGAAGACGTGTCCGGTGCCGGTACGGTGGCGAAGGCCACGAGGTAGCCGTGTCCAGTGCCCAGCAGGACCATGGCGAAACCCGTTGTCAGCCGACCGCTCGGCATCGACGGTGGCCAGCAGCGCCGCGCCCGCAGTTCGCGCACGATCGTCGGAATCGCGGTGCCGACGATTGCGTTGTCCAACATTGCCATCAGCACCCAGGCCGGTAGCAACCGGATCTGTCGTGTTGGCGCGGCCTTCGTCTCGGTCATATCCGCGGACCTCCTTCGAGTCTTGGCGGCGGCCCCCCGAAAGCCACCCGACCGGCTCCGGAAAATCACAGTTGCTATAAAAGTACAACTGGTCTGACTTTAGTGCTGATAGCCAATTCGGGTAGAGTTGCGCAATGACCGCGACGAGCGGGCGCAGGGAGCGCAAGAAGGCACAGACGCGGCAAGCCCTGGCCGATGCCGCGACAAAGCTGTTCACCGAACACGGCTACGACAATGTCGGCGTCCGGGAGGTCGCCGAGGCGGCGGATGTATCGCTGAGCACGCTGTTCAAGCACTTCCCCAATAAGGAATCACTGGTCTTCGACCTGGACGCGGATATCGAGGCCGACCTGGTGGCGGCCGTCCGCGACCGGACCGCCGGACAATCGGTCATCCACGCACTACGCGACTACCTGATGCGCACCCGCACCGCACGCAGCGACGATCCCGCGACCCCGGCACTCCATCGCCTCGTCGAATCCACGCCCGCGCTGCGCGAGTATGCACACCAGATGCTGCTGCGGCACGAATCCGCATTGGCGACCGCGATCGCCGAGGCGACCCGCGCCCCGGCGGTCGATCTCGCGGCCGCAGGACTTGCCCACTTCGCGCTGGAAGCCGCCAAAGTCGCTGGCAGCAGGGAAGATCCAGCGAGCGCGCTCGGCGAGTTGTTCGACCTGCTCGAAAACGGCTGGGGTCGATAACCTTCGGTGAGCCGAATTCCCTTGGACACCAACCACACCTGAGCACGGCCACTGTCGCGACGATGTCCGCCAAGATATACGCGGCGGTCGTCAGAGCTACATCGAAGGTGTGACGGGCATGCAGCACGCTCGCGGCTATGAAGATCCGGTCCCGCTCCACGGGACACCCCAGCCGGGTAATCCATTCGACGCCGAACTTGCCGCAGGTTTGGTGCACCAGGATCATCGGCTTGCCGCCGAAGACGCCGCGGATTTCGCGGAACTCGACAATAACCCGCCGGTTGTGGTCGCAAGGGTCGAACGCGTCCGTAATGCGGACACTGCATGACGCGCTCGGACACCCGATCGATGCCTGAAAACGCCACAAACACGGCGGTCAGCGACCACGAAACCCTTTGTGCGGAAGGCAATCTCGCCAGGTGGATGATCGCGATCAGAGTTGCATACATCCCGTCATACACGTCGTGTGTCGATAGCTACCGGCACTGCCTTCATCGCAAGTTGGCCATCTTCGAGGGTTGATCGGTGATCCACAACATGACATGATTCGGAACACTGTTCCTCATTATGACACATTGAATCTTCTCTCAATCGCGAAGGAAGACTTATGTCACTGTTTCTGAGCACCCGCCGGGGCCCCGACATCTCCGGGTATGACCCGGAAGTCACCACGGGGGTGCACACCAACCTCGGGCGCGTATTCACCGAAGTCGACTCCGGCAGGGCCGTCACGCTCGACAAAGGAGGCGTCGGATTCGATGCCGGCCGGTTCCCTCAGGCCGCCGCCTGATGACCACACAATTCGGCGCGGAACCCACGCTGGACCGCCCGATCGAGTTGAACTTCCGCGGCGATTGGGGTCAGGCGAATTTCCACCGGGTCTGCGGGTGGATCGCCCAGGAGGTCGGTGACCGCTGCCCCGATGGATCCCGCTTCGCCATCTGGTCCGGCCGCGGCGGAGCGGATCAACTCGATGCCCTGCAGGCGGGTGAAGTCGACATAGTCGTCGTCACACCGACTGCCGCCGTGTGTGCGCTGTTCAACGGCGCGGTCTCCATTGGAGGCCGGTCTGCCCAGCCCAATCTTCGAGCATTGGGTGTCATCGGACAGCGTGACCGACTCGTCGTCGCGGTCGATGCCGAACTTCCGGTGCAGTCTGTAGCAGATCTGGCCGCGACCGCCAACCGCCTCGTCATCGCCACTTCTCAGGACGATGGTGTCAACCTCATCGGTTGGACAGCGCACCACGGGCTTAGGCTCGCCGGTGCGGATCCGGAATCCCTTCGAGCCGCGGGCGGCCGGTTCCTCTACTCGGAGCGCCCGTTCCCCGCGATCCATCGCTTCGCCACAGGTGAGGCAAACGTCCTCATCCATGAGGCAATCATGATGCCCGCTTGGCAGCGCATCGCGAAGGTCCGCCCGGTGCGCTATCTCGACTGGGGCGCAAAGGTTTTCGATAGCTTCGCCGCTTTGGGGTGGCCAGCGGCAGAGATCGAGGCAGGTTACCTGCCGGGCTTGGAACAGCCGCTGTCGACGCTGGACTTCTCGGATTTCGCGATCGTGTGCCGCGACGGTCTTCCCGAGGATGTCGCCTATCTCGCTACATGGTGCATGATCAGAACTCGACGCGCGCTCGAGGTCCAGTACGCCCACTTCCCTCCGGACCACACCCCTGTCACGTATCCGCTCGATCTCGCCGCGATGGCGAATGCGCCGATACCGCTACATCCAGGTGCGGTTCAGGCCTACTCCGATCTGGCCGGCGACACCGGCGACGGCGAAATTCTCATCTGGAGTTGATTCGGAATACTCGACAACGACCCGTTGATCGTCGCTGGCGATCAAGCCGGACTGCGATTCATCCAACCGGCTGTCGATCCCCGCTCGGTCAGCGGCCGATCCGTACGCACCATAACGACCTACAGCCTATCGATCGAACGAATTCCTGGCGCGGAATGCGGCTCGGCATTCAAATCATGAAACGGAGAAGCCCCAATGACGACTGTCGACCATCCCACCGAATTCAGCGCGGAACTATTCGGCTATGCGGACTCGATGGACACCGATGGATACCTCGGAATGATGTCCGACGACATCCGAATGCGTTTCGGTAATGCCCCCAGCGCGAAGGGTAAGGATGCAGCCAGAGAGCAGCTGAACCATCTGAAGAGCATGATCGCCAGAATGCGTCATCGAGTCATCAATGAATGGCGCGTCGATGACACGATCATTCACCAACTCGATGTGACCTATGTCCGCCGCGACGGCAAGGAAGTAACTGTCCCGGCAGTATCGATCTATCGTTTCTCCAACGAGTTGATCGTCGATTTACAGAACTACGCCGACCTCGCGCCACTGTTCGGCTAGCGCCTCGGGTGGAAATGGATGGTCGACTCGTCGGCGTGGGCTACTGCACCGGATCAGTCCCCCACGCTGGGAACCATCCTGTCGTTCGCGTAGGTCGACAAGAAGTATGCCGCCCTGGGAACCGAGGTGACCTCCTTCGTATGGGGCGAACACCCCGGCCCGGGTACCGATCCCGATGCCGATCTCGGCTTCGACCGCATCACAGCGAATTCGCCCGCAGCCGATACCGTGCGAACGCATAACGCAAGTCTTTAACAATATTTTCTCGACAGAAAGATGAATCCATGCAACAGAAAATAATTCTCTCGCTGCGCGACGCGAAGGCTATCGCTGACGTGGCAGAAAAATTCGCAATAAAAAATGGGCTTCAGGTAGCGATCGTCGTGGTCGATGAGTCGACCCATATTCAGTATGCCGTGCGGATGGATGGGGCAGGCCTGATGACGGCCGACGCCGCGCTTGCAAAAGCCCGGTCGGCTGCGGGCAGTGGATTCCCGACAACGTACTGGGCCAAGGTTCTCCAGGAGGGGGGAAACGCCGTGCTCACGATTCCAGGAGTGAGCCCTGTTCCTGGCGGTGTGCCGATAATCGTCGATGGCCGATGTGCAGGTGCTGTAGGCGTCTCCGGCGCGCCGCCGCACCTCGACGTTGCCGTTGCCGAGGCGGGCGCCACCGCCGTCACCGGTGATTCCGCCGAACGTGCGAAAACGCAGCGGGCCTCCGAATGACCGACCGCTACGACGTCATCGTTGCGGGGGCCGGGCCCGTGGGATTGATCGCGGCCCTGAAGCTCGCACGCGCCGGCGTGAAAGTCCTCGTGGTCGACAAACTGCCGAGTGTGGAGACAGCACCGCGTGCGGTGGGTTATCAATGGCCCAGCCCGCTGGTTTTCGAGGATGTCGGCATCCTCGACGATGCGCTCGAGGCGGGCGTCAAGAAGACGGACATGGCGTTCATGCGGTACGCCGACGGCCGGGTGGATAAGATCACCCTGAAATGCCTGGAGGTCGGGGAGGGGCAGCAACAGCCGTACGACATCGCGCTCGGGCAGGATGTGCTGGCAAACATCGCTGTTCGTCATCTCGAGGAGCGCCCGAATGCGGAATTCCGATGGAATTCCCGAGTGAGCGCGGTCAATCAAGACCAGGACGGGGTGCGTGTGACCGTCGAGACCAGCGACGGGCGCGAGGAATTTCGTGGAGCGTGGCTCGTCGGGGCCGACGGCTCGCACAGCACCGTGCGAAAGCTTCTCGACCTGCCGTTCGAAGGTCACACCTGGCCGGACCGATTCGTTGCGACCAACGCGTACTACGACTTCGATGCGGAGGGATACGCGCCGTCGGTCTTCGTGCGCGACGCGGTCAATTGGGCGTTCATCATCAAGCTCGACAATAACGGGCTGTGGCGGATCACCTACGGTGAGGACTCGAGCCTTCCCGTTGCCGGCGTACACGAGCGAATGGACGCGCATTATCGCGCATTATTGCCCAATCCCGATCGACCCTGGACGCTGCAGTCGATCAATTCCTATCAGGTACACGAGAGATGCGCCAGCACGTTTCGTGTGGGGCGGATTCTCCTCGCCGGGGATGCAGCTCATGTGAATAATCCGTCGGGGGGATTCGGTCTCTTGGGTGGTATTTACGATGCGAACGCGCTGGCGGTGTCTCTCATTGCGGTACTCGAAGGAACCCGTAACGAGAGGGTGCTCGATCTCTATGCGGAAGAGCGCCGGATGATCTTCCTGCAGAAGACGTCGCCGCAGGCGACCCAATACAAGAATTCGATGATGGAACCGGAGTCGATCAAGCGGTTCGATGCGTTCGTCAGCAAAGCGGCTGCCGATCCGCACCTTATGCGTGTTCTGGTGTCGCCTCCCCAGAATCTGGTCGGCACCTTCCCACTGGGGCCAGGCGCTCGGCTGGACTGATCGATCGGTGCCTCTCCCTATAAATCGAATTGGGTCACTAATGCGGAGAGTGAACGAGGATGAGCCTGCCAGCCGCATCCGGACGTTTCGACGATCTGATCGCCGGATCCTCTTGGTGCTTCCCCGAGATTGCGTACGTCCTCGAGGCCTTCAGCCCTGGGCAAGTACGTGATGTGCTGCGCGAGGCGGAATTCGCCACCTTGCGAGGATGGTGGGCCTTCGGTTTCGTCGCCTATGAGGCCGCCTCCGGGCTGGATCCTGCGCTGACCTCGCGGGAACCGGTCGACGGCCTGCCCCTCGCATGGTTCGGTGTCTGTCGCGAACCGCAGGCCGCACCTCCTCTTGTCCGCGCGCTGCCGGTGAAATCCGCGCTGGGTGACTGGGCCTGCCACTGGACCGAAGAGCATCACCGCCAGCAGGTCGAGCGGGTACGTCAGGAGATTGCCGCAGGCGAGACCTACCAGTGCAATCTCACTACCCGCTTGACCGCCGATTTCAGTGGGCGACCGAAGGACCTGTATGCGGGTTTGGCATTGGCACAAGGAGGGTCGTACAACGCGTATATCGATATCGGCCGCTTCGTGATCGCCAGTGCGAGTCCGGAACTGTTCTTCGAGACCGCTGGTGTCGACCTGCGCATGCGGCCGATGAAGGGCACCGCACCGCGTGGACACACCGATGCGGAGGATGCGGCGATCGCGGCGGGGTTACGCGCCAGCGAGAAGGAACGCGCGGAGAACATCATGATCGTCGATCTCATCCGTAACGACGTCGCCAAGCTCGCGGTCACCGGCGGCGTCTCGGTTCGCTCGTTGTGCCGGGCTGAACGGTACGAGACAGTACATCAGCTCACCTCCGAGGTAACCGCTCGATTGCGGCCGGGAATCGGCTTGGAAGAGATGTTCGGCGCATTGTTTCCCTCCGGGTCGGTCACTGGTGCACCCAAAGTCCGCACCATGCGGCTCATTCGGGGCTTGGAGGAGGAGTCCCGCGGCGTCTATTGCGGTGCGATCGGCATGATTGCTCCTCCTGGTACCTCCTTCGGTGCGCGATTCAGCGTCGCCATTCGCACGATCCTCATTGATCGTGACCGCGCCACCGCTACATACGGCTCCGGTGGCGGCATCACGTGGGCCTCCGACCCCGCCGCCGAATACGCCGAACTGCATGCCAAAGCGGCCCTACTCACTAGGTTGAATGACAGGTAACTCGTTCAGCACCCACGGTGCGACTCTCCCATGAGACGCAATCTTGATCGCAGTGCTACCACGAAAATTGTGCGAATAACCTCACCTTTTCCGCGCAGCAGAATGGCGTTGCTTCCGTCCAATGATCTCGGCCACCGTCATGCGGGTGCGATGACTGCGTATCTCCATCGCAATCGACATGACAACAAGTCCCTGTTAGCGGGACCACGCGGAAGGACGGCGTATGGCCGGGATAGCGAGAGACCACGTGGAGCGAAAGCAGGGGGCCGTCCTCGATCAGGGATCGGACGAGTCGGTCTCGGCGGCTCCGGCAGTCGATAGGCGGTCGCGGGATGACGACCAGTTCGACGTCGTTTTCGTTGGCAGCGGAATCAACGGCCTTGTCGGGGCCGCGCTGTTGGCCAAACAAGGTCAGCGGGTCGCTGTGTTCGAGCGCGAGAACTGGCTCGGCGGGGCGATGCGAACGGTCTCGTCCAAGGGCGGCTTCCAGACCGAGTTGATGTCCTGTTTCCACATTCAGTTCCTCGGCTCCCCCGCGTACCGGGCTTTGAGTGCGGACCTCGAACGCCACGGCCTGCAATACGCCAATACGGATGAACCGTTCGCGGTGGTGACCGATGAGGGGCGTTCGCTCGTCGTGACGACCGACCATGCGCGCAATGTCGAGCGGCTGGAGCGGTTGCGGCCCGGCGAAGGGCGCGCGTGGGACGCTGCGATCGGTGCTTTGTTCGCCCACGCCGACGACCTGCTCGGCGTTCGCAACCTGCACCCGCTGTCGTGGGACGGTCTGCGCTGGATCTGGCGCGTCTACCGCCGACGTGGTGGCGCGGGAACCCGGGCACTGTTCGCCGAGTTGCTGATGTCGGCCCGTACCTGGCTGACCGATAACTTCGAGGATCCGCTTATCCGCGACCTCCTCGCGCCATGGGCCCTTCATGGTGCCGCGAGCCCGGACGAGCTCGGCTCGGCCATCGTCATCCGCGCGGTCGCCGCGTTCTGCGAGGCGATGGGACAGCCCGTGCCGGTCGGTGGCGGCAAGGCCGTCGCGGCCGCGCTGGCCGCCATCGTCGAAGAGCACGGCGGTATGTGCCTGACGGGCGTCGACGTCGACCGGGTAATCGTGGACAACGATCGGGCGGTGGGTGTGGCCGCCGACGATCGCGTATTCCACGCGCGCCGCGCCGTCGCCTGTTCGGTCACCGCAGCCCAGCTCTACGACCGCCTTCTCAAGGGCGTCAGCGTCCCCGAAGAGCTTCGAGCCTCGGCCCGCCGGGTACGGCCCGGACCGGCTGTCTTTCAGATGGCCTACTCGCTGAACCGCCCGCTGCGCTGGGCCGTGGACGAAGACCTCAGCGGGGTCGGTGTAATCAACATTACCGGCGGTCTGAACGCTGTGTCCCGCGCGGCCAACGAGGGACGCCGTGGCCTGCTACCGGCCGAGTCGACGATCAGTTGCGGGCAGCCGATGGCCATCGACCACACCCGCGGCCCGGAAGGCAGTTCCCAACTCTGGATTCAGGTGCTGGACCTGCCATCGGTCCCGATCGGCGACGCCGCCGGCGAAATCGAGGTCACCGACGGTTGGACCGTTGCTGTGCGGGAGGCCTTCGCCGACCGGATCCAACGCCGACTCGCCCGCCACCTTCCTGGACTCGAAGAGAGCATCATCGAGCGAATCGCCATGTCCCCCGCGGACCTGGAAGCGGCCAACGTGAACCTCATCGGCGGCAGCTCCACATCCGGCGCCCCTGACCTCGACCAGATGCTCGTGTTTCGACCCTCGCCATACGCCCCCGCACCGGGAACCCCGGTCAAACGGCTCTATCACATCGGAGCCAGCACCCACCCCGGAGGGAGCCTGGCACCAGGATCAGGCTTCCTACTCGCTCAGAAGCTCGGCAACCGGAAATTCCGGCGGACATGAGGAGCGCGGACTGTCCCGTGGCGACAAGGGGTGCCGAGGAAATCGCTCACAACATTGCCAATGAGGTTCCGGCTTATGAATGGCACTGGTTCGGCGTGCTGGTGATCAGCAGGCGAAGCTTGCCGGAGGTGCCGGGTCGGAGTCGGCTTGTGAGGTTCCGGCCGTCCGATGTGGCTGGCTCCCCGGGGTTCGCGTCCGTTCGGCAACGACCACGTCACGGGAAGCCTGACGTGCCGAGCACTTATCAGCGTGGCTGTACTGCATCGGCAGTACAGCCAATTTCCTGCAAGTCCACGATGACGACTACCAAACCGGGCGGAGACGATCGCAGCTATGGCTAAATTTCTCTACCGACTGGGTCGGTTCAGCTTCGAGAAGCGCCGGATCGTGGTGCTAGTCTGGTTGGGTTTGTTGGCCGCATTGGCGTTCGGTGCGGCCACGGCCCCTGACGCGGCCGAGGGCACGCTGTCGATGCCCGGTACGGAATCGCAGCAGGCCATGGACCTGCTCGCACAACGGTTCCCGGACGCCAAGGCCGATGGTGCCGATGCTCGAATAGTCTTCGTAGCGCCTCGAGGTCAGCAGATCACTGCGGAGCCGAACAAGGCCGCGGTGGCGAAGGTCGTGGCCGAGGTCGCCGCTGGCCCCCAGGTGTCGATCGCGGTCGATCCCTTCCAGGCAGGCGCGGTGAGCAAAGACGGCACGACCGCGTATGCGACGGTCAACTACAGTGCCACGAGCGCCGATATCAGCGATGCGACCAAGGCAGCCCTCGAGCACGCGGTCGACCACGGGCGCGCCGACGGGCTCACCGTCGAGTTCGGCGGCACCGTCATGGAGGCGGAGCCCGAGTTGGGCGGAGTCACCGAGATCATCGGCCTCGCCATCGCCGCGGTGGTACTGCTCATTACATTCGGATCGCTTGTGGCGGCAGGACTTCCGCTCATCACGGCGCTTATCGGCATAGGCACCGGAGTCGCCGCGATCATAACGATCGGCTTGTCCTTCACGACCACGACGCTCGCCATGATGCTGGGGCTGGCGGTAGGTATCGACTACGCATTGTTCGTAGTCTCCCGATACCGGGCCGAACGCCAATCCGGACGCACTGCACAGGAGGCGGCCGGGCGTGCCGTGGGCACAGCGGGATCTGCGGTCGTGTTCGCCGGACTAACGGTCGTCATCGCGCTGGCGGGGCTGTCGGTGGTCGGTATTCCCGCGCTTACCAGTATGGGGCTGGCCGCTGCGGGCACCGTTCTGGTGGCTGTTGCGATCGCTGTGACCCTGCTGCCCGCGCTACTCGGGTTCTTTCAGAATGCCGTGCTGCCTCGCCGGTTCCGAAAGGCTGGGGTGGCGAATGAAGTTCGCGACACCAGGGACAGCATGGGAACTCGCTGGGCTCGGTTTGTTGTGCGTCGCCCGATACCCATCCTTTTGCTGGCGATCGCCGGTCTGGGGGCGTTTGCCCTTCCGCTGCGTGACCTGACGCTCGGCATGCCCAGCGATGCGTCGCAGCCGACCTCGACCACGCAGCGCCGCGCCTACGACGCACTCGCAGCAGGATTCGGTCCGGGTTTCAACGGCCCCTTCACCATAGTCGTTGACGCGAAGGGCGCTGCCGACCCGAAATCCGCTGTGGCACAAGCCGCGAACACTGTCACCTCGACCAAGGGCATCGTGTCGATTTCGCCTCCGATGTTCAGCCGGGCCGGTGACACCGCCATTCTCACTGCGGTGCCGACGACATCACCCACTGACACCGAGACCGAGGACCTTGTCCACACCATTCGCGCTGAGGCGAGCGGGCTGCGTGCGGCAACCGGGGCAACCATGCTGGTCACCGGCACCACAGCCTTGAACATCGATATGTCACAGAAGCTGGGCGATGCGCTGTTGCCCTACCTGACGGTCGTGGTGGGTTTGGCGATCCTGCTACTCATGGTTGTGTTCCGGTCACTGCTGGTACCGGTCAAGGCGGCGCTCGGCTTCCTGTTGTCGATATGCTCCGCACTGGGTGTGATCGTCGCGATCTTCCAATGGGGCTGGTTGGCCGATGTGATCGGACTCCAGACGACCGGGCCGGTGATGAGCATGATGCCGATCTTCCTCATCGGGGTGGTATTCGGGCTCGCCATGGACTACGAGGTATTCCTGGTGACCCGGATGCGCGAGGCCTATGTCCACGGCGAGCGAGCGGAGCAGGCCATCGTCATGGGATTCCGGCATAGCGGGCGAGTGGTCGTCGCAGCGGCAGCCATCATGATCGCGGTCTTCGCCGGCTTCGTCGGAATGAGTGATTCGATGGTCAAGATGATGGGTGTCGGATTGGCAGCCTCTGTCTTCTTCGACGCGTTCGTCGTCCGTATGACCATTGTCCCGGCGGTACTGGCATTGCTGGGCGATAAGGCGTGGTGGCTGCCACGCTGGCTGCAACGGCTCCTGCCGAACGTAGATGTCGAAGGCGATAGCCTGCGTCATCTCGACGCGCCCGTTGACAAAGGCGAACCAGTGTCTGCACGGCATTGATCATTGATGCTTCGATGGGTAGGCGTCCTTTGGGGCGGCCTACCCATCGAACCCCATCCAGCCGACCCGATTTCTGTACGACAGAAAGCGAGTCGATGGCCAGGGACTGGTGGCAGCACCTGCAACGCTATCCTCGGATGGTCGACGTGGCGTTGGCGAGTGTGCTGTTCGGGCTCGCCCTCTTGGCGAGCACACTGGACACCGGTGGCCACTCTCCGGAATTCGTTCGCCCCGTACCCCTGCAGTCGTTTCCATCGCCGCGATCGCATCTGTCGCGCTGCTGTGGCACCGTAACCACTCTCGCTGTGTGCAAGTGGTGACCACGGCCTGCGGCGTCCCGATGGCCGCGCTGGGTCGCGATATCTCGGCGCCGTTGGTGGGTCCAGCACACGTTTCCGCGTACTCCGTCGGCTGGCGCACGGATCGCTGGTCCGCCCGCATCTATCCGTCGGTGGCCGGTGTTGTTCTGCTGGTCGCGGGAATCATGTTCGATACCGGACCTCTGTTCGCGGAGGGAAGGATCAGTCTTGTCATGGGAGTCCTGTTGGCGGGTGCCTTCGCCGAAGTGACCCGCAGTCGGCAGAACTACCTGGCCGCGGTCCAGGCGAGGGCAGAGCTGGCGGAACGAACCCGGGAGGAAGAGGCCCGCCACCGGGTCGCCGAGGAACGGCTCCGCATCGCCCGCGAACTGCACGACGTTGTGGCGCACCACATGGCGCTGAGCCATGCCCAGGCATCCACTGCCGCATACCTGCTGCATACCAAACCTGAGCAGGTGCAGGAGCTGCTGAATCAGCTGGCCGACACCACGTCCTCCGCGCTGCGAGAGCTCAAAGCGGCAATCGGATTGTTGCGCAGGGACGAAGACATCGCGACTCCGCTGGAACCGACGCCTGGGTTGTCCCAGCTTCCAGAGTTGCTGGCTTCCTTCGAGTCGATGGGTTTGCAGGTTTCGATGTCGATCAGCGGCGAGCCGAAACCGCTCTCCCCCGGTGTCGATCTCACGGCGTATCGGATTGTGCAAGAGGCGCTGACCAACGTCACCAAACATGCCGGAACGGGATCGGCATCGGTCCAGCTGGTCTACTCGCCGTCCGTCCTCAGAGTCACCATTTCCGACGATGGGCATGGTCTGAAGCACGCGGGGGATTCTGGCTATGGTCTGATCGGGATGAGCGAGCGAGCCATATCCGTAGGAGGCGAGCTGCTCGCCAGAGACCGTCCGGGCGGTGGCTTCGAGGTGTCCACGATCCTTCCCCTCGAACCGCGTAGCCGAGACGTGTAGGAGACCGAGCCGCGATGACCATCCGCGTCGTGATAGCCGACGACCAAGCGCTGCTGGCCGGAATTTTCCAGCTGCTCATCGATTCCGCAGACGATATGGAGGTCGTCGGTGTCGCGAACGATGGCGTGCAGGCGGTCGAATTGACCGAGGCCACCAAACCCGACGTCGTGCTGATGGACATCCGCATGCCGGTCCTCGACGGCCTGGCCGCGACAGAGCAGATCAGCGGCAGCCAAACTCTCCGAGCCACCCGGGTCCTGATCCTCACCACGTTCGAACTCGATGAATACGTCGCCAAGGCTCTTCGTGCGGGCGCGAGCGGATTCCTCGGCAAGGACGTCGGACCAGAGGAATTGCTGCGAGCAATTCGCACGATCGCTGCGGGAGACACCCTCCTAATCAGTTCTGGGAGTGAGCCATCCGGCAAACTCCTGGTGGTAGCCGACCGGCAGGTGAGCACTATTCCCTCCTGGACTTTGAGTCCTGAAGAAAGACCGTGCCCCTGCCGGTAGGCCGGAAGAGTTGATCGCCGCTGGGATGTCGTGCCCGTCCGGGTGGACGTGAGCACTGCTTGATTAGGTCGCTGATGGTTCTTCCGCTGGCTGCTCGATGATGATCGGTATCGAGAATTGGAGGGTCGTTGCGACTGTTCGTAGGAGATGACTGGGCCGAGGACCATCACGATGTGGAGGTGATGGACGGGTCGGGTCGCCGGTTGGCCAAGGCCCGTGTGCCCGAGGGTGTGGCCGGGATGGCGAGGTTGCATGCGATCGTTGGGGATCTGTTGGGCGAGGACGCCGACGATGTCGAGGTGCTGGTCGGGATCGAGACCGACCGCGGCCCCTGGGTCGCCGCGCTGGTCGCTGCCGGATACACGGTGCTGGCGGTAAATCCGTTGCAGGCGTCGAGGTTTCGTGACCGGCTGGGGGTCTCCGGCGCCAAGAGCGACGCCGGCGACGCTCACGTTCTGGCGGACATGGTCCGCACCCACGCCCATGAACTGCGACCGGTCGCCGGGGACTCCGCACGCGCCGAGGCCGTCAAGGTCGTGGCCCGCACGCACAAGACGATGATCTGGGAACGGACTCGCCACACCCAGTGACTGCGCCACGCCCTGCGCGACTATTTCCCGGCCGCGCTGCTCGCCTTCGACGACCTCGACGCCGCTGACACCTTGGAACTGCTGGGGAAAGCACCCACCCCGGCTCAGGCGGCCCGGCTGACAATCGCTCAGATCAGCGCCGCACTCAAGCGTGCGCGCCGCAAGAACGTCGCGGACAAGGCTGCGGCCATCGCGGCTGCGTTGCGCTCCGACCAGCTCGGTCAACCCGAGGTTGTGGCGCAGGCCTATGCCGCGTCGGTTCAAGCGCTGCTGGCGGTCCTGACCGTCCTCAACATCCAGATCAAGACCTTGAACGGTCAGGTCGATGCTCATTTTGGGCAGCACCCGGCCGCTGAGATCATCCTGTCCCAGCCAGGTTTGGGGCCGATCCTTGGTGCCCGGGTGCTCGCAGAGTTCGGCGACGACCCCGACCGCTACACCAGCGCCAAAGCCCGCAAGAACTACGCGGGCACTTCCCCGATCACCCGCGCGTCGGGCAAGAAGAAGGTCGCCCTGGCCAGATTCGTGCACAACGACCGGCTCATCGACGCCCTCACCGCGCAAGCGTTCAGCGCGATACTCAGATCCCCGGGCGCCCGCGCATACTACGACCGGCAGCGAGCTCGCGGCATCGGCCACAACCCCGCCCTGCGCCAGCTCGCCAACCGGCTCGTGGGCATCCTGCACGGCTGCCTCAAAACCGGGACCCGCTACAACGAGGCCACAGCCTGGCCTCAACCGGTCGAGAAGGCTGCTGCTTGACATTCAAGCCTCCTGGGATGTCTTTCTCCTGCCGCCACTCGCGCGATTATCAATCGCTTCCTCGCTCGACCGGAAGCATCCAGCTGCGCTGTCGCCGCCCTCGACGTCCTAACCGACCGGGAACGCGAAGTCGTCACACTGGTTGCGGAAGGATTGTCGAACGACGAAATTGCCGAGCGAATATATGTCAGCCCACTGACCGTGCGTACCCACGTCCAACGCGCGATGCACAAACTCGGCGCACGACATCGAGCCCAACTGGTTGTGATTGCCTTCCAATCGGGTCTGGTACGCGTCGAGCCACCCGGACAATAGGGATCGGTACCCGTCGAAATCGATGACGACCCGCGTCGCCGGAGTCACGACCCTCGAATCCGGAATACTGTGCGGTTCAAGGGATTTCGACGATGGCGTGCAGATCCAGTCCGCGGTACAGGCGGGGGCGGCGGGTCAGTAGCGGGTATCCGGTCGTGCGTGCGAGCCAGGCGGCGTGCAGGATGTCGAGCCCGGTGACGGCGGTGCGTTCGACGATGCCTGGGACACCGGTGATCAACGCGCTGGTCGGCGTACTGATGGTCACGCCTTCGATGGTGGTGAATTCGGCTGGGTCCAGTCCGATGCAGGCAACGGCATCGAGTGCGGTGGAGGGGATGAGCAGTGCTCGCCGATCCGCGACACCGAACTGCAGAAGGGTCTGCACCGCAACGTTGCTCGGCGCGCTGGACAGCGCGGTGGCATCGAACACAAGTCCGGCCGGCCCGTGGCGGGCGTGGTCGGCGACATCGAGGACCGCCTGGGCCCACTGCTCAGCAGAGGCCAGTGCTGCGAGCGTGGGTTCGCCGTGGCGGGCCCACCAACCGATGATGACGCCGCTGAGGCCGCAGTCGCCGTCGTCGACTCGCGTGGCGGTGTGGGCGCTGACCGACTCTGAGGTCCCGGCGCGCGCGGCACGCCCGGCTCTGATGATGTGCTCCTCGGGCAGTTGCCGTGTGCACATCCCTTCACGCCTCCCCGACCCCGGCCATGTCCTCGTCGGGCTCGGTGAGGGCGGCGGGCCAACCGCGTTCGAGAAGGTTCGTGACGACCTCGAGGGTGCGGCGAGCGTCGGTAATGGGGCGCGCGAGGTCGGGTATCTGGAGCAGGTAACGGGTCAGGAGTCGGGCGGTGAGGTCATCGGCGGGCAACGCTGCCTCTTCGGTGATGGCAGCAGCGAGGGGGTCCTGGGCCGCGGTCCAGGAGCGTAGCGCGTAGTCGCTCATTTCGGGGTTGGCGCGGATAAGGTCGAACACGCGTTGCTCGTCCGGTGTGAGGTCAGGTTTGAACGGACCACACGCGGCCATGTAGTCGTGAACAGCCCGTATGACGGTTTGGTCGGGTGCGCGGTGGTGGACGGCGCGGACCAGGGCGTCGGCGCGGTCGGTCCGGTTGCCGGGGAAGACCAGGCTGGCCTTGCCGTCCGGGAAGTAGGCGAACACGGTCGCCAGTGACACCTCCGCCGCGTCGGCGATTTCTCGGACTCCGACGTTGTCGTAGCCGTCTTCGGTGAACAACCGCAGCGCCGTGGTGGTGATGGCCCGGCGGGTCTGAGCCTTCTTGCGTTCACGCAGCCCCAGTGGGCGATCCGGTGACGGTGGCGCAGAGGGCCGGGTTTGCGGTGGGCGCCGCAGTTCGGGAGCGGGCCAGCCGCGGGTGAGCAGAGCGACGGCGTCGTCGAGTTGGCCACGCGGGCCGGTGCGGTCGCATGGCTGGGTGCGGTCCAGGACGAACCGGGCCACCGCCCGGGCGGCGATGTCGGCACCGGGAACGGCGGGGCCCGCGTGCCGGATTGCGTCGCCGAGTTGCTGCTCTTGTCGCAGCCACATGCGTCGGCTGTAATCGCTCAGCGTCGGGCTGGCGGCGATGAGATCGAGGAATGCGGCCAGGTGCGTGTCGGCGGGCTCGACATCGAACTGGGCCCGCATCCATAGCCGCAGCGCCTCCAGCGCCGGCGTCGCCTCGGGACGGTCGCGCACCGCCGCGACCAAACCTTCCGCGACGTAGTCCTCTTGGTCGAAGACCAGGGACTCCTTGGTCGGGAAGTGCTTGAACAGCCCGCTCATCGATACATCGGCCGCGTCAGCGACGTCCTTGATCGTCACCTGGTCGAAGCCACGTTCGAGGAACAACTTCAGTGCGGCATCGGCGATCGCCTGCCTGGTGCGGGCCTTCTTTCGCTCCCTGCGTCCGACAGTGACTTCGGTCATGCCGCCATCTTACCGAAACAACTTTCTCAGTGGAGTTGTTATAGTTTTTTATCGACAGCACTAATAAGCTTGTTCTACTTCTGTTGAGAGGGTTACTTCATGACAACGGCGGCCGAAACACAAGCGTCCGCACCGGCCGGGCGCTCGATCCGGATGATCCTGGTTGGGGTCTTGATGGCGATGCTGCTCGCGATGCTCGATAACGCGATCGTCGGCACCGCGATGCCCACGATCGTCGGCGACCTCGGCGGCTTGGACCACATGGCATGGGTCGTGACCGCCTACACGCTGATGACGGCGATCTCCACGCCCGTATGGGGCAAACTCGGCGACCTGTTCAGCCGCAAAACGGTCTTCCTGACCTCGATCGCGGTGTTCCTGGCCGGATCGCTGCTGGCGGGCGCGGCCTGGTCGATGCCCGCCCTCATCGCATTCCGCGCCCTGCAGGGATTGGGGGCGGGCGGGCTGGCGGTCGGGGCGTTCTCGATCATCGGCGCACTGGTGTCGCCCCGGGAGCGCGGTCGTTACCAGGGCATGACCGCAGTGGCGATGGCGATCGGCACGATCGGCGGCCCACTGGTCGGCGGCGTGGTCGCCGACGCCCTGAACTGGCGGTGGGCCTTCTACATCAACATCCCACTCGGCCTGCTCTCCTTCGCCTGGTGCGCGTTGACGCTGCACCTGCCCGCCACACGCCGCGCCGCCCGCATCGACTACGCCGGGATCGCAGCTCTGACCACAGGCATCGGAGCCCTCACCCTCGCGGCCACCTGGGGCGGGGTGCAGTATGCGTGGACCTCCGCGCCGATCCTCGGTTTGACCGCGCTCGCGGCCGCCGCGCTCGCGGTATTCGTGGCTATCGAGCGCCGCGCGAGCGATCCGGTGATCCCGCTGCACATGTTCGCCAGCGCCAACTTCACCCTCGCCTCGGCGCTGTCGCTGGTCACCGGCGTGGTGATGTTCGCCGGCGTGCTCTATCTGCCGCTATTCCAGCAAACCGTCCAAGGCGTGTCAGCGTCGTCGTCGGGTCTGCTGCTGCTGCCGATGATGATCCCGGTCCTGCTGATGGCCCAGGTCGTCGGCAGGGTGATGAGCAACACCGGCCGCTACAAGATCTTCCCCATCCTCGGCGGAATCGCATTGACCGCCGGCGCAGCCTGGCTGGCAACCGTCGATACCGGTACCGGGCATCTGGCGACCGCCGCCGCCATGGCCCTGCTCGGCACCGGACTCGGGTTGACTATGCAGCTGACCACCACCATCGCCCAGAACAGCGTCGACATGAGCCACATCGGCGCCGCCTCCGGCGCCGTCACCCTGTTCCGCACCATCGGCGGATCCGTTGGCGTCGCGGCCTTCGGCGCCCTGTTCACCCGCAGCCTCGATGGCCGCACCCCTGAAACCGGGCACGCCTACCTCGACGCCGCCGCCCATGGCATCGGTCAGATCTTCCTTGCTGTAGCGGCCGTCTCCGCGGTCTGGTTCGCCCTGTCCTGGTTGATCAAAGAACTCCCGCTCCGCAGCGGGCCGCCCAAGTCCGAACCAGCCAAATCACAGTGACCTCGGGCTCGATACCAATGGGCGACTGCTCAGCGGGCCCGAACATCGTCCGGACTTCGGCCGCCCGTTTCTCGATGCCATCTTCGCCATGTGTGCAAGCACAACGACATGCGTCAGGACTCGAGTACCAAAGGCGCGTCGCATCCGGGACCGGCCGGCAATCAGGCCCCGGTTCGGTGCACTCTGTGAGCAGCTTCTGGCGTCGTATCAAGGGGTTCGACCTCACGCCGCCAGCGAGGCGGACAGTGAGCTGAGCTGTCCTACTACGCAAGAGGTTTCGCAGCAAATCCGAGTGATGCCCCGCCCGATATCCGGGCGGGGCATCACTAGTGTCTGAATGAAACGAGCCGCTGATCCAACGTCACCTGTCGGGATACAGCGCCACCCGTCCAACCAGGTCCGTAGCATTCTCAACAGAGCACGGCCGCCGCGTCCGAAGAGGGGGAATCGGGCCGGTTCATCCCTTGACCTCACCGCAGCGGCGCTTCAGACCCCTCCTGATACCGACGCCGAATGCACCGCGACCAGTACTTTCCCCTGGCCCACCGGCCCCGGAATCCTGAAGCTGACCTGAGCTGCAAAGTACAACGCGCCGGCAGCTGCAGACTGCCTTACGGTTTCGGTTCGTGCGTCAGGAGTAGTCGGCCGAGGATCTGATCGGGTCGTGGACGCGCGCGGCACCTCGAGACCCAGACCGAGCACGCGTGGTGCCTGACCCTCGCCACGAATGCCGTGATCGCCTGGACCCCCGAGTACTACGGGCTCGCGGTCGAGCGATGCGCCGATCCGGCTGGCGCATCGACGACGACGTGCTTGCCCACATCAGCCCGGCGCACAGCGAGAACATCAATTTCTTCGGCGTCATCGAGGTCGATATCGACGCCGAACTCGCCCAACTCGGACCCACCGGATACCGGCCCTGCGCATACGCGACACCCTGTTCTGATCGCATCCGACGAAGGCATCCGATTTTGTCGAGAAGGTCGTCACCGCCGCGGAATAGTGGCTTCGGGTATTGGAGGTCGCGTCGGCTCAGTGCGTCAACGCCGAGTTGGTGCCGTGGGCGGCACCTATCTGGTCTCTCGGCTGGGTGTCAGCTCGAGATGCGGGCCTGGATGCCGTCGAGGAGGAAGTCGAGGCCGGTGCGGAAGGTTTGGTCGGCGTCCAGATGGACGCCGTCGCGTATGACTGTGGACAGCGCGGGGAACCGCCCAGTTGCGAAGGTCCGCTCCAGATAAGGCCCGAAGGTGGCCTGCCACTGCGTCTTATCCATCCCAGTGGCCCGCTCGGCGCGCCGCTCGGTGATCTCCCGGCGCACCGCGCCGATCACGTACGCATTGACCGCGTCGACCACCGGCATGACGGTGTCCACGTCAGGCCGCCCATCGCGGCACCACAGCCTCTCCTCTGGCCAGCGCGTGCGGCCCGAGCTGGGGCCGCCCACCGATCAGGTCGGCAAACCATTCATGCTGGTGAGCGGCCTCCCGAGTGGTTTCGGCAAGGGACCGCAGCACCTCTCGCCAACCGTCTCCGACCGGTCGCACCTCGGCGTAGACCGAATCGACCATCAGGTCGAGCAACTCCTCCTTGGTGGCGATGTAGCCGTACAGTCGCATCGGCCCGACGTCCAGTGCGGCGGCAACCTTGCGTAGCGACACCGCCGCCAGCCCGTCCGCGTCCGCCAGCCCGATCGCCGCTCCTACGATCCGCTCCCGGCTCAATGGGGCCGGCACAGGTCGATCCGGCGGCTCCGGCCTCTCCCACACCAACATGTCGCTCACGATACATCGCATGCTGCGACACAGTGTATTTGATGATTCACTGTATTGGAGGGCGGCTCATGAATGGGCAGACTGTATCCACGGATGTATTGATCGCGGGCGGCGGATCCGTCGGGCTGAAGCTGGCGGTGCTGTTGCGCATCACGGCGTAACACCGCTCGTCGTCGAGGAGAAGTCGGAGCTGTCGCCCCACCCCAGGGCCAACGGCATCGGGTCGCGGCTACTTTGCGGCTCGGGCCAGCTCCAGGATTAGCCGTTCCAGCGGAAGTCGTTGCGTACAAGACATTCCGGTCCACCGTGCCCGAATGTCCGCACTGCCTTCGTGCTCGTCGGCAGCGGCGCATTCAGGCCATTAGGCAACGCACATGCCTGGTACGGCGACGCGACGCAACGCGTGCCGAGTGCAGCGGCTCCCGACCGGATAGGCAGCGGTCACCGCGGCGAAGCCCGGGTCCGAGACCGCATCGAACAGCGCCTTCCCGGACTCCCAGACCGCGAGGTTGATCAGGACGCGACTGCCGCTGATGCCACGGAAGAGCTGGGCTTCGATGAATCCTGGCTGTTGCTTCATGAAGGCACCGGTCTGCTGGTAAGCCGCGATCGCCTGCTCGACCTTCCCAACGGGTGCGACCAGGACATCCAGCAGCGTGAAATCGCTTTCAGTGGAGGCGAGTTGGTTGGCTACCGGCAATTCCGGAGTCAGCTCGAAGAACTCGATGGCCGGGACGGCTGATTCATCGGCGTCCTGAACTCCCACGGCTGCGGAATCCCATGGCGCACCCAGGCAGATTCCGGGCACCGCGACGGGGCGCACTAGGTGCGGATACGCCACGGAGCCATCCGGATACGTGGGCAGCACCGCTTGAAAGTCGGGGCTGACGAAGGCCTCCTGAAGAGCCTTGGTGGATTCCCAGACCGCGACATTGGTAAGTACCCGGCTGTCCGCCGTGCCTCGATGCAGTTGGGCTGAAATGAATCCGGGCTTGGCTTTCATGATTTCCGAATCCTGACGCCATATCTCGATAACGTCCTGGACCCGTCCCTCAGGGGCCAGGAAGGTGTTCACGATGGTGACCGGTTCGGCGCCGGCTTCATTCAACTGTGCCAGAAATGGTACGTTGGAATCGAAATCATTCAGTGTGATCATCTGGTCTCTCCTCGTCATTGAGCAGATCGACACGGCGGCATGCGACCTGGGCCGCACCATCATAAAAAGGGGTCCCATAACACGAAAGCCTCGTCCTGAAATACAGGACTTTCGGCATAGTGCACAGCGGCGACCAGTTTTTCTGTGCTTACAAAATGCTCGAAACCGGCCCTCTCTTTAAGAATGAAAGTCACATACCGACGCGGGCGGAGTCAGGTCATCGTTTTTCGGCGCGGCGCGAAGGCCCCTTGCGATCCGGGCCGAAAGACCACGGCGGTGACAACAGGAATACGATCGACGGTTGCGATCAGCGATATTGATCCATTCACCCCTGACGCGCTCGAAACTCGGTGAGGATCTGCGCAATCGCAGCGCGTTCCGGGAGTCGCTGTCGATCCGCATTCGCCGGGCGCGGTGAGTTCGGTGCCAAGCCGACTATTGTCGTCAGGTCGGACTCAATATCCGCGCCGTCTCCATTCGTCCAGGCGAGCCATCTCGATGCCTATGGTGGTGGATTCCCCGTGGCCGGTGTGTACCAGAGTTTCCGGGGGCAGCGACAGCAGGCGGGTGGCGATCGAGGACAGGATTGTGTCGAAGTCGGAGTAAGACCGCCCTGTCGCGCCCGGACCGCCATGGAACAGAGTGTCGCCAGTGAATACAACGCCGAGGTCGGGGCCATGGAAGCAGACAGCACCCGGCGCGTGTCCCGGAGTGTGTAGGACGTGCAGCGCCGTCCCGGCCACCTCGATTGTCTGCTTGTCGGAGAGCTCGCCGCTCGGATCGATATCTGGGTGGGTAAGACGCCATACAACCATGTCGTCGGGGTGCAGGAGGACGGGAGCGCCGGTGACCCTGGACAATTCGGGGGCTACGCGGATGTGGTCGTCGTGGGCGTGGGTGGCGAGGATGGCCCGCACCCTGCGAGCGCCGATCACGTCGAGGATGACCTCCACATCGTGCGGCGCGTCGATGACGACGCATTCCGAGTCGTCGCCGATCACCCAGACATTGTTATCGACCTCGAAAGTTTCGCCATCCAGACTGAAGGTGCCGGTGGTGACGGCGCGATCGATATGCGCCACTACAGCACCACCACCGAGCGCAGCACTTCGCCATGATGCATGTTGGCGAACGCCGCCTCCACGTCGGTCAGCGAAATCGTCTCGGTGACGAACGCGTCCAAATCCAGGCGGCCCTGCTTGTAGAGCTCGATCAGATATGGGAAATCCCGCGCGGGCAGGCAGTCGCCGTACCAGGAGGACTTCAAAGATCCACCGCGCGAGAAGAAGTCGATCAACGGCAACGAGAGCTCCATGTCGGGCGTGGGCACGCCGACCAACACCACGGTGCCCGCCAAATCGCGGGCATAGAAGGCTTGCTTCCAGGTTTCCGGGTGGCCGACCGCATCGATCACCACATCGGCGCCGAAGCCGTCGGTCAGTTCACGAACCTGTTCTACCGCATCCTCTTTGCCCGCATTCACGGTATGTGTGGCACCGAAACCCTTGGCCCACTTCAGCTTCCGCTCGTCGATGTCCACGGCGATGACGGTGGTCGCGCCCGCCAGCTTCGCGCCCGCTATGGCCGCGTTTCCGACACCGCCGCAACCGATCACGGCCACACTGTCGCCTCGGCTGACACCGCCGGTGTTGATCGCCGCGCCCAGACCCGCCATCACGCCGCAGCCGAGCAGACCCGCCGCAGCCGGAGACACGCTCGGATCGACCTTGGTGCATTGGCCCGCGTGCACGAGCGTCTTGTCGGCGAACGCGCCGATGCCCAGCGCGGGCGTCAGCGGTGTGCCATCGGTGAGCGTCATCGGCTGCGCCGCATTGAATGTCGAGAAGCAGTACCACGGCTTGCCCCTGCGACAGGCGCGACAGGAACCGCACACTGCTCGCCAGTTCAGGATGACGAAATCCCCGGGCGCGACACCCGTGACGCCTTCACCCACCGATTCCACGACGCCTGCGGCCTCGTGCCCGAGCAGGAAGGGGAATTCGTCGTTGATGCCGCCCTCGCGGTAATGCAGATCGGTATGGCACACGCCGCACGCCTGCACCTCGACCACGGCCTCACCGGGTCCCGGATCCGGGATCACGATCTCGGCCACTTCGACCGGGGCTTGCTTCGAACGCGCGATAACCCCGCGAACGGTTTGGGGCACGACTTCCTCCCTCGAATCATCACATCAGTAGGTACAGAACGGGTGCCGCGCAATACTTTTCACCGTCGCTCCGGCAGAAATACGTCACTCCGGGTACACCACGAGCTGGGCCTTCGCCACTCCCGACGGCGCCGGCGAGCTGCGGCGGAGTACTCGGCTGGCGTGAGTACTCCGCCGCATCCCCTACCGCGACAACAACTTCAGCGCCGCAACCGGGCAGCTGAGCACGGCGCCGTGCGCTTGCGCCTTGTCGGAGTCTGGAACCTCTTCGGTAAGGATCGTCAGTACGCCCTCGTCGTCGACCGAAAAGTACTCGGGCGCGGCCGCTTCGCACATAGCGTGCCCCTCGCAGCGATTTCGATCTACCTCTATCCTCATGCGGCATCCTGTCCGTTGATCCAGACCGGTACCGATTCCACCCGCCTGGTGAGGATGCCCTCGGACTTCACCCAGGTGGCATCGTCGGTCAGCCGCATGTCCGGATAGGCGTCCATGAGCGCGGAAATGGCCAGCCGGGCCTCGATTCGAGCCAACGGCGAACCGATGCACGCGTGGATTCCCCGGCCGAAAGCGAGATGCCCTGCGGCATTGGGTCGATCGATACGGTAGGTCCGCGAGTCGTCGCCCCATCGCTTCTCGTCGTGGTTGGCGGACTGGATGTTCAGGTACAGCTTCTTGCCGGCCGGGATCGGACATTCGGCGAGGGTGAGGTCTTCGGTCACCGTTCGGACCATGAACTGAGCTGGCGAGTCCACGCGGAGCGACTCCTCGATCGCATTCGGCAGCAAGTCCCGATCGGCGACAACGGCCTCCCACTGGCTGCGATTCTCGAGCAGCCGGTACAGGCAGTTGGCAATCAGTCCGCGGGTGGTGTCGGTCGCGGCGACAACGAGCTGGAAGATATGCGCGACGACATCGAGTGTAGGTAAATCCACGTCGCCCGGCTCTGCGAAGCACAGATTGTCCAGGACATCCTCATGACGGTCATCGGGGCGAGATCGCCGCTCTTCCACCAGCTGCGCCAGAAATCCCATCAGCTTGCCGAATTCGGGCAATCCGTCTGACGGCTCCGGGATGACGCGCACGATGGCGTCGGCCCATCCCTGAACCTCGCTCCATGTCGGCTTCGGGATTCCGATCAACGCGTAAAGGACGGCCGCAGGAATGAAGTGCACGTAGTCTGCGTACAGGTCGACTCGGCCCGACTCAGGCAGGGCCACACGGGCTTTGCGGACGATTTCCGCGACTTCCGGCGTGAGCCGACGCAGACGCGCTGGCGCCATGTCCTTGAGAAGTCGGGCCCGTAAAGTGTCGTGTTCGACTCCGTCGGCCTGGGTCACCATGGTGACGGGAGTCTTCACATCTTCCGGGCCTACCGAAAAGTTGCCGCGGCTCGAAAAGCGCTCGGTGTCATCGAAGACCGCCCGCACCACATCGTCGGTGTTTGCCACGTAAAGGAATTCACTCACCTGCCCGACCGGACACCCTCGCCGGGATGCCTGCATGAAACCGTCGGGATCTGGAATGTGCGAGGGATTCAGCGGATTGAAGAACTCGTCTGAATCAACGGTGGTAGTCAATGGGGTTCCTTTCCAATTACCGCATGAAGGCGGATGTATCACCTTCACGAGAGTCACGGCCGGGAAGGTGAGCGAGTTTTGAACCGAGCAGACGGCTCATCAGCGCTGGCCACACTGTTCCGCACTGCGGAACAGTGATCCTAATCACGAAACAACACTAGCAAGCGAGATGCCGAGTCTTCAAGACGCAAACGCTGTTAATCCATAACGTGACTTCGACATCGTTTCTGACTCATTCGTTATTCCCGGGTGCGGAGGGAGCGACGGGTGAGACCCGGGGACCGGTTTCGCCCAGAAGTTGGGCAGGCGACGGTGCTGTCGGCGGCGACGTTTGCTGTCAACGGTATTCCGAGGCCGGAGAGTTCGAGCCGAATTTCGTCGCCGGCCTCGATCGGCCCCACTCCCGCTGGTGTGCCGGTCGTGACGATATCTCCGGGATAGAGCGTAGCGACGGACGACGCATAGGAAATCAGCTTCGCCACATCCCAGATCAGATCTGCCGTAGTGGCTTGCTGTCGCAGCTCATCGTTTACCCAGCAACGTAATTCGACAGCACCCGGATCGCCGAACTCGTCAGCGGTCACCAGCACCGGTCCCATCGGAGTAAAGGTATCGAACGACTTCCGTGTCGAGCGGTCCTCACCTCCGCGCATGGTGATATCCAACAGACCCGTATAGCCGAATACGTATTCGAGAGCGTCACATTCGCTGACCTTGCTCGCCGTCCGGCCTATCACTACAGCGAGTTCGCCCTCCTGATCGAACCGGCGGTCACGGTAGGGCAACTCGATGGTGCCACCCGGATAGAGAAGTGACGAAGGAGCTTTGAGGAAGAATCCCAATGCGCCAACCTGGGCATCCACATTCATCTCGATCTGATGGTCGCGATAGTTCACCGGCGCAGCGATGATCTTCGACGGATCCGCCAGCGGCAGACCCAACTCGATATCTCCGAGCGGAACCGCCTCCCCCGGAGCGGGAAACGGCAAGGTTCCGTCCCGAGCCCAGCGTTCGATAACAGTGCGCATACTGTCGGTGAGCAGGGCGACCCGATCTCCGTCGAGCAATTGTGCCGCCCGACCGTCTTTGTACGAAACCAGTCGCATATCGCACTCTCCCGAACAAGAAACACATTGCGTACGAAGCTGAACCGGTGACACCCGGCAACCCCTGTGCCTTTTGTGAATGCAGGCCCGCCGAGAAACGCACACCAGCACATCCCTCGACGGGCCCTGCGCCCGGTGCTTGTCCGACCTCCGGGCAGAAGCCGCCGTCGCTGCCAACGGGTCGGTGACACGACGGCGGCGAGTCACCGTGGCCGTGAAAAACTCTGAGGCGTACCGTGTTCGAGAACGACTACCTCGGTCCCGCTCGGTGCCAGATTCTTCAGCAGCCCGCAGTGCATCGCCTGATGGACTTGTGCAAGTCCTGCCTGGTGAATCGGTATCGCCACCTTCGGAGCGACGGCACGCAGATAGTCGATGCCCTCCCCGATCTTCATCCACGGGCCGCCGATGGGCAGCAGCAGGATCTCGATGGGCTGTCCCGGGTCGTCGAAAGCGTCGCCCGGATGGAGTAGACCACCATCGAGTACGAATCCGAGGTTTTCCGATGACGGAAGCGCGGAATGGATGCATGCGTGCTCACCACCGATGACCCGAACATCGACCCCGCCTCGAGACACCTTGTCCCCCGACGCGACGATATGGCTGCCCGGCCGCGAGACTATCGATTCTTGGCCGGCCTGGGCTAATGCCTCGGCGCTCTGACGCCCCAGCACCAGTTCGGCCTTCGGGTTGTCGGCGACAAGTTGTGAAAAACGACCGACGTCGAGATGGTCCGGATGGGGGTGCGTAATCAAGATAAGATCAAGATCACGCAACCCCTCGAATCCCTGCGAGTAGGCGCCGGGATCGAACAGCACCCGGCGCGGGGCGCCATCGGGGCCGGGGATCTCGACATGGACGCAGGCATGGCCGTAGTGCGTGATTTCCATCGCCAGTTCTCCAGTCATTTCCGTGCTCATGCGGCTTCGGGCACGCTGAACTGCACTGCGGATCGTGAGCTGACGAAGGGACGAAGTCGTTCGACCAGACTCAGATGATCCGGATGTCCCAGATACATGTATAGCGATCGCTCGCTGTCGAAGACCGCGCTGACCCCGTACGACACATTGCCGGGCCGCAATCCGAGATCCCGTCCGTGCTGGTAGGACACAATGCCCGGCAGCGACGACGACAGGGCGTTCAGACCGTCCTCGAGCGCCGTCAAGATCTCGGCGGGAAGGTCGTCGCTGAATCCGAAAGCCACGATGTGCGCGAGCCCCATGCTCATCCCTTCGTCGAGTGGGCACCGGTCATCAGTGCCGCGAGATCATCCGGCTGGAGGAAAGACGGAGGCGGAGGCGGACCCCACGCGTACAGGCCCTGCAGGCCGTGCAGTATCTGGGGGCTCCACAGCTCGTCCTCCGGGCAGGTGTCCATGTCCGAGTAATACTCGGAGAAGTTGCCCGCGGGATCCTTGAGGTACCAGAAGAAGTTGGCACCGGCGTAGTGCCTGCCCAAGCCCCAGATGTGGCGATCCGGATGGTCTTCGAGCATATCGAAGGCGCCGCGACCGACTTCGTCGATGTCATCGACCTGCCAGCTGGTGTGGTGCATGAAGTTGACCGGCGCGGCCATCACCAGGACGTTGTGATGCTCGACCGAACACCGCAGGAACGCCGCCTTGTCTCCCATATAGTCGCTGACCTTGAAGCCCAGGCCGTCGACGAAGAATCGCATCGTGGTGTCCAGGTCGGTGCTGCCGATGACGCAATGACCGAGCTTGCGCGGTCGCACCCGTTCGGTGCGGGAGATGAACGGCGCTCTCCCCCAGCGATCTATGCGTCCTGGGCCGTTGTACGGAGTGGGCGGCACGGCCGGCTCCACGACGACCCGCGGCCGGACCGCGACACGTACGACGGTGCCGGTTACCGGCTCGACAGCCCGCACCGAGCCCAACTCTTGCCTGACCTCGATGCCCAGGGAAGTGAGTTTGCTTGCGGCAGAGCCGATATCGTCGGCATCGTCGGCGGCGATGGACATCTCGACCAGACGTCGCAGCGGCGCATGGACGAGTTCGAGTTGCTCGCCACCGTTGACGGTGGCGAACCGACCGGCGCCGAGGTGCTCGAGACCGAAATCGCTGTAATAGCTGATGGTTTCATCCAGGTTGGGCACACCGATGGTGACCTTGCCCAGGCCGTGCAATGCCATGGTCGCATCCTTTACTTCGCGGCGACGAACTTCTGGTGCAGTGTTCCGATGCCCTCGATCCAGGAACTCAGGCTTTCGCCCGGCTGCAGGAAGCGTTGGGGCTCCCTGCCGACGCCGACACCCGCGGGGGTGCCGGTGAAGACAACATCACCGGGGTACAGCGTCACTGTGTGTGACAAGCCTGAGATCAACTGCGGCACAGGGAAAATAAGATCGCTGGTGCGGCCCTTTTGGACATCCTCACCGTCGATCGAGCAGCCGAGCTCGAGATCGTCCGGATTCGCGAGCTCGTCCGGAGTAACCAGCCAGGGGCCCTGCGGAGAGAAGCCCGGGAACGACTTGCCCAAGCCGAATTGTGGTGCCGGCGGGCGCAGCTGCGAGACCCGCTCCGAGATATCTTGGCCGACAGTGAGCCCCGCCACGGCATCCCACACTGCGCCCGGCTCGACCCGGTGCAATTCCCGTCCGATGATCACGACGAGTTCGACTTCCCAGTCGACGTTGCCACCAGCAGGCAGTACAACTGTCGTGTCCGGCCCGCTGAAGCTCGAGATGTACTTGGTGAACACCGGTGGGAGGTGTTCGGGCGGTTCGAATCCGGATTCATCGGCGTGGGCGCGGTAATTGAGGCCGAAAGCAAACACCTGGCGAGGAGCTGGTGAAGGTGCACCGAGCAGAGTCCGATCCAGCTGGAACGAATGCGCTTGCATGCCAGCTTCGGTAAGCGTGGTCGCCCAGTGCTTGAACTCGTCCCACTTGGCATAGATCTGAGCCACGTCGGGACCGAAACGTCCGCCCGAGACGGCCGCGACCTCAGCGGCCCGCTCGGCGCCGTCGTTACCGAACACGAAGGCCCCGCGGCCCTGCAGATTTGCAATACGCATGAAGGTTGGTTCTCCTCAGAGTAGTTGGTTTGAAGTCGGCGATCAGGCAGCGCCGGTAGCTGGTACTTCCACCTCGATCCGCAGGCCAGCCGTGTAACCGGCGACCAATTCGGCGGTACCGTCGACGGTGTGCGCGGTGCCATAAACGTAGTGGTCGGGTCGAATCAGCACTGCCGCAATCGAATTGGCTTGGAACCAGCGCGACCATTCCCCGGTGAAGTCGCGCAGATCGGGTTCGCCGGTGGCGGCAATCGATTTCGCGGTGATGTCAACCGCACTCGAGGACTGCCGCACCGACGCGTCGAGTACCTGTTCTGCGGGCCGATCGGCCGCCAACAACAGGACGGCGCCGCTTCCCGTCGCAGTATCCAGGAGCTTGGGTGAGCGGTCGACCTCGACTGCGAACTGCGGGACAAGGGTGCCACCCAGCACGCTGTCCGCCAGGACGATACCGCTGCCCAGGACCGGACGAGCTGCCACAGGCAGCACTTTCGCCGGGTTGGCACCGCCGGCGATCATGCGCGCATCGCGCTGCGCCGCCTGCTCCGGATCCAGTACGCAGATCACCTTGCCCAGCTCCACCGACATTGCGATCGCGTGCTGCAGATGCAGACTCCGCTCGCTGGTGTAGGTATCGAGCAGCGCGGGTTCGGAGACCCCACGCAACACACGATCCAGCTTCCACGTCAGATTCGCCGCATCACGCAGCCCCGAGCACATGCCCTGTCCAGCGAAGGGGGGCATCTGGTGCGCGGCGTCGCCGGCGATGGCAAGTCGTCCGCTGCTCCATTTGTCGGCCCAGCGGGCGGCGAAGGTATACATTGCATGCCGTTCCAGCCGCGTGTTCTGTGGGGTTCTTCCCCACGCCGCCAACAGCTTCCATGCCGCATCAATGGTGCCGAGCTCACGCGCGTCCTCACCGGGTAGGCGCATGAACTCCCAGCGCCGCCGGGTAGGGCCGCCGGACACGATCGTGGTCGGACGGACCGGGTCGCACAGTTGCCAGTTCATCGGCGACCATTCGATGTCGTCGGTGGGGATCGTATCGACGATCAGCCAGTCGAAGAAGAAGCCCTGGTCGTCCATCTCCGCGCCCATCCGACTGCGCACGAAACTGTTCGCGCCATCGCAACCGATCACATAGCGAGCGGTAAAGGTACGAGTGACCTCGGTCGTTGAGACTAGCTGGCCAGGCTTGGCCACTTGTGTATAACCGGTCGAGACCACGACGCGGTCCTCGAACTCCGAGATATCGACGACGTCCGCGCCGCGTACCAGCCGTACATTCGGCATGGACTCGATGGCTTCGGCGAGCACCTGTTCCAGCTGTGGCTGCGAGAAGAAGTTCGCGGTCGGCCACCCGTTCGGACCCGTTCCCGACCAGTCGATGCGCAGTAGCGCCTCACCCGCGGCATTGCGCCACTCGTAGAAGTCCGGCACGGGCTCGGTGACGGCCTTGATCTCCTCGGTGAGATCCATGGATTGGAACACCCGACCGATCTCGTCATCGAAATGCACCGCCCGCGGCAGCGGGTACGGTGCCGGCCAACGCTCGGCCACGACGACGTCGTGCCCCTTCTGCCCGAGCATGCGCGCGGTCGCCAAACCGACCGGGCCGGCGCCGACAATCACCACGTCGTGATGTGAGTTCTGCATGAATCCTCGCTGCGGGAGATACCCGATGGGCAACTATTCGACCCTATTGAGCATGATTAATAGGGCTAGAATCGCCCGGCTGGTAGGTTTTGTCAAGCCACCGGGTGTGATTAATTAGGTTTGATTCGGCGAGATGCCGAAGTCATGCGACAGGAAGCAGGCAAGTGACCGATCTAGCCGAGCGGATGACCCGAGGCGGGCGCGGCAGCCGTACCGAGCGAGCCACCGAGGTCATCGCCGAATTGGCCGAAAATGCCTCGGCCGGTGCGCATCTGGGCACGAAGGTGGAGCTTCAGCAGCGATGTGGAGTCGCCAAGAGCACCTTCAATGAGGCCTTGCGCATCCTGCAGGCACGCGGTGTGATCACGGTCCGGTCCGGGCCGGGCGGAGGCGTATTCGCGGCGAAGCCGAATCCGTTTGTGCAGCTCGGTAATTCACTTCTGTCACTGGATGCTGCCGAAGCTGATGTGGCCGACGCGGTGCGTATCCGCGATGCATTGGACCCGCTGTTGATCGATGATGCCCTCGAGTACTGCTCGGCCCGCGATATCTCGAGCATGCGCGCCATCGTCTCGAAAATGCGCAAGGCCGCCGCCGATGATCGACCTGTCGACTTCATCCGCGCGAACTGGGCCCTGCACGCGGCAATCGCGCAGGTCAGTCCGCATACCCTCATGCGCTCCATATATCTGAGCCTGCTCGATGTCATCGAATCGCACACCGTGTCGGTGCTGCCGACCACCCAGCATTCGTTGCCCGCCTACATCTCCGAGCGACTGCGGTTACACGAGGAGCTGGTAGAGGCCCTCGCCGCAGGAGACCGATTGCGGGCGAAACAGCTGATCGATCAGCATCGCATCGCCACGCCGCAACCGGACCTCCCGTGAATCGGACACTCAAAGGCGTCTCTTCGAAATCA
>NZ_BDBY01000177.1 GCF_001613225.1 Nocardia pseudovaccinii NBRC 100343
ACAGCTGCGCGCCTGGGCATCGGAGTTGAACCGCGCGCACGCTGTCGCGTAGACGCGAACGGCCTCGGCGTCGTTGTCGTGCAGCCATTCCAGCCGATGGAGTTCGGCGCCGCACTTCTCGCAGAACCATGCCGCAGCCTCGAGCCCGAGCTCGAGCGGGAGGTAGGTCAACATCACGCCTTCCTCGATCGGCTCGATGCGGTGCGGTGTTCCGGCGGGCACGTAGACGTTGTCGCCGGTAGTGAGGGTGAAATAGTTGACGGAGCTGTCGTGCATCCGGACCACCGAACTGCCCGACAGCTGAGCGATCACCGTGTCGTGTTCGTACAGGTGATAGAAGGGTTGCGTCAGCCAATTTCGTGACAGCGCGACCTGAGGATCCACATCGAGCGGCAGCACCGCGAGATCGGCATAGTTCCCGATCTCTGCTGCGGCCTTGAATGCAGAGAGCATACGGCGGCGTCCCATCAGAGTTTCGCCTCCTTCGCGGCGTCGGTGAGTGCTCGGTGAGCCGAGTTGACCACTCGGGTCTGGCTGACCATGTTCGCCCACCGCCAGGCTGCGGTGTTGTGCGGCGTGCTGACGTGACCGCAGTTCTGGCAGGTCCGCCCCGCATCGGAGTTGCGGATCTCGGCGAACTCCGCCGAGCCGACCATTGTCGAAAACTGCCGCACCACATCATCTTCGCGGCCACCGAATTGCTCCGGATCGAAGTCCGGCGCTCCCTCCGGGGCTGCGGAATATGCGTGCCGGACGATCTCCTTCTTGCACTTCTGGCATTTGGCCACCATGGCCTCTTCCTGCCCGGCTTCGGTCGACTGCAACTGAGTGACGGTGACAAGGACGAACGCGTCCGGGTTCTTCTCATCGCGCAAGAATGAGTTGACGCCGTGATACTTCTGGGTCGCCATGACCGAACCGCTCTCGAGCATCGCCTCGTGTGAGCCGAATGTGACCGCGACCTCGGAGACAGTGTTGGCGTGGAAAAAGTGGCCATGATCCTTGTCCGGACCACCCCACATGACCGCGCCGCACGGCACGATCGATCCGGCATCTTCATAGGGGAACAGCGGCATCAGCTGCGCGGCGGCCTTTGCCATCCGCTCGTAGACATTGATCTTGAGCGGCTCCTTCTTGCCGGTGGGCCCAGGAATGCGCCGAGTCGCACTCAACTCGGGAATCCTCACCGCCTCAGCTATTTCGCTCATCGCTTCGACTCCTCATGCTGTATGAACCCGGGTTATCGACACCCGGTAAACGATCGGCCGCACATAAGCAGCCGGGAACCCAATGTGGGAATGAGATGCAGTCAGCTTAGACGGCATCATATGTGTCATCATACGTGACGGTGACCCACATCACGGAACAACTGTAGCAGCGGCGACGAACTAGATGCAAGCAATTGCAGCTCGCCGAAAAGCAGAACGCCCCGAGACGCTGTCGCGTCCCGGGGCGTTCTGCTATCTGCGTTGTCAGCCGTAACTCGCCGCGAGGTGAGCAGCTGTACGCACCGCTGCCGAACCAGCGGCGCGCTCCCAGTCGGCATCGGCTCGCGCCCTTGGCGCAGTAACCGAGATGGCTCCACGCACCCGACCGTCGCGGTCGCACACTACGGCCGCCACCGCGCCGACGTCGGCCTCACTTTCCCCCTCGTTGATCGCGTAACCGCGCCGCCGGATCTGCTCGAGCTGCTCTCGCAGTACGGATTTGGTCCGCACGGTTGCGGGGGTCGCAGGATCCAGATCCTCGTCCGGATAGAGCTTGTCGAGCTCGGCGTCATCGAGCCGGGCCAACATGGCCTTGCCAGCCGCGGTCGCATGCGTCGGCAGCGTCCAGCCGATGCGGCTGCCGGTTCGCACGGTCTGCTGACTCTCGACGCTGTCGATGAACACGACTTCTTTGCCACGCAGCAGGCTCAGGTGAGTCGTTTCTCCGGTTTCGTCACGCAGTCGCAACAGCGCGTTGCGGGCGACGACCCGGATCTCGATGTTCTGCAGCACCGCCAGACCGATGTCGATGAGGGCGGGACCAGGCTGATACGCGCGCGAGAACTCGTCCTGTTCGACAAACTGGTGATAGCTCAACGTGGTCAACATCCGATGCACAGTGGAGCGGGACAACCCCATCGCTCGACTGGCCTCGTTGACCCGAATCTTCGGACTCTCGTTGAACAGAGCCAAGAGTCGCAGTACGTTGTCGACGGCGCCGATCATGCCCGACGGGCGCTCCCCTGAGGTGTCATCTTCGGAGCCGTTGTTCGCCTTCGACAACGCTTCGTCCGCAAATCCGTCGGTTGCTTCGACACCCATCGCTATACGGTATCCCACCCGCATCGCACCGCCCTTCCCCGCTCGAGACCGGCACGCACAGGCAAACCGGTACTGTTGTTGCACAATACGGGCCAGTTATCCACTATGCGGAACAAGCATAGTCACCAGACTTGCGTCCGATCAACTTATCTGCTCGAAATCGTGACCGCCGCAAACGGCCGATGGTCAGGCGCATGAGTCTTGATCCGTGATCCACACCATGGCATGATTCGGAACACTGTTCCTCAACATGACACATGTTGATTCTCTCTCACCTGATAAGGAAAGACCAATGTCGCTTTTTCTGAGCATCCACCAGGCCCCCGGCATCTCCGAGGAAGAAGTCGCGGCATACGGCCCGGAAGTCGCCAAGGGCGTGCACGCGACCTTCCGGCAGTTGTTCGCCAACGGCGACTCCGGCTACATCGTCACGCTCTACGAGGCCGACAGTGAGGCCGCAGTGCGCGACGAGTTCGAACGTGTCGGCTTCCCCGTCGATACGGTTACCGAGATCGACATCGAATTCGGCGCAGACCAGCTCAACCAGGCCACCGCCTGATGACCGCACCATCGAACGCGGAGCCCACCCTGGCTCGGCCTGTTCAGCTGCACTTCCGCGGCGACTGGGGCCAGGCGAACATGCACCGCATCTGCGGGTGGATCGCCCAGGAAATCGGCGATCGCGCTCCCGATGGATCCCGCTTCGCCATCTGGTCGGGCCGCGGCGGAACCGACCAGATCGATGCCCTCCAGGCCGGCGAAGCCGACATCGCTATCGTCACGCCGACCGCCGCGGTGCGAGCGGTATTCGATGGCGCGGTATCGATCGGGGGGCGAGCGGCCCAGCCGAATCTCCGAGCGCTGGGCGTCCTCGGCCAGCGCGACCGGCTCGTCGTCGCCGTCGATGCCGACCTGCCGGTGCATTCGGTATCGGACTTGTCGGCGTGCGCCGACCGACTCGTCATCGCCACCTCCGAGGACGATGGCGTCAATCTCATCGGCTGGGCGGCACATCACGGACTGCGGCTCGCCGGAGCAGATCCGGAATCATTGAGAGCCGGCGGAGCGCAATTCCGCTATTCCGAACGTCCATTCCCCGCCATCCATCGATTCGCGACGGGCGAGGCCAACGTCCTCATCCACGAAGCGATCATGACGCCGGCCTGGCAACGCATCGCCAACACCCGACCCGTGCGCTATATCGACTGGGGCACAAAGGTATTCGATGGCTTCTCAGCGTTCGGATGGCCGACAGCAGGCATCGAGGCAGGCTTCCTACCCGGTTTGCTACAGCCCCTGCGCACGCTGGACTTCTCCGATTTCGCGATCGTGTGCCGCGACGACCTTCCCGATGACATCGCTTACCTCGCGACCTGGTGCATGATCAAAACTCGGCGTGCCCTCGAAGTCCAGTACGCCCACTTCCCGTCCGACCACTCACCTGTCACCTATCCAGTTGACCCCACCGCGATGGCCGACACCCCGATCCCCTTACATCCAGGCGCGGCCCGGGCCTACACCGACCTGGCCGGAGACACCGGGGACGGCCAGATCCTCATCTGGAGTTGATCCGGAATGCTCGATACCGACCTGCTGATCATCGGTGGCGGACCCGCCGGACTGTATGCCTGCTACTACGCGGGCATGCGCGGGCTGTCCGTCACCGTGATCGACAGCCTTCCCCACCTCGGGGGTCAGACCGCGGCGCTGTACCCCGAAAAGAATATTTATGACATTGCGGGTTTTCCAGCGGTAACCGGTCGCGAGCTCATCGCCCGTCTCACCGAGCAGGCGATGACCGCCGGTCCCACCGTCCTGCTTGGCGAAGAAGCGCTGAAACTCCAGGAACAGCCGGATGACACGTTCCTGGTCACCACCGCCGCCGGAAACGACATTGGTGCTCGAGCGATCCTGCTCACCGCTGGCATCGGCCGCTTCACCCCGCGGCCGCTGCCGGCCCTCGACGGCTACACCGGCGCCGGGATCGAGCACGTCCTCGACGCGCCGCACACATACGCCGATCACGAGGTGGTGATCGTGGGCGGCGGTGACAGCGCCGTGGATTGGGCCAATGCGCTCGTTCCGCATTCGCGATCGGTCACGGTCGTACATCGACGCGCACGGTTTCGCGCGCATGAGAGTTCTGTCGCCGCCCTGCGCGCCAGCACGGCCCGGCTACTGATCAACAGCGAGATCAGCACAGTCCACGGCGACAGCACACTGGAAGCAGTCACGATCCGCGATTACGGCTCCGGCACCACCGAGCGCGTCCCCGCAACGCTGCTGGTGCCAGCGTTGGGCCATATCGCATCTCTGGGTGGGCTCGCCTCGTGGGGGATCAACTTCGTCGGTAAGCAGATCCTGGTCGACACCCACATGGCCACCAACCGTCCCGGGATCTATGCCGCCGGTGACGTCACCACCTACCCCGGCAAGGTAGCTCTCATCGCCGTCGGATTCGGCGAAGCGGCCACGGCGGTGAACAACATCGCGGTGGCCTTGCATCCGGACGAGCAGCTGTTCCCTGGCCATTCCAGCGAAAAACTGCCCGAACCGGCGCAGTGAAAGGACAATTCCGATGCCCTACGTGATCAATGACAAGTGCATCAATGAACTCGACGGCTCGTGTGTCGACGTGTGTCCGGTCGACTGCATCTACGAGGGTTTGAACAAGCGCTACATCAATCCGCACGAATGCATCGAGTGCGGGGCGTGTCTGACCGAATGTCCGGTCTCGGCGATCTTGGCGCCCAAAGACATCACCGACCCCACCTGGCGCGACGATAACGCGGCGTTCTTCGCTGTGCCCCTGCCCGGTCGTGACGAAGCGCTGGGTGATCCAGGCGGATCCATGGGGCTCGGTCCGGTGGGAGTCGACACCCCGATGGTCACTTCGCTCGCTGACAAATAGTGCTGTGTGACCTCCGAAAAGCACCAGCAGAAAGGGATCTCAATTGATGAACGTCGTCACCGAGGTTATTCAGGCCAGCCGCGCTCTCGCGACCGCGGGCCTGTCCGACATGGTCTGGGGCCATGCCTCGGTCAGGGACCCCGATGGCAAAGGCGCCTGGATGAAGGCCTCAGGATACGGTTTCGAAGAGATCGACGCCGACCGCGTCGTATTGGTCTCTCCTGACGGTGATGTGCTCTGGGGCGCCGGAAAGCGGCACCTCGAATTCCCGATCCATACCGAGATCCTCTCCCGGCGAACAGATGTCGGCGCCGTCGTGCACACGCACGCCCCCGCGCTCAGCGCCTTCTCATCACTGCAGCGCGATCTGCTGCCGATATCTCACGACGCGGTGCCGTTCGCGCACCCGCAGCTGCCCCGGTTCACCGTCACCGGGGCGCTGATCGCTACGCAAGATCTGGGCCGGGCGTTGGCCGAGGAGCTGGGCGACGCCAACGGCATTCTGATGCCGCACCATGGCGCGGTGACCGTTGGCCCCGACATCGGAACGGCCGTGATGTATGCCGTGCTGCTCGAACGTGCCTGCCGCACACAACTTCTCGCCGACGCTGCCGGTGGCGTGCGAACCGCTTCGGACGAGGCGGAGACCCGTTTCAAACGTGAACAGATCTGGAATCCATCTCAGCTGAACGCCGGTTGGGAGTATCTGGTCCGCCGCGCCGACACCGAGGCTTGAGATGACCACCGACCATCACACGCTGCGTGTCGCGGTCGAGGAGGAACTGGACCGAATCGACCGGATGGCCGCGCTGTTGTGGGAAGGCGACTGCGATTTCACCGCGGACAGCGGCCACCCAGGATGGTCCTACGGCCACCTCGCCACCCACATCGCCAGAGGTAGCGACATCCTCGCCGGCACGGTACTCACCGCGTCCGGCGTGGCCGATGAGCTTCTGCAGAACGCGCTCGAACGGTCCAAGGAGATCGATCGTGAAGCCACGCGTCCCGGCGCGGTCATCATCACCGACCTCGAACAAGCGGCGCACCGGTTCGCGAACATCATCGAGGCTCTCCCTGAAGAGAAATGGGCCAGCACTGCTGAAGCGACGGGCGGCAGGTCGGTGTCAGTGGCAGACATTGTCGGGATGTGGCTGCACGAGATGCGATCTCATATGCCGGCGTTGACACTCGATCACGAACGAGACAGCAATCCACCCTGGAAGCAATGCATGATCGTCGACTTGTTGCCAGGGGCCGCGCATCCACCAGGACTTACCATCGCGCCCTGATATCGGCTATTTGTCATCACACGTTCGTGAAAGCAGACGAGGTGCGCCGCTGGTATACCGCTGCACTCGAGTTCTTGCGGACGTACCGGTTGGCGACAACAGGCACATCCATTAGCCAGCCATCGAGATCGACGGCGGAGCAGCGTAGTCGTGACAGCGGGCGCCATGGCAACAGTTCAAAGCGAGTTCCCTTGTCCGACATCGCCAATCCATCGATCGCCACCTCCTCCTTCACTCGGCAGAGCCGGATAGTAATCGCGCTGTGTTTCCTCGTGCTGGTGCTCGAGAACTACGACCTGTCCATGTTCGGCGGCATCGTTCCGGCGCTTCTGGACTACGAGCCGTGGGCGCTTACTCCGAACGAGGTGTCCAGCATGGCCTCGCTCGGAGTTGCTGGCATGCTGGTCGGGGCGTTGAGCACCGCTGCGCTGGCGGACCGATTCGGTCGCCGCAAGATCCTGATCGGTGCAATCGCAACATTTAGCGTTGCCATCGGTCTCTCGGCAGCAGCCTCGACACTGGAGCTGTTCGGGCTCATGAGATTCGCGGTCGGCATCGGTGCCGGTGCACTGACACCGACCGCCACCACGATGTTGGTCGAGATCGCGCCACCTGGACGTCGCAACCTGGCAACAGCGTTGGGCTTCGCGGGCCTCGGCGTCGGAGGCATCACCGCCGGGCTGTTGGCCGCGTGGCTGGTGCCTCACTTCGGATTCCGGAGCATGTGTGTCACCGGTTTTCTGCCGGCGTTGGTGGTGCTCCCGCTGGCGCTACGTTTCCTTCCTGAGTCCCCCGCTTTCGCAGCGCCCCACAGTGAGCCCCTTGCACCTGGAGTGATTGCGCCAGAAACTGTTTCGTCCCTCGCGGCTTCGCTCGGCGCGCGGATACGCGCAGTATTCGGTGCCGGCAGAGCTGCTGGGACGGTGCTCTTTTGGATGACCACCTTCTGCTGCATGCTGGTGGGGTTCGGGGCGAGCACATGGCTACCGGCACTCTTGCATTCGGCCGCGTATGGCATCGGCTCGTCCCTGTTGGTGCTGTCGGCTTTGAATATCGGAACCGTGGCCGGACCGCTGGCACTATCGCCGTTGGCGGACCGGTTCGGACCGAAGCCTGTGGTAGCGGGCGCATTCTGTGCCGCCGCGCTTGCCGTCTTCGCACTATGTGCGCAGCCGCCGATCGCCGTGGTCTACGTACTGGCGGGCTTGATCGGAGTTGGTAGTACCGGCAACCAGACCATGATCAACAGCTATGTCGGCTTCTACTATCCCGCACCGGTGCGGGCCACCGGTCTCGGGCTGTCGATGGGCATCGGTCGCTTCGGCGGCGTGGTGGGACCCCTGTATCTGAGTATGCTGATCACCGCGGGCCTCGGTTTCAACGGAAAGTTCCTCGCTCTCGCTGCCCCAACCCTCTTCGCCGTCGTATTGGTTGCACTCATTCCCGCTCAACCGAATCAGAAAAGCACTTCATCGTCTGCACCGCGACCCACAGCAACAGATTCGTTCGATCAGAAGGCGTAAGGGCCGAAACGACCCCATGCTACGACTGCTGCCAGTATCAGCAAGACCAGATTCAGCGTGATCATCTTCAGGTCGTCGTGTCGGCGACGGTGGACGATTGCGGCACCTGCCATCATGATGGCAAGTCCCAGTGCCGCGAGCGGAACGAGAATCGGTGCGGTATCGAGTATCGCGGGCACAAGCAGGCCGACTGCACCGGCAAGCTGAAGTATGCCCAGGATCTTGATCATGCCAGGCGAGAAGTCCTCGGCCCAGCCCATTCCCGAAGAAGCGAGCTTGTCCTTGGACTGAACGAGCTTCGCCAGACCGCTACCAAGGAACACTGCCGCAAGCAGGCTGGCAATCACCCAAAGAACGATATTCATATGAACTCCTCTCAGACGTCACAGCCACGGCGGTGGCGTTACCGAGCCTTCGACGTCGACGCCCACGGCTCCACGGCCGGTGGCCCAACGTGTCACAGCGGCCGCGGATCCCGAGACTCGCGTTGTAATCGGCTCGGATTCCCTGACTTCGACCGGTGGCCGCCCGTCGACGCAGAGGAATAAGCCCGCACCACGATCGCGGGCTCGCCACAAGTTCACGACATCGGTGAGCAGGCCGTCGAGGACGACGTCGGGGAAGTCGCCGAAACGCCCGCCGTTACCGAGGTCTACGGCGTGGATCCAAACTTCACGAGTGCGCATCCAGGCCGTCTCGGACGCGGGAACTGTTCGGCCCTGCGCAGTCCGCACGAGTGCATCCCATGCGCTCGGGGGAATATTTCGCCATCGCTCGCTGAGGCGAGCTGCTGTGTGAGTGACGAGGTTTCGGATCGCTGCCGGCGGCAGAGTGGCACCCTCCTCGATTTCTTGACTGCGTTGCTCCGGCGAGTCGTACATCGGCGTCTCGACTCCGCTCGCCGCCCAGTCCAACAGTCGACACAGTGCCGCTGCGTTATAGCCGACGTGCGCTGCGAGATGGCGCCGGGTCCAACCCGGCAACAGTGTTTCGCCATCCAACTCGTCGTCGGTGAGTTCAGCCAGGCGTCGCGCGAAGTAAGCCGTGCCGCGGTGGGCGATCAGTAGCCGATCGGGCAACGGCAGTGCGGCGAAATCCATTCTCTACGGCCTCACTTGACGATGGTCTTGTTCCGGACGAACCCGATGCCCTCGATGCTGACTTCGATCGTCTGGCCGTCCTGGATGTAGCGGGCAGGCTTGCGGGCATGCCCGACTCCACCGGTGGTACCGGTGCAGATCACATCGCCCGGCTGCAGCGTCACGATTTGGGATACGTAATGGACGAGCTGAACAGGCCCGAATACGAGATCGTCGGTAGTAGCCGACTGCATCAACTCGCCGTCCAACCGCGCCTCGATTCTGGTTCCGGGCACGTAGTCGGTGTCGAGGATCGGCCCGAACCCGGTTGCCTTCTCGAACCATTTGCCTTGGTCCCATTGCATCGACCGGTACTGGTAGTCGCGCATGGTGTAGTCATTGACGACCGAATAACCCGCGATGCAATCTGCTGCCTCGGCCTCGGTGACCTGCCGAGCACGCTTGCCGACGATCACGGCCAGCTCCGCCTCCCAGTCCAAGGCGTCCGCGGCATAGGCTGGAATGACCACGTCGTCGTACGGTCCCGTCAGCGACTCGGCGAACTTCGCGAACAAGGTTGGGTATTCGGGTTTGTCCCTGTTCATTTCCGCGATGTGAGAGGCGTAGTTGAGGCCGACGCAGATGACCTTGCTCGGCTTGGGGACCACCGGTGCGTAGTCGACCATGGTGAGATCGATGGTTTGGCCAGTCGCGGACGAACCATCGGCGGCCGCCGCGATAGCCCTCCAGTCCGGGTCTGCGAGCAATGCCGACAGGTCGCTATAACCTGCGATGATCGTCGCCGCTCCGTCGTCGATACGCGCGGCGACCGTAGTTCCGTCCAGCCGTAAGGTTGCCAATTTCATAGGTGGTCATGCTCCTTCGACGACAAGCGAACGGGCGAGATGCAGGCGCTCCATGATGGGAGCGTCCGAGAACACGAAAAGGTCCAGGGAAGACTGGGATTCGATCGACAACGGCGTCCAGGAGGGCACCGTGAACAGATCCCCCTTGTGAACCGTATGCACGTCGTCTCCGAGATGGATGCGTCCAGCGCCTTCGAAAACTTGGTAAATGGCCGAGCCGACATCGCGACGAGTCCTCGTCCGAGTCCCTTCGCGCAACCGGTGGAACTCCGCGCGGATGGTCGGCATCACGTCGCCGCCAGTTGTTGGGTTGCTGTAACGGACCGCGGCGTGGCCCGGCTCGATGGTCGCCGGATATCCCTCGTCTTCGAGCGCAAGCTGCTCGGCGAGAGCCCGGTCGGTGTGCTCCCATCGGTACGCGGCGATCGGCGAGCTGGCGCTCGCGTCCAATCCCACCAGCGGACGCAAACCCGGATGCACCCACAGCCGCTCCGAGCGGGAAATATCCGGTGTGGAGTCGTCGGTGACCGCGTCCGAACCGAATTCGAAGAAACCGGTATCGATATGGTGGGCGAACGGGATGTCGAGTCCGTCGAGCCAGGCCATCGGCTGATTGGTCTCATTGTGGTGGCCGTGGAAGTGCCAGCCCGGAGTGAGCAGGAAGTCGCCGCGGCGCATCGCGACGGGATCTCCGTTGACGACCGTCCATACGCCCTCGCCCTCGACAACGAACCTGAATGCGTTCTGGCTGTGGCGATGTTCGGGTGCGACTTCTTTGGGCCCCAGGTATTGGATGGCCGCCCATAGCGTCGGCGTCGCATATGGGAGGCCGCCCAGACCGGGATTGGCCAACGCGATCGCCCGCCGCTCTCCACCGCGACCGACAGGCACTAGATCACCGGCGCGGGCCGCCAGCGGGTAAAGTCTCGACCAGCGCCAGACGAAGGGCATCGCCTTCGAGGTCGGCGTCATCGGCATCAGGTCGCCGAGTTGGGTCCAGAGCGGGTTGAGGTGTTCCTCCGTGAAGTCCAGATAGAGCCGTTCGAGTTCCAAATCCTTCCAGTCCGAGGACTGCTCGGGCGAGGTCATATCTGCAGAACTCCTTGCCATCAAGCGGCAGTGGCCGCGCAATACCCCCTCGCGGTCACGCTATCTGTGGCAGCAATGCACCCGGCAGTGCATTCTGTTCTCCAGAAAAGTCCTCAGATTTCGATGTCGGCGACGTCGGCTTCGATACTCCGGACCGTGCTTTGCATCTGCGCGATGAGGGGTCCGCGCAACCGCTGTTGGTAACGCATCACCGGAATGGCGACGGAGATGGCGCCGAGCGGGTCACTCGCATGGTTGCGAACAGTCATCCCGAAGGCGGCGATGCCGGCCTCGGTCTGCTGCAGGTTGATTGCGAATCCCGCCGTCCGGCAGCCTGCCAAATCGCGGGTGAAGGCTTCGAACTGCTCCGCCGACATTGTCCGGTCCCCGGGCACGGAGTCGGTCTCGCTCCAGTCGGCAGGCCGCAGATACAGCTGGGCAAGCACGTCTTTGCGCAGCTCTGCGAGCAGGATTTTGCCCCCGGCCGTGCGCTCGGCATCCAGGACTTGCCCTTGCCGATCACCGACGCGCAACATCTCGCTCGACTCGCAGGACAGCAGGAATCGCACCTGCGTACCTACCCGAATCACCAGGTTCACCGTTTCCCCGCAGCGGCTCGCGAGCGCTTCCATATGCGGCCGCGAGCGTTCGGTGAACTCCCGTGTCCAGCCTCGTCGCGCCGGCCCCGCGCCCATGGCCGGCCCAGGGTGGTAGCGGCGGTTCTCGTCCTGTACAGCGAACCCTCGGTACAACAGCATGGCGAACAGGCGATGCGCGGTCGATGGCGCGACGCCCAGTTCGGTGGCCGCCTCGCTCAATCGCACGGCACCCACGTCGCGCAGCAACTGCACGAGTCGCAAAGCATTGTCGACAGACTCCAGCATGTAGGCCGGCTTTTCGATCATCGGTCGATGACCCTGTTTCTGCATACTGGAATTGTATTGTCCATATGCAACCACACCGGCAACGGTTGTGGATGTGGACAGGACTGATCTAAGCAACGCGAAAATCGTGGTCGTCGGCGGCGGCATCGGAGGCATCGCGGCGGCGCTCGCGCTGGCGACCAAGGGCGCCGAGGTAACGGTCCTCGAACAGGCTCCGGAATTCGGCGAGGTCGGTGCCGGGTTGCAGATCGGCCCACACGGTTCGCGAATTCTGTCGAAATGGGGGCTGCTCGAGCCCGCCCTGGCGATGGGCGTACTGCCGAAGAACCTGGTCTTCCGCGACGCCCTCACCGCGGAAGTGCTCACGACCGTCGATCTCGGCGAGGAATTCCGAAACCATTACGGTGGACCGTATTTCGTCATCCATCGCAGCGACTTGCATCGTCTGCTCGTCGATGCCGCTCGGACCGCCGGCGCGGAGCTCTTCACCGGAGTGACCGTGCGGTCCGTGGTTACCGACGGTGACCGCGCAATCGTCACCAGCGCGGACGGACGAACCTGGCAGTCCGAAATCGTCCTCGGCATGGACGGACTGAAATCCACACTGCGTCACAATATTTCCGACGATGACCCAGTTCCTTCGGGCTATGTCGCCTATCGTGGCACCTTCCCTGTCGAGCAGTTGGATCTGTCCTACGACCCCGACGATGTCGTCGGATATATCGGGCCCGGATGTCACTTCATCCAGTACCCGTTGCGCGGTGGCACCATGCTGAACCAGGTAGCCGTCTTCCGGTCCCCCGCGTTCGAACGCGGCGAGGCGGAATGGGGCGGCCCGGACGAACTCGCGAACGCCTACTCCAACTGCCACCGCAACGTCCAAGACGGCCTCAAGCACCTATGGACCGACCGCTGGTGGCCGATGTCCGACCGCGAACCGATCGACAGTTGGGTCGATGGGCGACTCATCCTGCTAGGCGACGCGGCGCACCCACCGCTGCAATACCTTGCCTCCGGCGCGGTCATGGCCATCGAGGATGCCGATTACGTCGCCGAATATGCCGCCCGTCGGTATCCGGATCTCGGCAACGAGGGCTGGCCCGTCATCCTGGCCGAGGTCAACAAGCACCGCGCTCCCCGATGCAATCGCATTCTGACCACCGGGCGGATGTGGGGTGAGCTCTGGCACTTCGATGGAACGGCGCGCCTGGTCCGCAATGAGCTCTTCCAGACCAGGGATACCACCAGCTACAAGTACACCGACTGGCTCTGGGCCTACTCCCCTACTTATGCCTGACCTCGCGCGATACGCCGCGCTTCCCGCATACCGGAGCCTGCGACGATGAACACACCGAACGCCATTGAATCCACACGCCCCCAATGGGTCCCGACACCACAGGATATCTCCGAAGCGCTACTTACCGACTTCGCGAAGTTCGTGACGGCGCGTTCGGGCATCGAATTTTCCGACTACCACGCGTTGTGGCGATGGTCGGTCGATGACGTTGCCGGGTTCTGGGAAGCGGTGTGGCGGTACTTCGAGCTCGGACCCACACCCGAATCCGTACTTGCGACAACAGGAATGCCTGGCGCGCAATGGTTTCCGAACACCGAACTGAACTATGTCGATCAGGTGCTGTGGCAAGCGCGAGCCGACCGGCCAGCGATCGTGGCGGTCGACGAGACCGGTGCTACCGCGACCTTGTCCTGGGATGAAATGCTCGACAGGGCAGGGGCATTCGCGAGGACGCTGCGGTCACTGGGAGTCCATGCCGGGGATCGTGTTGTCGGCTATCTGCCGAACATCCCCGAGGCGGTGATCGCCTTCCTGGCGACCGCCAGCATCGGCGCGGTCTGGAGTGCCTGCGGACAGGACTATTCGGCGAAGGCGGCGTTGGACCGGTTGGGTCAGCTCCGACCTGTGGTACTGGTGACGGCCGGTGGATACCGATATGGCGGCAGGCCACACGACAGGACTCGTGAGATCGGTGAACTGCGCGCCGGTTTGCCGGATCTGCGCGCGACCATCGCGGTCTCATCGCTCGGAACCGTGGTTCCGGATGCCCTTGACTGGCATGAGGCCACAAGAGACGGCGGCCGACTCGAAACCACACAAGTCCCGTTCGATCATCCTCTGTGGATCTTGTACTCCTCCGGTACGACCGGGCTGCCGAAAGGCATCGTGCACGGCCACGGGGGTGTGCTCCTCGAGCATCTGAAAGCGATTGCCCTGCAGTCGGATATCGGGCCCGAAGATACCTTCTTCTGGTACACCAGCCCGAGCTGGATGATGTGGAACTTCCAGGTCGCGGGCCTGCTCGTGGGCGCCACCATCGTCTGCTACGCGGGCAGCCCCGCCTACCCGATGCCCGATGCGTTGTGGGAGATCGCAGCTCGCACGCGTGCAACCGTTCTCGGAACCAGTCCGGGGTACGTACTCGGCTGTATGAAGGCCGGAGTGGTTCCTGGCGAAGACCATGATTTGTCGGCATTGCGATCGGTGGGCATCACCGGTGCTTCGCTACCGGCGTCGTCGTCGATCTGGTTGCGGGACCATGTCGGAGACCACGTGCAGATATCCTCGATCAGCGGTGGCACCGATGTGGTCTCGGCGTTCATCGGAGGCGTCCGCACGGTTCCGGTCTGGCCCGGTGAGTTGTCAGCGCCCTACCTGGGAGTGGCGCTGGATGCTTGGGACGAGCACGGATCTTCCGTCCGTGGTGATGTCGGCGAACTGGTTATCATGAAGCCGATGCCGTCCATGCCCGTGGCGTTCTGGAACGACCCTGACGGATCTCGCTATCGCAGCGCCTATTTCGAGATGTACGCCGGTGCATGGCGCCATGGCGACTGGGTCACGATCACCGATCGCGGCAGCATCGTGGTGCACGGCCGCTCCGACTCCACTTTGAACCGCAACGGCATTCGCATGGGCAGTGCGGACTTCTATCAGGTGGTCGAACGAATCCCTGAGATCAGCGAAGCCCTGGTCATCGGTGTCGAGCAACCCGACGGCAGGTATTGGATGCCGCTGTTCGTGGTGCCGGCCTCAGGCTGCGAATTCGGCCCCGATCTGATCGAGCGGATCAACGCCGAAATCCGCACCGAACTCTCACCTCGCCACATTCCGGACGAGATCATCGCCGCGCCTGGCGTTCCGCACACACGCACCGGCAAGAAGCTCGAAGTCCCCGTGAAGAAGCTCCTGCAAGGCGCTGATCCGGCTCGGGTGGTCGACCGTAGCGCGGTCGACAATCCGGCGCTGCTCGATTGGTATGCCGACTTCCTCACACGAGTCGGAGATCGGGCGCAGATCTGATCTGGACCACCGGTGCAACAAAGGAACCGAGAATCGTGACCAAATACTTGAAATCCGCCCAGAAGACCGCTGCGGATGGCGAGCGCGCTCAGAACGTTCGGAATACCGTCCACCACATCATTGCCGACGTCCGCCAACGCGGAGATCTCGCCGTACGCGAGTACTCGGAACAATTCGACAAATGGTCACCAGCGAGCTTCGAACTAGGCGATGACCAAATCGCCGACATCGTCGCCACGGTGCCGGAGCAGGTCCTCGCGGACATCCGTATGGTCCAGGATCGAGTCCGCGCCTTCGCGCAGCATCAGCGGAATTCGTTGGCCGACTTCGAAATCGAGACCGAACCTGGCGTGTTTCTCGGGCAGAAATCGATCCCGGTCAGCTCCGTCGGAGCATATGTACCCGGCGGCCGCTATCCGCTCGTGGCGTCGGCCCATATGACCGTGGTGACGGCAAAGGTCGCGGGTGTGGAACGGGTAACCGCGTGCACTCCGCCCATCCGCGGTGAGATTCCAGCGGCGACGGTCGCCGCATTGCACCTAGCCGGCGCGGACGAGATCTTCTTGCTCGGGGGCACCCAAGCCATCGCAGCGATGGCCGTAGGCACCGAGACCATCGAGAAGGTCGACATGCTTGCGGGGCCGGGCAACGCCTATGTCGCCGAGGGAAAGCGGCAGCTGTTCGGTGAGGTCGGCATCGATTTGTTCGCTGGCCCGACAGAAGTCCTCATCGTCGCCGACGAATATGCCGACCCCCTCGTGGTCGCGGTCGACCTGCTCAGTCAGGCCGAACACGGGCCGGATTCACCCGCCGTGCTGATCACCACGTCGGAGGCCCTCGGGCAGAGCGTCATCGCACTGATCGAGAAACTCCTGAGCGATATGCCAACGGCCGATTTCGCAGGACCGGCCTGGCACAATCACGGTGAGGTTGTGGTGGTCGAAAATCTTGATGCCGCATACATTCTCGCGGACAGCTATGCATCGGAGCATGTCCAGATCCTCACTCGGAACCCCCGTGAGGCTCTGGACAAAATGCGGAACTACGGCGCGCTTTTCTTGGGGGAGGGCACCTGCGTCTCTTACGGCGACAAGGTGATCGGCACCAACCACACGCTGCCCACCGGCGGCGCGGCGAACTACACCGGTGGTCTCTGGGTAGGAAAATACCTCAAGACCGTCACCTACCAGGAGGTCACGGACCCCGCCGCCAGCGCGGCCCTCGGCGAACTGTGCGGCCGCGCCGCACGCGTGGAATCCTTCGAGGGGCACGCGCGTTCCGGCGATATTCGTGCACACAAGTTCGGCGGGGTCGCGCTGTCATGGATCAACTGACCCAGGACGGCGCGACTGCCGAATCGACTACCGCGTCTCCATCGAGTCTCGACGCCCTGAGTTTTTCCGGTCGACGCGCGGTGGTTACCGGCGCAGGCCGGGGAATCGGGCGGGCGGCCGCCGAAAAGCTGGCGGCCCGCGGCGCAGAGGTGATCCTGATCGCCCGTACCTCGAACGAAATCGAGGAACTGGCATCGGTCATCAGCGGCAACGGCGGCCGCGCGACCGCGCTACCCGTCGACATCACCGACGACGATGCCCTAGAGCGCGCATTCACCGAACTCGGCCACGCGGATATTCTGGTCAACTCCGCAGGTACGAATCGCCCCAAACCGATACTGGACATCACGGCCGACGATCTAGACGCGCTACTGGACCTGAACGTCCGGTCCGTCTTCCGCGTGACGCAGTTGTTCGTCCGCCAGGCCCTGGCACACAGCGCACCCAGCGTGATCGTCAACGTCTCGAGCCAGATGGGACACATAGGATCCCCGAACCGCACCCTCTACTGCGCCACGAAACACGCGATCGAAGGGCTCACCAAAGCGCTCGCCCTGGAGCTGGCCCCCGCGGGCATCAGGGTGGTATCGGTTGCCCCCACCTTCATCGAAACCCCGCTGACACGGCCGTTCCTCGACGACCCCCGTACCCGGGAGTTACTGATCGACAGGATCCCCCTCGGCAGAATCGGCACAGTCGACGAAGTCGCTGAGGTCATTGCATTCGTCGCCGCACCGGCGGCCGCGCTGATAACAGGCAGCAGCGTGCTCACGGACGGCGGCTGGGTTGCCCAGTAGCCCAGAACCGCACCGCACTTGCATGTGACCCATCGACCGTCGAGGTCAGACGGGATGAGCGTGCTCCGTCGAGGACTATGGTCGCAGCGGCCTCGGCGGCTTGTTCGTTGTCATGACTTGGCCAACCGCCAGCCAGGGCGCGCGTTCAGTAATCGCCGAAGAATTTCGAACACAGCGTCACCGGGCAGATCGTCGCGAAGCACCTTGTCGCGGATACCACGGGCGAGCACTTCGCGGATGGGTGTGACTGTGCGCTCGATGTCGGCACGGTCGCAGTACTGACCCGTCTGGCTGATCACCGCCGCATACTTCACCCTCTCACGCAGGAAGACCGCGCCGAACACGCTTTCACCGAGGAGGGTGCGCGGCTCGCAGAACGAGCAGACAGCGAAACGGCACGGGTCAACGCCGACCCCGTCGCCGTGCTCTCTACACAGGAGATCGTCAACCGCCTGTTACACCGACTGCTCGCTCATATCCACCCCAACGCGCTGACTCAGATGTCCTCTTCATCGAGCCGGTAGCCGTAGTGCCGTTCCCACCCGTCGGACGAGCGCATCGACCTCATCTTTCTGGCGCGGTCACAGCCAGCGAAGGCCCTCCTCAGCGCATTTCGTCATACCATCGGTGGGGAACAGACCAATCCCACTGCACCCGTGGATATTTCGTGCGCCGATATTCCTCGTACGCGAGAGGATAGACGGAGTTCACGGAACCGAGAGCGATGATCCCGCAGACGAAGTGTCGCCATAGTGCCGCGATGAACGCACGCATTTTCCAACCCACACGTCTCAGGCGGTCACATCGCCGATGGTGTTGGAAAACTCTGCGGCACAGCGTGTTCGAGCACAATGACATCAGTTCCGGCAGGCGACAGATTCTTCAGCAAACCGCAATGCAGGTTCTGATGCACCGGCGCCAGACCCGCCTGATGGATCGGTACGGCCACCTGCGGCGCCAGCTGCCGCAGATAGTCGATGCCCTCTTCGATCTTCATCCACGGACCGCCGATCGGAAGAAGCAGCACCTCAACCGGATTAGCTATGTCGTCGAACGCGTCGCCGGGGTGCAGCAGGCTGCCGTTCACGAGATATCCGTTATTCGCCGAACTCGGAAGGGCCGAATGGATGCAGGCGTGTTCGCCGCTACCGGTCACGTCTAAATCGACGCCGCGCACAGACAGCTGTTCGCCTGGCACGACGACATGGATCCGATCCCCCGCTATATCCACTCCATCGCCAAGGGCGGCCATACTGTCGGCGCCGAGGACGAGTTCGGCTTCGGGGTTGTCGGCCAGTAGCCTGACGAGTCGTTCGACATCGAGGTGGTCGGGATGGGCGTGGGTGACCAGGACGATATCGATACCGCGCAGACTCTCGAAGTCATGCGAGTACGTCCCGGGGTCGAACAGCACGCGTGCCGTCCCATCCCCGATCGGAAGATCGGCCAGCACACAGGCGTGGCCGTAGTGGGTGAGATCCATATTGGTGTCCTTGGTCTGCTGAGTGCTCAGGGATTGACGACTGTCATCCACATGGGGTGCTCGCGTTGCTGCATCTGCTCGATGGCTGTGACGGTGTCGATGAGCGGAAACCGTTGCGTGATCAGTTCGTCGATGTCGAGTGCACCGGTCTCGAGCAGTTTCAGCACGTCCTGAGCATCGTTGCGGGTACAGGCGCGGGTTCCGATGAATCGCCAGCAGTTGACCATCAGTCCGATCGGCGGAATCGGAATCGGCGTCGTGTTGCCTCCCATATGGGCGAGCACGCCGCCGGTGGCCAGGGCAGCCATTGCCTGGCCGGTTGCGGGTCCGGCCGGGATGTAGTCGATGACAGCGTGCGCACCGTTTGGTTCCAGGCATCGGAGCCGCTGGGTGAGGCCGCCGTTCGATTCCCAGTCCGCTGGTAGCTCCTCGAGCGCCACGGTGTCGACGGCGATTCCGCCTGCGAGCGGCGTTACCGCGCTGAGCCGTTCTCTGTTGCGCGCCACCAGAATCAGGCGACCGATGCCGAACAGCTTCGCGAGTTTGATCGTTGCGGTACCCATCGTGCCGGTTGCCGCGGTAACGATCGCGGTCGCGCCCGGCGGGAGCTCGGCCAGTTTCAGAATGCGTACCGCGTTGGCCAGATCGTGCACCTTCGCACCGACGTCGAAACCGACATTGTCCGGGAGCGGATCGATGAGCCAATGCGGAACCCGAACATACTCTGCCAGGCCGCCGTCGTGGTATCGCTCGTAGAGCGGCATCGGCACACTGCTGAACGCGGCGTGGCCGATCATGGCCTGCTGTGCGCACATCATGTCGCGGTCTGTTCGGCAGTAGACGCAGTTGCGGCAGTTGAGGTTCGGATGGACCCTGACACGATCGCCGACGGCCACACCGGTGACCCCGTCGCCGACCGCGGCGATGGTGCCCGCTGCCTCGTGCCCGAGCGTTGTGGGGAGATGTTTGAAGGCTCCCATTGCTAGGAGCGACAGCATCCCCGGGGCCAACCCCGCGGAAGCGACCTTCACGATCACGTCGTCAGGGCCGGGTTCGGGAACCGGAATCTTCTCTATCACAAGGCTATTCGCGTCGGCATGAGCTCGTGCCGCTAGCATGCTCACCCCTGGTTCCTTTCGATGGCGGCGGCGAGCCGCTCGGCCGAGAACGGGTCCGCGGCGCGCGCGGTCTCGCCGATCTGCGGTAGTTCGAGGTGCGATTGCAGGCTGATATGGGTCGACGGCTCAGCGCAGATGCTGGCATGCGCGACGCCGAGCGGAATTCGCACGAAATCGCCCGGCCACAGTTCGACAATGCCCCGCTGAGTCAGCAGGGTGCGGGTCCCCCGGATCTGGTACTGAATCTCGTCGACATCGAGCGTGCGCCGGTATCGCCGGATACCGTCACCTCGGGTGAGAGTAACCGTGCCAAGGCGGACGGTCGCGGCGGCGTAGAGCCAGCTGTAGCCCACGCCTGCGCCGATCGGCAGCACATTCATCCGCGCGGACTCGGAGTGCACACGGCCCAGCAGCAACGTCTCGTCTGCCGGGAACACGGCGATGTCGTGTCCTGGAGTCCCCATGCACTGGGTGACTGCCTCGTTGACCTCACCCGGCCGCCAGCCCTCGAACGGAGGCGACACCGGCTGCGAAGTTCGCACCGGGGAGGCCAGCTCGTCGACAGGCGCGGGGATATAGAACAACAAGTGACTTTCGGTGCGACCGTAGTTGTCGTGGGCGACACCGCGCGGGATCCGGGAGAACTCCCCCGGCCGGTGCTCGATGATGCCGAGCTCGGTCATCAACGTGCGTTCACCGTCGATCTGGTAGGAGATCTCGTCGACATCGCAGTTGCGGTGATAGAACGGCTGCCGATTGTCCATGGTCTGCCATTCGACGCGGACCTGGGCATTCTCGTAGACACCACGCGGCGGAGCGAAGGGCTGCGCCCGGTATTCCTGCGGATAGTGCACGACGGTCAGCGGATCCCGGTCTCGCCATAGCTTGATCGGCATCTTGCTGGGATATGGGGGTGCCAGCAGCAGCTGCTCGTCACGGTCGATGCTGCGCAGTGGCCGATCGGATCCGATGACCACGACGTCTTCGACTACGACGCTCATGGAGACCTCCTTGTCTCGGATTGGGTTGTACCCCAGAGGTATTCGGCTTCAGTCCGCCCGGACCAGGTTGCGGATCGCGCCGACACCATCGATCTCGACGATGACCTCGTCCCCGTCCTTCAAGAACAGCTGCGGGTCGCGCCGATAGCCCACACCGCCCGGAGTGCCGGTCAGGATCAGATCGCCAGGACGCAACGTGGTGAATGTGGAGATGGTGGCGATCAGTCGCGGGATCGAGAAAATCAGCATCGACAGATCCGACTCCTGGACGGTCTCCCCATTCAGGACCGTCCGGATTCCGGCATGATCCAGGTCGAACTCACCCGGGGTCACCAGGTAGGGACCGACGGGAGTGCTGCCATCCCATGCCTTGCCCTGCATCCACTGGTGGGTTTTGTACTGGAAGTCCCGCATGGTGATGTCGTTCGCGACGGTGTAGCCGAGCACATGGTCGAGGGCGTCTTCTTCGGAAATACGCCGACCGCCATGGCCGATCACGACAGTGAGCTCGCCTTCGTAGTCGACTTGCGATGATTCGGAAGGCAGCACGATGTCGTCGTAGGCGCCGATCAGGCTGTCGGCATACTTCGCGAACAGCACTGGATAGGTCGGCAATTCACGCTTCGACTCGGTGACGTGCTCGCGGTAGTTGAGGCCGACGCAGAAGACCTTCGACGGATTCGGCACCACCGGTAACAGTCGCACCGAATCGACCTGGACGGCACTATCGATCAGGCGAGTGGCGGACAGAAGGGCATCCAGCCGCACGCCTTCCCCGTTCTCCACCAGCACATCCAGCGGTAGCAGAGTTTCCCCCCGCACTTCACCAATTCGCGGGCGACCATCCTGCTCATAAGTCGCGTATGCCATTTGCTTACTTCCCTTCGCTGGTGTGACGCCACGAGGCGAGCTGACCGCCCCAGAGGTTGACGGTGTTGGGTATCGGCTTCCAGCGCCGGGGCACGTAGGTGACACGGTCGTCGTGGAACTTCTCCATCTCCGCCGACAATTCGATGTGGTTACCGGCAGGGTCGTCGAAGAACACGAACAGGTTGTTGCCCGGCCCATGACGCCCGGGACCCCAAGTGACGTCGACGTTTTCGTTGGTCAGGCGGTCGCACCACGCCTTGAAGTCCTCCCATTCGGACAAGTCGAAGGAGTAGTGGTCGATATCGCCGCCGCGGCCGACGTTCACCACCGCGAGGGTGTGGTGGTCGCGGTCGCTGCGCAGCCAGGCGAAGCGACCGTCATCGAGCTGGTCGGAAATGCGGAAGCCGACCACGTCGACATAGAACCGAACCATCGCCTCGAGGTCATCGGTGCCGAGGGTGATGTGCTGGTACTTGATCGGCCTGCGACCGGTATCGGCGGCCGTCTCTCCCTGCCGCCGGACTGTGGTATGGAAATGCACCTCGGTACCGTGCGGATCGGTGACGGCGATGCCCTGCGCCTCGCCGACCGCGGCGTCGATGTGCACCGTCTCGAGTTCGCGGACGTTGTGGCCCGCGGCGGTCAGGCGCTTGGCGATACCTTCGACGCCGTCGAGATCGCGAACCTCGAAACCGTAGTGCCGCAATCCCTTCTCGCCCGCGACCAGGTCGAGGACGTGATGCCCGGTGCCCCATCCGAGCCGCAATCCGCCGTCGGCGAGCTCGTTGTGCACGACCAATCCGAGTACGCGACCGTAGAACTGTGCGGTCGCGGCCACGTCTGGCACCGAGAAGCCGATGTGCGATACCGCTGTGCGTGTGAGGGTGCCAGCCGCATCACGTTCTGCCAGCACGATTCGCTTGGGTTTATCCATGGCTGAATGCCCTCTCTGTGGAAGTAGCCGACGCCGACTGGGGAGTCCACGTCACGACTCGGGCGGCGATATCGGTCGACGCGCGCGGCGCCCATGCGGCTGCGACGAAATGGTCCGGCCGGATCAGCACAAATCTGCCCTGATAGCGCGAGAACTCACGCAGCAGAGCGCCGTCTACATCGATGAGTACGCGTCGCGACGTCCGCGGCAGGCGTTCCTGCGTAACCACCAGAGCTTGGCCACCCTTGACTGCCTTGCAGATGGGTTCTACTGCGGCCCAGTGCGATTCGGCGATGTCGACGCCGATCACGGCCCATCCATCACCGAGCACATCGTCAAGTCGACGCAGTTCGTGGGTGACCGAATCGAAGACCAGCGGCTGGCCGATCGGTACTCCCACATCGTCGGGCCCGCCGTCGCACACCACCAGGCCGTCGGTGTAACGCTGCGCAGGCCGGTACCGCATCTGCTCGAGGTAGGCGCGGCCCTCATCGGTCTGCAGCGCTCGCCGTACGGCGTTGTCTCGACGCCGGGCCAGCCCGGACGACGTGGACATCACCACGCGACCGAGCCGTTCGGACAGGCGCACCGTCGCCAACGCGTGCGGGGCACGTTCGGTTCGATAGCTGGACAGCACCGACCGATCGAGCCGACCGTCGAGAACGTCGGCGATCTTCCAGGTCAGGTTCGCCGCGTCGCGGATGCCGGAGTTCAATCCCTGACCAGCGAAGGGTGGCATCATATGCGCGGCATCACCGAGCAGAAACGACCGCCCGATCATCCACTCGTCGGCGATCAGCGCGTTGAATCGGTAGTTCACTGCACGTTCGACCTGATGGGGTTCGATCGGCCGATACCGTGAGATCAGCCGCTGGATGAGCTCGAACGACGGGGGCGCGCCTGCCTCGCCTTCGCCGTCGTGCAGCCGGAATTCGTAGCGGCACCGGCCATCCAGGCCCGGCACGATGACATGCGGTCTTTCCGGATCGCCGTGGTGCATCGCGAACCGCTCCGTGTGCGGATCGTCGAGAGTGTCGACCACCAGCCATACATCCGGATAGCTGCGGCCGCTCATGTCGATGCCTTGCAGTAGTCGAGTCGCCGAACTCCCGCCGTCGCAGCCGAGCACATAGTCGGCGTCCAGGAACTGCTCGGCTCCCGCGAACTCCATCCGCAGACGCACAGCGTCGGAACGCTGTTCGAATCCGGTCACTCGGGTTCCGAAGCGCAACAACACATTCGGGGCCGAATCGAGGGCGGACACCAGCGCACGTTCGAGGTCGGGCTGGGCGAACGGATTCTTGAAGGGATATCCGAGCCGGAAAGGCGCGGGTCCCCGGGCATGGAACAGCGCGACGCCGTCCCGATCGTAGTAGCAGGTTCCGGTGCCCGGAACCACAATCGGCAGGACCTTGTCCACGATCCCGGCCTGCTGGTACGCCCGCAACGACTCGTCGTCAACGCTGATCGCCTTCGGCTCATCGCTGGTAGTTTCGTTCTGCTCGAGTAACATCACGCCGACACCGCGGGCAGCGAGTAACGCAGCGGCGGTGAGACCAACGGGCCCGGCGCCACATATCGCGACATCCACCCTCCCAAGCGACTTCGATGACGCCACTGACCTGCCTCTCGACCGCCGGAGAATTGGTACGTCCAGCGTAGAATTGTGTCCTGGTAAACAGAAATAACGTCCTGCTTTACAGGACACACACCGATTGGAGCTCACGTGCCGACGGCAGACAAACGCTCGACCGCCAGATATCGGGAGCGCAATTCGACCGCTGATCGAGCGCTGGACATCCTTGGGCTCTTCACCAGCGACAAACCGTCCTGGTCAGGGGCCGAAATCGCCGCACAACTCGGCGTGGCCAGGTCGACCGGGTATCGGTACCTGCAAAGCCTCGTGGGACGCGGCTTCCTCGAAGAGGCGCCGCACGGCTTCCGGCTCGGTCCTCGTATCTTCGAACTCGCTCGCGTGGCCCGGGTTGGTGTCGGCCTGTCGGAGGTCTCACTGCCGGTGATGCGCGCGCTTTCGGAACAAGTCAACGAGACGGTTCTGCTCACCCGTCGATCTGGCAGCTCGGTGGTTTGCCTGGATTTGGTCGAAGCGCGCCGGGCGGTTCGACTCACCTACGAGCGCGGCCACGTGCTGCCCATCAATGCCGGGGCGGCAGCTGAAGTTCTACTGGCATGGGCCGACCCGGCCGAAGTGGCGGCCGTGTTGAGTTCTGCGCCGCTGGAACGCTTCACCGCCAAGACCCTGACGAATCCTGACGACTTGCGGGCCCGTCTCGTACAAATCCGCAAGCGCGGAGTCGCGGTATCCCAGGGCGAGCTCGACGAGCACATTCTGGGTGTCTCCGCTCCGATCCGAGATGCGGTCGGGTCTGTCTGCGCCGCGATCAGCGTTGCCGCGCTGGCGATGCGGGTTCCCCGCTCCGAGTTGGATGCACTGAAGATCGCTGTGCGCAATGCCGCTGTCGACATCTCACGCGGCCTCACCTTGGTCGACGCCTGAGTCCCAGTGGGGAAGACCCGGCGCTTTCTGCACAGCGGAATACCGTTGCTCGTACCTTGTGACTGAAACCACAGTCATGTGTATGCGGTGACCGACCGCATCTCAGTACAGGTGATCGACCACGCCCATCTGGCCATGGGCAGCGATCAGACCTGTTCCAGCAGAACCCCATATGGAGCAACGATGCCCAATCCCGAACCGACCGTCGCCGAGATCCAAGACGCGATAGTCGAGCTCTTGCGCACCGAAGAGATCGGAACCCTCGCCACCATCGACTCCGAGGGCCGCCCGGCGTCGTCGGAAATGCATTTCGCTGGAGATGGGCTCATCGCCTACATGCACACCTTCACCTACACCCGCAAACACGGCCAGATGCAAGAGAACCCGAACGTCAGCTACTCGCTGAGCTACATGCCTCCGGAGGGCTACTTCGGCCGTCGCAACACCCGGTACCTGCAGATTCAGGGTCGCGCGTTCCTCGTTACCGATCCCGAAGAGATCCAACGCGTCGCGAAGATCAGCTTGGAACAGTTCGCTTGGGCATCCGACACCTCGCTGTACGACAACGTCAAGCTGCCTGACCAGGGAAAACAGATCTTCTATCGAATCGAACCGGTGCAGGGGCTCTGGGCCGACAACCGTGTTCGCTTGTTCTTCCGGAAGCTGGTCGAGTTCAGCGAGGACGGAAAAACCATCACCAACGTCACCGACTACAACGTGGCGACCGGCCGTCGAAGTCGGTGACGAGCCCTGAGCGCAGGGCGAAACCGCCGACGCCGTGGTCGGCAGATCGACGCAAAGCAAAAGTTAGGAGTTGCCATGGCGCCGAATGAATCTCACCGCTTATCCGTCGATATGGATCGCTGTGAGGGCTACGGTATGTGCCAACAAGTCGCACCCTCATTGATTCATCTCAATGACGATGATGAGCCGGTCATCGATATCGCCGAGGTATCGGCTGAACACAAGCCGCTCGCCGATGCCGCAGTGCATGCCTGTCCTGTTGTGGCGCTGAGCCTTTCGAGTTCGGTCCCGCTGCAGTGACCGCTCGTCGAATTGTCGTCGTGGGCGCCTCGCAAGCGGGCTGCGCGACGGCGGCAGCCCTGCGCCGGTTCGGTTTCGATGGCCAGATCACCATGATTGGAGACGAGCCCCATCCGCCTTATAGCCGGCCCCCTCTGTCGAAGGGGGTGCTGACCGGATCCGAGACCGCCGATAGTGTTTTCCTCAGCAGTAACGAAGACATCGAGCTGCTCACTGGTGTCGCCGCGGTCGGGCTCGACCGAGACAGCAGCCGAGTTCGGCTCGACGACGGCGAAACCATCGGCTACGACGGCCTTGTCATCGCCACAGGGGCGAGCGCACGTCGGCTGTCGGGGAAACCCTCGCAAGAAATCACGCTGCGCACACTCGACGACGCTGTCTATCTGCGGCAGTCCCTCGACACCATCTCTAGCGTAGTAGTGGCGGGCGGTGGGTTCCTTGGGATGGAGATCGCCTCGTCGGCCGTCAGCCTCGGTAAGTCGGTCACCGTGGTCGACCAGAACACGCCGCTGGCAGGTCGTCTCGGGCCCTTGCTTTCCGACCTGTGCCTGACCGCGGCCGCGGACAAGGGAGTGAAGGTTCTCGTCTCCCGGGCCGGGGTCGAAATCGCAGATGACGCACCAGGCCAGCTGCAAGCATCCGACGGCACCATACTGGCTGAGGCCGACATAGTCGTCACCGCGGTAGGCGACATTCCCAACACCGGATGGTTGCGAGACAGCGGTCTACCGCTGGCCGGCGGGGTGATCATCGATGACGCCTGCCAGGCCGCACCCGGAATCGTCGCGGCCGGCGACGTCGTCAGTCTGCCCGGCCCGGGTGGGCGGTGGGTGCGTAGTCCACATTGGTCGAATGCGTTGTCACAGGCCACAATTGCGGCCGCGACCTTGCTGGGGCGTCAGCCAGATACACAGCTCGGCAGCGCTCCGTCCTTCTTCTGGACCGAGGTCTTCGGCATGCGCATCCGTTTGGCCGGACAGCTTCCACCTGTCGGCGAGCCGACCGTCCTTGACGGGTCGATCGAGGAAAGACGCGCACTGCTGATGTGGCCATCGCCTGATCCCGAAAATGCGTTCGGCACCGTGGCAGCGGTCAACTACCCGATCTCGGCGCCCAAACTCACGAAACTCGCCCGGCACCCTCACAAGCATTGAGAGAACCGTGACCAACTCCATTGCAGCCATCCCCCTTTCGGATGCCGACATCTTTTCCGAAGAAGTGATGTCGGATCCCTATCCGGTATTTCGCGAGCTGCGCGACGCGGGCCCGATTGTCTACCTGAGCCGTCACGACGCATTCGCCGTGGCTCGCTACCAGGAAGCCCGTCATGTCCTCGGTGACTGGAAGTCCTTCTCGTCCGCCGATATTGCTTTGAACAAGCAGTTCAATGAGTACGTCGGCGAGGGCATCATCCGGGCCGATCCACCGATTCACGACGCCCTCCGCGGCGTGCTGTCAGCCAAGCTCGCCCCTCGCGCGGTCCGCGAACTCGCACCTGATATCTCGCGACGGGCAGAAAAGATCGTCGACACGGTGATAGAGCAAGGCTCTTTCGACGCGGTAAAGGGTTTCGCGCAACGATTTCCCGTCGAGATCGTCGGTGATCTGATCGGACTGCCCCAGCACGGACGAGAGCACTTGCTCGGCTTGATCGATGCGAATTTCAACTGCTTCGGCCCCGCGAACGACCGCACCTTCGCATCCTTCCCGAAACTGCAGCATCTGGCCGAATACGTCATGCTCAACACCACCCGGGACGAATTAGCAGAAGACAGCCTCGGCAGGGCCGTCTACGACGCTGTTGACGCGGGCAAGATCCCCGCCTCCGCGGCCCCGTGGCTGGTGATGACCTACGTGACCGCGGGGATGGACACCACGGTGCACGCGCTCGCCCACACGATCTGGCTGATGGCCGAGCACCCGGACCAATGGGACGCGCTGCGCGCCGACCCTGCGCTCATCCCGCAGGCATTCCGGGAGGTACTGCGCTTCGAATCCCCAGTCCAGGTATTCGGCCGAACCGCCCGAGTCGATTGGGAGGTCGAGGATTTCACGGTTCCTGCCGGGTCACGATTGGCGGTCCTGTTCGGCTCCGGAAACCGAGACGAACGAAAGTGGACCGACGCCGACCGATTCGACGTCCAGCGCAGCAATATCGACCATCTGGGATTCGGATACGGCCTGCACGGTTGTGCCGGTCAGGCGCTGGCGGCACTCGAGGGGGAGGCGATCCTGCGTGCACTGGTCGCCCGGGTCTCGCGAATCGATGCAGGCCCGCCCGTCCGGCATTTCAACAACGTTCTCCGGGGACTCGAATCGTTGCCTACACGGCTGACAGTCGGTTGAGCTGCCCTGCCATGCAGGAGCTTTGACTCGGAGATGAAGATGGAGTGGGTCTCACCCGTTGGGGTAGGACCCACTCCATTTTCGATCGGACGATCAGGCGACGCACAATCCGGGTACAGCGACGCGATGGAGTACGTGGCGAGTGCAGCGGCTTCCGGCCGGATATCCGGAGACGACTTGCGCGAAGGCCGGGTCCGCGACCGCGGCGAGGAGGTCCTTCCCGGACTCCCAGACCGCAAGATTGATCAGCACGCCGCTGCCGCCGATGCCGCGATACAGCTGAGCCTGAATGAATCCTGGCCGCTTCTTCATGTAGGACGCGACCTGCTGATATGCCGCGATCGCCTGTTCGGCCGCGCCCTCAGGTGCGATCAAGACATCCAGCAACACGAAATCGCGGTCGATCGTGGCGAGTTGGTTGGCGACCGGCAATTCCGGGCACAATTCCAAGAACTCGATAGCCGGTCCGGCGGAGTCACCCGGCTCTCGACCTCCCGCAACTGCGGATTCCCACGGCTCACCCAGGCAGATGCCCGGCACCGCAACCGGCCGCACCAGATGCGGATACGCCACGGATCCATCCGGATATGTGGCGAGAAACTTCTGAAAGTCCGGATTGACGAAGCCTTCCTGCAGTGCCTTCGTGGATTCCCAGACTGCCATGTTCATCATAACCCGGCTGTTCCCAGCGCCTCGATGCAACTGCGCGGAAATCAGTCCAGGCTTGGTCTTCATGACCCCGGCGTCCAGGCGCCACGCATCGTACAAGCTCTCCATCTGTCCCTCGGGCGCTACGAACGTGTTCACGAGAATGACCGGTTCGTCGCCGGGCTCAGCCAGTTGCGCCAGAAAAGGCGCCTTGGAATCGAAACCATTCAACGTAATCATCTGAGCTCTCCTAATTCTTCACAGATCGATTTCAACGCGACTGCTGATACTCGGGACCGCGTCATCATGAAAATGGTTCCTACATCACGAAAAGCATTGTCCTGGAATACAGGACTTCAGCTCGGTTAGGGTGTTATCCGATCTCCTGCGCGCCAGCTCTTTCCGGTTCTATACCTGCGAGAGCATCCGAAGGTCGCTGGATACGCGGCAGCAAGAACGCCGCCAACAGTCCGATTCCAGCTATTCCCGCGAGCAGCCAGTAGGCGTTGGTATACGCCGCATCCAGATAGAACGGAACACCGTTCATTACCACCTGATTCGCGGCGAGCACGGTGAACAAGATTTGATAGCCGAATCCGCCGACAACCTGCAGGGCCAGGTAGGCGATACCGTTGACGGTCGCCTGCTCGTCCTGGGATACGACTGAAACGACCATTGCTGTGCCGCAGGCCATTACCGTACCGCCCGCGATACCGACCAATACGGAGGCAACGATGACCTGCACCGTGTCATGATGCGCGCGCGCAAAAACCGCGAGACCGACCACCAACAGTGCCGCACTCGGCAGCCAAATTTGCCGAGGACCAACAAGTTTCAGTGCACCACCGGTAGCCACGGCAGCAGCGACGGTGGCAATACCAGCGGGTATGCCTACCACCGCATAATGGGTGGCAGTCCACCCGAATCCGTCCGACGCGAAAGGAATTCGCGGATACTGGGCCAAGAACGAGAAGACCACTGGCGAAATAATATAAGCGAACTGAACGAACGCCGCTGTAATGATCACGACAGCAACCGGGCGTCGAGCCAACATCCGTACGTCGACGATCGGATGCGCTGACCGCAGTTCCACCACTACGAATACGACCAACGCGACTAGACCGACAAGCAGCGGCCACGCCGTTCGAGGCGCAGTCCATCCCGCGCTGTACACGTTCCCGCCTCCGTATGCCAGCAGTGCGACTCCGCCACCGAGCAGAAGTCCACCGATCCAATCGAATCCGTCCGTGAACCGTCCGCGTCGCGGAGTTTCCGGCATGGCAGCCAGCATCCCCATCGCGGCCACCGTCAGTCCGGTCAGCAACCACATCGCACTGCGCCACCCAAAGGAATCGATCAAATGGCCGACGATCACCGGGGTCACCAGAATCACCACCCCCACCGATCCCATGACCACGCCGTACGCCATCGCAACCCGTCTGGCCGGGAAGCACTCCCGGATACAGGCTGGGATCAGCGCCACGATCGGCCCATAGAAACCGGCGATCGCGCGGCCGATGAGCAGTACGGCGAAGCTCGGTGCCAGTGCAGACACGATGTCGCCGATGATCCCGGCCGCCGCGAGTATCAGCATCACGCGGCGCTTGCCGTGGACATCGCCGAGCTTGACGGCGAACGGCAGCGTGAACAGCGACACCAGCAGTGTGGCGAGGTTGAACCAGACGATGTCGGTAGTGCGGAATTGTTCAGCGATATGCGGTTGCGCTACCCCGCCTGCGATGCCGGCGATCGATAACAGCTGAGCCGGCAATATAAGTGCCAGCATCAGCGGCAACCCACCGGATTGCGCAGCCACGGAACCGGTTTCGGTTGCAGGAGGAGGAATCGTGTCAGACATCGCAGTTCTTTCTGGTACAGCATTAACACAGCCGAATGCTCGGCTGTTCATTCGAGATATGTTTCGTCGGACGTCCCGTGCATGAAGGGACGCCAGATCAACCGGTTCACCGGCATTGAGGAGTGACTTACACGGTCGAGTCCGAGCGAGGGAGAAAACGGCCAAGCTATACACCGGCCGTTCTGGATGGAGTCAACGAAAGATATTGCTGCTCAGGCGGCGTGGGGTCCTCAACCCGAAAGGTCAGAGGAACAACGAAACACCCGGCCGAACCTACCCTCCTGTCATGTTGCATTATGCGGAACGGTGTTCATGAGTGTGACACCGATCACGGTCCCTGGCAAGGACTTCCGACCATCCAGACGCAGATTGCGATCAGAGATGCGATGGCCATCCCAAACCAAAATGCAATTGTCAAAACATGTTTCGATTCTCAGGACACATGTTGAACTTCATAATGGGCCCGCTACCATGTGACGACCCGCAAATCATCCGGCCGGCCACGAGCCTCCCCAACGGGACCCGACCGATTTCCTTCAGGTACGTCCGCGTCGAATCCCGAGTGCCGTTGGTTTCCTTTTTGGCAATTTCGGTTGCAGTTGTTGCCACATTCGCCCTTTCGGATCATGGGCGGCATCGCGATGCGAGAGCACGATCGCGGATAGGCCTCTGATGAGCTTCGGCTTTCGCCGACGGCGTCTCTCACTGTACCCGCCTGCGCAAATACGTCACCGTTGCTCGCGGCCGCAAATCCCGGTCCATACAAAAGACCCATACCTACACCGAACTGCAATTGTCAAAGTATGTTTCGACCCGCAGAACACATATTCTTACAGCACGCCCAACTCGCTATGGTGTGCCGATGTTGACAGCGAGGCTCGGTATCCGAACCCGCGTACTTGTAATCGCGCTCATCCCCAGCCTGACGCTGTTCGCGATCGGCGCGGGAACCGCGGGATATCTATTGCGCAAACAAGAGCAGGTCAAGTCATGGTCGTCGGAACTGGAAGACGCCAACCTGCAGGCACGCGACATGATCGACGCGGTCCAACAGGAAAGACTGCTATCTCTGACAGCGCTGGTCCAACCTCGGTCGAACCTCCCAGAGCTCAATCAAGCCCGCCTGCACCTCGATACCGCGCTACAGGCGCTCACTTCCTTCGAGACTGCTATCGCGAACACGAACATCGAACGAATGGACTCGGCCACACGCGGATTCGACGCCCTCAAAATGCAACTTCCGGACGTCCGCCACCGGATCGATACCGGCACAATGTCTGTCGCCGATGCATACGGGATCTACAGCGGTCTACTCGAGGGCGTCGCCGTTGGCACCGAGCTCATCGGGAAGTCTGCGCCCGAATCTCGCGTCGCCTTCGAATTTGCACATGAAACGCGTGTGCTGCGTGCCATGGAGGCCATGTCGCGCAGCACTGCGCTCGCTGGTGTCGTACTGAGCGGCAGCGATCTTCCTGATGTGTTGACCGCAGAGTTCCGGAATTTGGTCGGCTATTACCGTACCGAGCTGCCCCAGTTGGCAAACGATCTCGAAGGCGAGCGAGGCGCAAAGGCCAAGGCTTTGATCTCGGCGCCCGTCTGGCAAGAGCTCTCGACGATGGAGGATTACATTCTTCATCGTTCCATAGATGGGCGCGGCGTCGTATCGACGCCTCAGGCAACAATTACCGCCTGGCAGAACAACATCGACGATGCCCACACCCAATTGCTCGGGCTCTGGCAAGCCCAGAACGAGTATGCGAGCCGGGCGACTAGCGCCGATGCCGAACAGACGTCGCGGGATTCGTTACTCGCAGGGTCCGGTGTTCTGAGTCTAGCCTTGATCGCTTTCCTCGCGTCGCTCTGGCTCGCAAACCGCCTATCCACGCGACTGCGGCGACTACGCACCGAAACGCTCGCGCTGGCAGAAGAAGCATTTCCCACCGCTAGTCACCATCTCGGCCAGGACATACCGGACAGCATCGAAGTTGAGACCGGTCGCCTGGATTTCGGCCACGACGAGGTCGGGCAAGTCGCGGAGGCATTCAACCAGGCTCACGCCGCCGCCATCGCTGCCGCAGTCGCGGAAGCCCGCACCCGGGAGGGCGCGCGAGCAATCTTTCTGAACATGGCCCACCGCAGTCAGTTGGTGGTACACCGCCAGCTGGAAATCCTCGATGAAGCCGAACGACAGCAAGAGGACCCAACGCTACTGGACACCTTCTTCAAGCTGGATCACCTCGCTACCCGAGAGCGCCGGAACGCCGAGAATCTGGTGGTCCTCGCTGGTGGGCTGGCGAAACGGCAGTGGCGGCAACCGGTGCCACTTATTGAGCTGGTGCGCAGTGCAGTGAGCGAGGCGCTCGATTACAAGCGCGTGCGGACCTCACACATGCCACAGATCCATATCTCCGGGGATGCGGTAGCCGACCTTGCCCACCTCATCGCCGAACTGGTCGATAATGCGACGCAGTATTCGCCGCCCCAATCCCCGGTAGAAGTCGCCGGCAAAGTTGTGGGCAGGGGTGTCGCGGTCGAAGTCAACGACCAGGGCATAGGAATGTCGGCCGCCGAGTTGGACCGAGCCAACCAATTGCTCCGCCAACCGCCCGACTTCAGCGTCGGCGCAGTATCAGCTGACTTGCGACTGGGTCTGTTCGTCGTCGCCAAACTCGGTGTCCGGCATGGCATCTCCGTGCGACTGACCGAATCGGACCACGGCGGTGTCCGAGCGATAGTCCTCATCCCGACCACCTTGATTGCGGCCGAGAGCCCGCTCGCCGATCAATTCATGGAGCTCGAAGCACGCCCATTGCAGCAAAACCCGTGACACCCCAAAAGCCTTGAGCACCAGAGAAATCGCATTGTTACCTGGGCACCTCGTCGTCGGCTGGACGGTTGCGGTTCGGCAGCGCCGGTTCGAACTGGGCCAGCACCTGCAGCAGGAACGAGCGCGGTAGCCCAGCCTCCGACGGTGCACCGGCGAGTGTTTCCAGGACCGGCTGCAGTTGACGGCCGCTGTCGGCGACCAGTCGTGCCAGTCCCAGGCTCGCGCAATGCGACAGTGCCGGGGCCAGTAGTTCGGCGGCCCGCACTGTCTGCCCGGTAGCCGACAGACAGCATCCGCGCAGCAGTTCAGCAAGAAGCAGGGCCCTGGGTCGTCCTTGGCTGCTGATCTCGTGGACGAGACGTTCAGCTCTTTCGAGGCCCTGCTGGACTGCAGCGGGAGACGGTTCGGCCAGTAGCAGCCGGATCGCGGAATCGTGTGCGAATTCGGATGCCACGGCCAGGGTCGCGGTGGGCTGCGCGGTATAGGGCGGGAGATTGTCGAGGGTCTGCCGTTCGCCGTCGGTGATGGGCAGGCCGAGGCGGACGCGTTCGTTCACGATCCGTGCCGCCAGTCGTGGCAACGACAGATCCGCGGCGATCTTCGCTCCCGCTGCCAGGCGTTGCCGGGCACGGTCCATATCACCTCGCACGGCGGCAAGGCGCGCACCGGTCCCGTACGTGGCCATCAAGAACTCAACGGCACCTCCCTCCGGACCGAGACCGATCTCCAGGAGTTCCTCCGCCTCGATGAATTGCCCTTTCTCATACAGCAATTCGCCGAGCAAGGCACTCGCCAGCCGGGTGGCGTGTGACTGCCCGCCGGTCTGCAACGCGAGGTGCAACGCCATCCGGTAACAGGACTCCGCGGCGGCGATATCGAGTTGTTCGGTCGCGGCCAAACCAGCGATGCAATCGCAGTACATCACGCCGAACGGGCCGGAAACGCGGTCGCGATACGGCGCCATCCAACGATGCCAGTGGTGGACCTGTTCGAAGTCGAACCGGTACAACGCGGATGTGGCAGCAGTGCCCGCCGCGGTGATGGAGAGGAACGGTCGAGCCGCCGTCCGTATGCGAGCCAACACCGGGCCCGGCACCTCGGCGAACCGGTCGGTCACCAGATCGTTGCAGGCTCGGGCCACGGTCGCGTCCAGCCGGATCTCATCGGCCTGGTTCGCATCGACCGCGCCCGCAGCCAGCGCGGCATCGGCTCGATCGAGCGCGGCGATCGCGGCCGAGCGGCGCTGTAAGCCGATATTCGCCCAGGCTATCTGTACCTGCAGAACCGGGTTCCGCGCTGTCAGTGATCCGGGCAGCTTCGCCACCAAGCCGAGGAAGGTCGCCATCCGCGACCCCTCGACCAGTTGCTCGCCGCGCTCTTGCACCAGTCTCATGGCCAGGTCCGGGGCATCAGCGGCGAGGGCGTGGTCGACCGCCTCGATCGGCATGTCGTGGTCGGCGAACCACGACGACGCCCGCAGGTGCAATTGTTCGAGCAGACCGGGGTGTTGTTGGACGAGTCGACGACGTAGGAAGTCTGCGAATAGTCCGTGATAGCGGAACCACTCCAGATCGTCATCGATGTTGCGCAGGAACAGATCACGCTGGCGGACGTCCTCGAGCAATTCCTGGCCGGGTTCCCGGTCGGTCAGCGCCTCGGCGAGCTCGCCGCAGATGCGTTCGGTGACTGCCGTGCGCATCAGAAACTCGAGTATGTCCGGTTCGAGCGAGTCGACGACATTTTCCAACAGATACTCGCCGATCGCGTAGTGGCGTCCGGATATCTGGCTGATGTAGGTTCCTGGGTCCGCCCTCCCGCGCAGCGATAACGATGCCAGTTGCAGCGCCGCGACCCAGCCTTCGGTGGAGTGGCGTAGCTTCTCCATATCGGTGGCCGCCAGTGACAGTCCGTTCATCCCGCTGAGGAACGCCGTCGTCTCGGCGCCGTCGAATCGCAGTGCGATTTCGTCGATTTCGAGAAGTTCGTCGCTGACGCGCAACCGACTCAGTGGCAACCCCTTCCGGGTGCGACTGGTCACGACGAGCCGCAGATGATGACAGCCGCGGTCCAGCAGGAATTCCATGGCCGCGATCGAGGATCGGCTGGTCACCCGATGCCAGTCATCGATCACCAGCGCGACGGTTTCGCCGCTGTTGTGGATCTGATCGATCAGAGTCGTCATCACATGGCGCTCGGCGTCGGTGGAACGCTGCTCGAGTAGCTCCGTCAGTCCAGTCGCGAGCCCTGGACGGGTGGCTCGAATCGCATGCACGATATGGGCGAGGAACCAGACCACATTGTTGTCATCGGGATCCACGCTCAACCAGGCGACGCGGACACCTTCGGTCTTGAGCACGTCACCCCACTGCGCGGCAAGGGTGCTCTTCCCGAAACCCGCTGGTCCGTGAATCAAGACCAGCCGTCGCGCCCGCGCCTCGTGCAAGGCTTGCAGCAACCGGGGTCGCTCGACCGGGCGACGCAGCGTCGTCGGCGGCCGATAGCGGGTCGCCGGAGTCGGCAAAGGCGCGTTCGGCACCGGCTTTTCGGCCACCGAGACCGACCGAGCCGCCGCGAATCGCTCGATCCCGCTCTCCTGCCCCGTTCCGGGCGGCAGCGCCATCGTGTCTACCCGAAGACCACTGGAGAACTGCACGTTCCGTAGCAGCTCGCCGAATTCACGTGCGCCGGCGGGCCGCTCGGCTGGATCGGTCGCCAACGCCGACTCGATCGCCGCGCAGAGCATCGCGGGCACGCCGGAGTCGCGCAGATTCGGAACTGGCTCCGAGCTGATCCGCAGAAACTGAGCGACCAGCGATTCACCAGCCCGGCGTTCGAACGCCGCATGGCCGGTAAGCAGGCAGAACAAGCTGGCGCCGAGACCGTAGACGTCCGAAGCCGCGGAAGGATCCGCTCCTTTGAGGACCTCGGGGGCCGTGAACGCGGGCGTCCCTGCCACGAGACCCGCAGCGGTTTCGAAGCCGCCACCGATCCGGGCGATACCGAAATCCGCGAGCTGCGGTTCGCTGTAGTCGCTGAGCAGGATGTTGGCGGGGTTCACATCGCGGTGCAGGACCCCGAGAGCATGGGCGGCGGCCAGTGCACCGGACAGTTTCACCCCGATCGACAACACCTCCTGCCACGGCACCGGTCCCCGCTCGCGGACCCGACTCATCAGCGACCCCTGCGCATGCAACGGCATCACGATAAAGGGGCGCCCGGTCGCGGTGACGTCTGCGCGCAGTACCTGGACGATATGCGGGTGCCCGGAAAACCGGCCCAACGCCTGCTGCTCGCGCAGGAAGCGGGCGCGCTCGTCATCGGAGACCTCCGATGTCAAAACCTTCACCGCTACCTGACGGTCCAGCGATCCCTCCAGGCACCGATACACGACACCGAAACCACCCCGACCGATCTCCTGCGCATCATCGAACCCGGCCGCAGCCAATTCCGCCGCGGTACCGAACTGCAGGTCGCGTTGCGTCCCCTCCGGCTCGTGCGACACCGACCGCTCATCCACACCAACGGAATCGCGAAACAGCCACCGCAACACACCGCTGTGCAGTCGACCCGCCCGACAAGCCAACGCCGCAGCTACTCATCCGCGCCACCTCTCGACCTGGGAAAAGCGCCCCGACAATTCGAGGATAGTCTTCCGACGAACGAGAACCGATGCTTCGTGGACAGCCGACGCGATCGCAAACGATGCGCACTCGACCTTGAACTAGGCCGCGGGGCCGCTATCTTTCAGTGCTCGGTATGCCCTGTTCGTGGCGTCGGTTTGACGAACTTGTCGGTGCCACCCCCAAGCCGCGACGGGGAAGCCGCCGTTGTCGTGGCCGCAGTGGGGGCAGAGGCCGCCGCCGACCACGTTGTGCAGGTCGGCGAACTGGGCCGAGCCTACGGTGGTCGGGAACTGGTGTACTACAGTTCCGTCCTCGTCCTTCGGCGGGCTGGAGTCGTATTCATGCCGGATAAGTTCGTTCTTGCAGTTGGCGCATCGGGCGATCATCGCCTCAGTTTGGTGACCGTCCTCGGCCTGGTGCTGGGTGACGACGATGACCGCGCACGCGTCGGGGTCGGTCTCGTCGGCGAGACGGGAATTGACACCGTGCAGATTTTTGGTCGCTATTATCTGAGCAGGAGCGAGGGGGGAATTATGGGCGCCATAACAGACGACGACTTCGGAAACGGTGTTCCAGTGATAGAACTGGCCGTAGGATTGGTCCCTTCCGCCAATGAGGACATTTCCGCACGGGACGATCGAGCCCGGATAGTCGTACGGGAACAGTGGCATCAGCTGCGCAGCACCTTTGGCCATTCTTTCGTAGACGTTCGCTTTCAATGGTTCGATTCCGGGGTTCGGATCAGGAATGCGGCGGCTATCATGAATTACCGGACTATTAATTATTTTCCTCCGATCTCGGATTAGCGTCAGACGGTGGAAGGCATGCCAAGGGTTGCTAAATTCACCTTCGGATGAATTGTGCTGCATGTGCCGCACGTTCGCGAGTCGGTGCCAGCGTTGAACCTCGCGCATGCCAACCAATAGAACTCGAGCGCGGCGGTGTTGTTGTCGTGTTCCCACTCGTAGCGGCGAACCTCGTTCCCGCACGCCGCACAGAACCAGGCAGCGGCTTGCAGCCCGCCCCGGAGGGGGAGATAACGAATGGTCACGCTCTCGCTGATGGGCGCCAGCCTGTGGGGAGTCCCTGCCGGGATATAAATATGGTCGCCAATATCCATACGGAAGCTGTTGACCGAACTGTTGCGGAGTTCCACCCGCGCAGTGCCGGACAACTGACTCAGAACCGTGTCCTTCTCGCAGATGAGATGGAACGGTTGCGGAAGCCAGTTCCGCGACAGGTAGATCTGCGGATCGGTTTCATCAGGCAGGACTGCGACTTCTGCGTAGTTGCCCACTTCGCTAGCGGCCTGGATGGCATGCACCATACGACGACGGTTCATTGTCGGCGGCTCTTCTCGGTATCAGGGCAAACGGTCGCGGGCATCGGAGATTCCTTCGACAGCTTCCTTGCTGAATAGATGGGAAAGGGTGGGTCCGGAAGGCGGCTGAGGCAGGACCAGTGCATTCACAGCGCTGCGATGACCGCAGCGATCAGGAATACCAGCGCCGCGACCGCGACACCCGTGCGGGCGAAGTGGAACCGCCGCCAGAATGCGCGCAGTTCCTCGGCGCCCTCGGGCGGCGTCCCCTCGGCGAGCCGGCGGAATTTCGAGTTGATCGGCTCTCCCAGGAGGGCCGAACCGACCATGATCACCGCGAGACAGGTCAAGCCCAGCCAGCCGAGAACCCGGGAAGTACCTGAAGAGTGGATCGAGAAGAGGATCGCACCGAGGCCGGACAACGACATGAAGATGGGCATCATCGGATCGACATGCTTGAGTGTGCGCCGGAAATCAGTCGCGTACTCCACCACCGACATTCGGTTCCACACCGCGAGCCGATCCACGGCGATGACCCAGATTCCACCGGTCGCAAGCCCGCCGAACAGCAACATCAGCATCGCACCCGCATGGCCGAGATTCGACATAGTCAGCACTCCTTGTTTTGGGCGCGACCGGCGACT
>NZ_BDBY01000178.1 GCF_001613225.1 Nocardia pseudovaccinii NBRC 100343
CTCGTTTGTCGGCCTATGGCAGCACAGCTTCAGGAGCCGTATTCGGTGACATTTCAGCCAGGTTGGAAGAATGCGAGCATTTTCTGGGCGGCGTCCGGCGACGTCAGCAATTCCTGCATTTCCACGGACATCCGGGCGGCAGTGCTGGTGCGTTCGAACATCTCGCGTTCGTATTCTTTGACGGCGACGGGAAAGTCGTCCGGGTGCGCGGCCAGTGCGAGACCGAGCAGGGCGCCGTCGAGCAGTGCCATGTTGGCGCCCTCTCCCACCGGCGGCATCAGGTGCGCGGCATCGCCGAGCAGCGTGACACCTGGGGTCGACGGCCAGGTCAGGCCGACCGGGAGAGTGGTGATCGACCGCGGCACGACCGTGTCGTCGCAGGCCGCGATCAGTGCGGTGAACCGTGAGTCCCAGCCGGGGAGCAGGTCGATCAGCCGCGCCCGGGCGGCGGCCGGGTCGTCGAACGGGATCCCGCTGGTAGCGAACCAGTCCTCGGCGGTGTGATAGAAACTGATGCCGATGCGAACGCGACCGTCGCCGTTGCGCTGCGCCGCCAGGGACAATCCGTTGCCGAGCACCCAGTAGTTGCCGCGCCCGACCATCGCCGCGAGGTCGGGGTGCGTGCGGTCGATGTCGGGAATGCCGACCTCGACGACGTTCTGGCCGATATGCGCCGGGCGGGCGTCGGTGAGCAACGCGCGGACCCCGGACTGCGCGCCATCCGCCCGACCAGCAGGTCATACGTCGCACTGCTGCCGTCGGCGAAGTGCAGCAAGCCGTTGTCGGCGGATTCGAACGCGTGCCCCCAGCGCACCACGTCTTCGGGGAGGGAATCCAGCAGCAGGTTGCGCAGATCGGCGCGGTCGACCTCGGGCCGCGCGAGCGGTGCGTCGTCGGACGTGTCCTCCTGGAGCAGCAAGGCGCCGTCCGGCTCCAGAAGGCGCATGTCCTGCCCTTCGCCGCGGGCGATCGCGTGGAACTGGTCGATCAGGCCTGCCGCACGCAGCGCTCGCTGCCCGGAATGTATGTCGAGCATGCCGCCCTGACCGCGCGCGCCGCGCGAGAGTTCACGTTCGTACACGACGGCGTCGATGTCGTTCACGTGCAACACCCTGGCGAGGGTCAGGCCGCCCAGTCCGGCTCCGACAATGGTGATGGTCATGCGGGCCGATGCGGCTCTACGGCTACATCGCCACCAAGCAGGAGTTGCTCGACCTGATGGTCGATTCGGTCTACGCCGAGATTCGGCCGGTCGGAGATGGTTGGCGAGAGGTGCTACGGTCCCTTGCCGAAACCACTCGGCAGGCCGCTCACCAGCATGAATGGTTTGCCGACCTGATCGGTGGGCGGCCCCAGCTCGGGCCGCACGCGCTGGCCAGAGGAGAGGCTGTGGTGGCCGCGATGGGCGGCCTCGACGTGGACACCGTCATGCCGGTGGTCGACGCGGTCAATGCGTACGTGATCGGCGCGGTGCGCCGGGAGATCACCGAGTCCCCGCGCTGTCCACGGTCATACGCGACGGCGCCCACCTGGACGCCGACCAAACCTTCCACACCGGCCTCTACTTCCTCCTCGACGGCATCCAAACCCGCATCTCGAGCTGACACGCAGCCGCGGGACCAAAGGGGCCGCCGCGACGTTGAACCTGACCGGTGCCTTCACCCTCGGTCAGGTGGGATGGCGGTCCCACACGGTGCGAGCGCTGGCAACAAAACGGACGCTGTCGAGACGACAAAAGAAAGGCAAGAAGGTTACTCACTCCTTATCCCTTTCAACATATATCGCGCCCCGGGGCTTGCGGCAAGACCCCGGTCGTGCTGCAGAATCTCCAGCCGAAGCCTGTACCTGCGGAAATGAGGGCAGTGCGGGTGGGTTTCGCGTGATGTCGGAGCGCCGGTGGCGGGACACGGCGTAGCCCACATTCAACTGTGCCGAAAGAGGGGTTCCATGATTGATGTGATCGTCGCTGGCGGCGGACCGACCGGCGTGATGCTGGCCGGTGAGCTGCGCATGCGCGGCGTGGACGCGCTGGTACTGGAGAAGGATGCGGAGCCGACCAAGGTCGTGCGTGCGCTCGGCATCCACGCGCGCACCGTCGAATTGATGGATCAGCGCGGGCTGCTGGATCAGGTGCTCGCGCTCGGGAAGCAGTACCCGCTCGGCGGCTTCTTCGCGGGCATCAGGAAACCCCAGCCGGAAGGGTTGGACACCACGTATCGGTATGTCCTGTCCATCCCGCAGCCCGTCACCGAGCGTCTGCTGATCGAGCGTGCCAGCGAACTCGGCGTCGAAATTCGGCGCAGCTGTCAGGTGGTCGGGCTGAGCCAAGACGATGACGGGGTGACCGTCGAACAGGCCGATGGGACGCAATTGCGTTCGCGCTACCTCGTCGGCTGTGACGGCGGACGCAGTACGGTGCGCAAACTGCTCGGCGTCGGTTTCCCCGGCGAGCCCACCCGTAACGAGACGCTGCTGGGCGAGGTGGAGCTGACCGCGCCGCCGGAAGAGATAGCCGCCGTGGTGGCCGAAGTCCGCAAAACCCAGCTGCGGTTCGGCGCCGTGCCCCTCGGAGAGGGTGTGTATCGTATCGGCGCACCCGCTGCGGGCCTAGCCGAAAACCCCAGGGTCCCACCGACTCTGGATGAGCTGAAGCATCAGTTCCGAGCGCTCGCCGGCACCGACTTCGGCGCCCACTCCGCGCGCTGGCTCTCGCGCTTCGGCGACGCGACCCGCCTGGCCGAGCATTACCGGGTCGGCCGGGTGCTACTGGCTGGCGACGCGGCGCACATCCACCCACCGATGGGTGGGCAGGGTCTCAATCTCGGCATCCAGGACGCATTCAATCTCGGCTGGAAACTGGCCGCCGAGGTCACCGGGTGGGCGCCGGACGGGTTGCTGGACAGCTACGAGACCGAACGACGTCCGGTGGCCACCGACGTGCTCGAGAACACCCGGGCGCAGGCAGAGCTGATCTCGCTCGAGCCCGGTGCCCAGGCCGTGCGCCGACTGGTGGCGAAACTGATGGACTTCGAGGAGGTGAACCGGTATCTGCTGGAGCAGATCACTGCGATCGGGGTCCGCTACGACTTCGGCGAGGGGCATGAACTGCTCGGTCGACGGCTGCGCGATGTGAAACTGAATCGGGGACGCCTCTACGAGCTGATGCGCGGCGGCCGCGGACTGCTGCTCGACCAGACCGGCCTGCTCTCGGTGACAGGCTGGGCCGACCGGATCGACCACGTCGTCGATGTCAGCGAGGAACTGGAGGTGCCCGCGGTGCTGCTGCGCCCGGACGGGCATGTGGCGTGGGTCGGTGACGATCAGCAGGATCTGATCGGCGTGCTGCCGAAGTGGTTCGGCGCTGGCGTCAGCTGAGCGAACAGTTGTGGGGCCGGAAGGTTGCCCTCGGTACGCGCCGGGCTGGATCCTCGTGCACCACCCCGCAGGCGCTCGGCTGCCGTCGAATGAAGCCCTGCCGCACCAACATTCGCACGAAACCGAAGCCACCGGTCCGTGGTCATGCGGACCGGTGGCTTCGGGCTCGAACTGCGGTCGGATGGCCGCGTCACCGGGTGACGAACTGGGGCTCCACGTCGCCGATCGCCATGAGATGGCGCCGACGACTGGGCAGCATCATGGTCGGGTGGGAGATGCTCCAGGCCGCGGACGCGCAGATGAGCTCCTTGATGCGGGCGCCCATCCGGCCCGTGGCCACCTTGGACGTGGGCTGATCGTCGGGGGTCACCTTCTGGACGATGCCATCGCGGCGGCCGAGGCTGATGCACTGGCTGGCGTAGCCGATCGGGGCGTCGGGAACCTTGCGGCCGGTCAACCGCGCGGCGATGGCGTCGGCGCCCTGCCATGCCATCGGGGTTGCGGTGGCGCAGCCCATCCGTAGCGGTTTGCCGCCGACCCCTTCGGCGTACGCGGCGTCGCCGACGGCGTACACGTCCGGATGCGAGACCGAGCGCAGTGTGGCGTCGACGACGATTCGTCCGGAGTCGGACACCGCCAGGGTGGTCGCGGCCGCGATCGGGTGCACAGTGAAACCCGCTGTCCACACGGTCATTTGGGCCGGGATGTGCTGGCCCGACCTGGTGACCACACCCTTCGCGGTGACCCGCGTGACATCGGCGTGCTCGTGGACGGTGATGCCGAACCGCTCGAAAGCGCCGCGCAGATGGCGCTGGGCCTTCTCGTCGAGCCAGTCGCCGACGCCGCCGCGCGCGGCGATCGCGACCCCGAGGTCCGGACGTGCCTCGGCGATTTCGGCGGCCACTTCGATGCTGGTCAGACCGCCGCCCACGATCAGCACGGTCTCGCCCGGCCCCAACTCGTTCAGGCGTGCCCGCAGCCGCAGCGCCGCCTGCTTGCCTGCCACGTTGTAGGCGTGCTCGGCGACACCGGGGACGCCGAAGTCGGCGATGGTGCTGCCGAGGGCGTACACGAGGGTGTCGTAGCCGATGTTCTCGCCGGTCACCTCGACGGTCTTGCGGTCCACATCGACCGCGGTGACCCGCGCGATCCGGAACTGCACGCCGGTGCCCGCGAAGACGTCGCGCAGTGAGCGGACGGGCAGATCCTGCCCGCTCGCGAGCTGGTGCATGCGCACCCGTTCGACGAATTCGGGGTCGGCATTGACCAGGGTGATCTCGACGTCGTCGCGATGCAGCCGCTTGGCGAGGCGTCCGGCGGTGATGGCTCCGGCGTATCCGGCTCCGAGGACGACGATGCGGTGCTTCATGGTCTTACTCCTGTCTCGGTGGGTTCGCTTCCTGAACCGGACAGCGGCACGAATGCTGACAGGAGTGGACTGTGATGTGGGTCACCAGGATTCGAGGAGGGGTGCTCCGTGTTCGGAAGTGGCCCACTGCCGGGTGGCACGGTCGAGCTTTTCCGGATTGGCCTGGCCGTAAATGGCCGCGATGCCATCGGATGTCACCTGCAGAGACACGATGCCGACGACCCGGTCACCGACCACCATCACCAGCGCGGGCCCGCCGTTGGCGATTGCGGCGAACATGGCGGGCCTGCCGCCCAGCATGTTCCGTTTGGCATCGGTCGGCTTGATGGCCAGACGCAGGAACCGCACGACGCGCATCGCTCCGACGAGCGGCCTGGAGAGGGTCGGGATGAAGCCGCCGCCGTCGCCGATGCTGATGGCGTCCTCGGTCAGCAGGCTGATCAGCGTCTCGGTCCGGCCGCTGACCGCCGCGGCGAGGAACTCCTCGACGATCCTGCGGGCCGCGGCCTCGTCGACCTCCACGCGAGCCCGGTCGGTGGCCAGATGCTGCTTGGCGCGCCGATAGATCTGCTGGCAGTTCGACTCGGTGATATCGAGCATCTCGGCAATCTCGTTGTGCGCGTACCCGAATGCCTCGCGCAGCACGTACGCCACGCGCTCCTTGGCCGAAAGCCGCTCCATCAGCGTGAGCATCGCGATCGACACCGATTCACGCTGCTCGACGGTATCGGCCGGGCCGAGCATCCGGTCCCCGGCGAATACGGGTTCGGGCAACCACTGGCCCACATACGTCTCCCGCCTGGCCCGCGCCGAGGTGAGCTGGTTGAGGCACAGATTGGTGAGTACCTTGGTCAGCCACGCCTCGGGCGTCTCGACATAGTCGCGGTCGGCGGCCTGCCAGCGCAGAAACGTCTCCTGCACCGCGTCCTCGGCATCACCGGCCGACCCCAGCAGCCGGTAGGCGATCGCCTCCAAACGGCCCCTGATGCTCTCGAACAGATCGACCTCATGCGTACCGAGCGACATCCGCCCATCGTCGGGCATGTGCGCAGGCCGCGTCCACTCGCCCCGTGATCGGCCGGTTTTCCGGCCCCGTCCGGAAACACTCGCGCGGATAGGGAAAGGTGGGACGGTGCCGAACATCAGTCTGGATCGGGTCAGTGCGAGCCACGGCGAAACGTCGATACTCACCGACGTCTCCGTGACGTTTCCGGGAGGTCGGTGCACCGCTGTGGGCGGGCCGAGCGGGACCGGCAAAACCACGCTGCTGCGGCTGCTCAACCGGCTCGACGAGCCGACCGGCGGCACGATTCTGCTCGATGACATGCCGATCAACCGGTTTCCCGCGCCGGACCTGCGCCGCCGTGTCGGGTTGGTGCCACAGCGGCCGACACTGCTCACCGATATCGTCGCCGACGAGATCCGTGTCGGCCGTGCCGATCTCGCATCCGATCGCATCGACATGCTGCTCGCTCGGGTGGGCTTACCGGACTTCCGTGAACGGCGCTGTCTCGAACTGTCCGGCGGTCAAGCGCAGCGGGTGTGCCTGGCGCGGGCGCTGGCCGTCGAACCCGAGGTGCTGTTACTCGACGAACCGACCTCCGCACTGGACGCGGAATCCGCCGCTGCGGTGGCAACTCTCATTCGCGAGCACACCACCTCCGGCGGCGGAGTCATCCTGGTCAGCCACGACACCGCCTTCGTGACCGATGTGGCCGACGACACCTGGACACTGCAACACGGGCACCTGTCTCCCAGCGATGAACGGAAATCCCAGTGACAGAACAGCTTTCCGTACCCGGATGGCCAGGTGTGGCGACCTCGCTGGTGCTCGTCGCACTGGCCGCCGCGATCGCCTACCGTCAGCACTTGCATCTGACCCGCGAGCTGCTCATCGCCGCCACCCGCGCCGGAGCCCAGTTGGCCGCGGTCGGCGCCATCTTGCTGATCCTGTTCCGGCACACCGGATTACCGGGTGCGCTCGCCTGGGTCGTCTTGATGGTGCTGATCGCCGGGCAGGTGGCGGGCCGACGTGGCCGGGGTGTGCCGCGTGCGCGCCGAGCCGCGACCATCGGGGTCGGCACCGGGTCGGCCATCACCCTCGGCGCTCTCATTCTGCTCGGTGTGATTTCCACGCAGGCTCGCGTGGTCGTCCCGGTCGGCGGCATGATCGTCTCGGCCGCTATGCAGGCCACCGGTATCGCACTGCGCCGACTGCACGAGGACGCGCGCAATGCGCGTCCCGCCATCGAAGCCCGCCTGTGCCTGGGTCTTTCGGCGCGCGAGGCTTTCCTGCCGCACCGCCGGTCCGCATTGCGCACCGCACTGATCCCTACGATCGACGCGACGAAGGTCGTCGGGCTCATCAGCCTGCCCGGCGCCATGACCGGCCTCATCCTCGCCGGTGTCGATCCGCTCACCGCTATCCGCTACCAGATCGTGGTCATGTACATGCTGCTCGCGGCCACCGCTCTGGCCGCGCTCACCGCGGCACGGGTCGCCGAGTCCTATCTGTTCGACGATGCCCAGCGACTGGTGCCACTTCCCGACTGATCACTGTGCGACCACACCGAAATCGCCGAGTCGCTGCGGCGCTCGGAAATCGCCGGAGAGCGCATAGTGTTGGTCGTCGAAGCTCGGCCGGGCCGGGCCGGGTGGATGGGAGCGAGCGGGTGGGCGATGCGGTGGTCGCGGTGCCGGAGTCGGTGCGCACGGAGTTGCGGCGCGGCGTGCGCAGTGTGCTGGTCGATACCGTGGCGCTGCGGTTGGTGCGAGAACGGTTCGACGATGAGCAGGCCGGGGCGTTGCGGCGCTATCTGGAGGCGTCGCAGTCGGCGAATACGTTGCGGGCGTATCGAACCGATTGGATCGCATGGGCCGGATGGTGTGCGGCCGAGGGGCGGCAGGCGCTGCCAGCGGATCCGCTCGACGTCGCGGTATATCTGGCAGCGGCAGCGGATGCGTTGCGTCACGGTGACGATGGTTCGCAGCGGTGGGCGTTCAGTGCGGCCACGCTCGAGCGCAAGTCGGCGGCCATCGCGGCGGTGCACGCCGCCAATGGACTACCGTCGCCCACGCGTTCCGATGTCGTTCGACTGACGTTGCGCGGTATCCGCCGGACCCGCCGCACGCAGCCCAAACGCAAACGCCCCGTGCTGTTGCACACCCTCGAACAACTGCTCGCAGGGCTGCCGGAGCCGGGCTGGCCCACCGAGCCCGCACGCCGCCGCGACGCGCTGGCATTGCTCGTCGGATTCGCGGGGGCATTGCGCCGCAGCGAACTCGCCGGATTGCGGATCGCCGATGTGCGCGTCGATCTCGACCACGGCACCGGTGAACCGCTACTGCTCGTGCAACTTCCGACCACCAAAACCGACCCCACCGGCATCGCGGAACAGCGCGTCGCACTCCCCCGCGGCCGGCGCCCGCACACCTGCCCGGTCTGCGCCTTCGCCGATTGGATCCAGTTGCTCGAGGTGCAACGCGAGCACGGCGATATCCGCGCCTGGCTCGCCGAGACAACGTCCCCATCTCCGGACATCCACCGCTGCCACGGCTACCAGGGCACCGCACTTTCCGAAAACGACACCCTCCCACTGTTTCCCACCATTACCCGCCACGGCGGCATCGGCACCGACGCCATGTCCGGCCGTGCCATCGCCGAACTCGTCAAACGCTATGCCGCACGCGCCGGACTCGACCCCGACCTCTTCTCCGGACACTCACTGCGCGCCGGATTCGCCACCCAAGCCGCCCTCGGCGGTGCCAGCGACCGCGAAATCATGCGCCAGGGCCGCTGGTCCAACCCGCGCACCGTACACAACTACATTCGCACCGCAAACCCATTGGAAGACAACGCCGTCACCAAACTCGGTCTCTAGTGAATCAACTGAGATAAGTTGCATTAATTGCAGCTGTGGTGCGAGTCGAGGTGGCGAGCAATCCTCAGCGGCTCGCGCGCAGTATGCGGATCGCGCGCAGTGCGCGGGGCGGTTCGGCTTCGGATTGTGCGGATCCGTCGAGGTAGCCGGTGACGAGGTCGGGGGCGGAGTGGTCTTCGAGGTCGGTGAAGCCGAGGGCGCGCAGTTGTGTGGCGATGTCGTCGGGGGTGAAGTAGCTGAACACGGGTTCGCCGACGTCGGCGAGCCGATCGGCACGTTCCTGCTGGTGCGCTCGGTCCTCGTCGCTGTTCGCGGGCTGCAGGTAGTCGAAGACCACCGCGACCGGCTGGGCTTGACCAGCGATGTATTCGAGGGTGGCGTGGGCGGCGTTCGGAGTCAGATAGAAGACGACGCCGAGCCAGACGAATACGGCCGGGTCCGTCCGTTTGAATCCGGTGGATTCCAATCCCGCTGCCAGTGTCTGGCTTTCGAAATCGACCGGCACGAAGGTCAATGTCTCAGGGCGGTCGATTCCGGCGGTAGCAAGGCGTTCGCGTTTCCACGCTTGGGTGGCGGGGTGATCGACCTCGAAGACACGCACGTCCGGGTGCGGATTGCGATAGGCGAAGGTGTCCAGGCCCGCGCCGAGGATCACAACCTGCCGCACACCAGCGGCGACGGCCGCGCCCACGGCGTCCTCGGCGAAGCGCGCACGTGCGGCGAAGAACAAGCGGCGGGACCGATCGCTGGCCCCGGCACCGAGGTGATCGGTTGTGGGCGTACCCAATTCGGCCAGTTCCTCTGCGGTGACGCCGAGCAGAGGTGCCGCCAGGGGGTCGGTGAAGATCAGTGGTCGGTCAGCGATCTGATGATAGGCGCGGGCATAGGCGGTGATGAGCGCTGTCCGGCTGGGTCCGTCGTTATCCATATTCAAGAACCTACTTGCGAAGGTGGCGCGTGCTCTATGAACTCACTCACGCTCACTCCGTAAAGGAGCAAGCGAACACGATCGGTAACACCGATTACGGCCCGGCACCGCACGTCGCCATGACCAGCGGCCGGTCGAACAGCTGCGGCCGGAGGAGGGAACACGGTCGCCAGGGTGACATCTATCCCGTTGTGCGAAACGGCATTTCATGGCCTGCGCCAATCGAGTCGGCTCTGCCGACACCGTGACCTGGGATATGACAGAACGAGTGCGTCAATTTGAACTGAAACTCACCCCGTTCGACTTTCCTGTTTGCGCGAAACGGCATTTTATGTCCGCTGCGGCAGGCCAATAACGTCGAATTCATGGAGTGGAATTTTCGGTCGGCCGAAGAGCTCGCGGCCGCATTGCGTGCCGGTGAGGTGACCTCGGTGGAACTGACCGACGAAGCGATCGCCCGTATCGAGCGCGACGACAAGTTGATCAACGCGATCTGTGTGCGGACCTTCGACCGTGCGCTGGCCGCCGCGCACCGTGCCGACCAGGCACGCGCCCGCGGCGAGGACCGGCCGCTGCTCGGCATACCTGTGACGGTCAAAGAGTCCTATAACATCGCCGGGCTCCCCACGACCTGGGGCATGCCACTGCAGAGGAACTATGTGCCCACCGAGGACGCGGTGCAGGTGTCGCGGCTCGAAGCCGCGGGCGCGGTGGTGCTCGGTAAGACCAATGTGCCGTTGATGCTGCGAGATATCCAGAGCTTCAACGAGATCTACGGCACCACCAATAATCCGTGGAATCACGGCCGCACGTCGGGCGGATCCTCCGGCGGTTCGGCGGCGGCCCTGGCGGCCGGATTCGGCGCGCTGTCCCTCGGTTCCGACCTCGCCGGTTCGCTGCGCACCCCCGCGCATTTCTGCGGTGTCTACGCGCACAAACCGACACTCGGGCTGGCGCCGACCCGCGGCATGGTCGCGCCGCCCGCGCAGGCCTTGCCGATCGACCTCGACCTCGCCGTCGTCGGCCCGATGGCGCGTACCGCCCGCGACCTCACGCTGCTGCTCGACGTCATGACCGGACCGGACCCACTGACCCACGGCATCGCCTACGACGTCGCACTGCCGCCCGCGCGCCACGAGCGGCTGTCGGACTTCCGTGTCCTGATCATCGAGGACCATCCGCTCATTGCGACCGGATCGGCGGTGCGGGCGGGCGTGAACCGGGTCGCCGAGGCGCTCGTCGAGGAGGGCGCCCGCGTCGAACGGCGCAGTCGGCTGCTGCCCGATCCGACCGAAGCGGCGACGCTCTACATGCTGCTGATGCTGTCGAACGCCGCCACGAGCCTTTCCGTCGAGGTGTACGAACAGCTGCAGACCCACGCCGCCGGCCTGAGCGCGGACGACCGGAGTCTGGATGCGGCGCGGCTGCGCGGCATGGTGCTCAGCCACCGCGAATGGGTCGAGGCGAACAACCGTCGCGAACTGCACCGCCACGGCTGGCGACAGCTCTTCGCCGAGTTCGATGCCGTGGTGTGCCCCATCACGCCCACTCCCGCCTTCCCGCACGACCACAGCGGAGGTCTGGAGAACCGGCACATCGACATCGACGGCGTCGAGTACCCGTACTTCGACCAGCTCGTCTGGGCCGGTGTGGCCACCATGCCCGGCCTGCCTGCCACCGCCGTACCGGCGGGCCGGTCCCCCGAGGGCCTGCCGGTGGGAGTGCAGCTCATCGGTCCGATGTTCGAGGACCGCACCCCGCTGCGGCTGGCCGAACTGCTCGAGCAGAAGATCGGCGGCTTCCAGGCACCGTAGTGCGCGCACCGAATCAGACCAGTGCGTCGGCGGCGGTGCCAGGCCTGCGCACTCGAGTTCAAGAGGCGTTCGAAGCCAGGCCTGCGCACTCGAGTTCAAGAGGCGTTCGAACAGGTCGCCTGGGAGATGGGCGTCCTGGCTCTCGCCCCCGACCTCATCAGCTCGGCGATCCTCGCCGATACCGATACCGACTGAATCACCGCAGCCTCGCGCAAGGCGCGCAGACTAGGCTGGCACGGTGACGCCTTTCGCGGTGGGTCGGACGATTGTGGTGCGGGACATGATCTTTGGGCGGGCATTCACCGAGTGGCCGCAGCGGGTGGTGGCGGATCGCGGCGACGAGTTGCGGGTGTTGCTGACGCCGGGGACGGAGGGCGCGGGGCCGGAGCTGTGGATCAGGTCCATGCGGGAGGACGATCGGGGCGCGCGGGAGCGCTTGCTGGAGGCCTATGCGCGGCGGGAGTGGGAGATGGGGATGTGGGTGTGGCAGCGCACCACGCGGCTGGCCATCATGTACGCCGATCGTCATTTCGCGATTGTCCCGACGTGGAATGAGCAAGGCGAATTCCTGTGGTGGTATGTCAATTTCCAGTTGCCGTTCACCCGGACCGCCGACGGCGTCGACACCAGTGATCTGCATCTGGATCTCATTGTCGAACCGGATTTGAGCTATCGCTGGAAGGACGAGGACGAATACGCACTCGCCATCCGGCTGGGATTGGTGCCCGAGCAGTGGCAGCGCGCGATCGAGGGCGCGTGTGAAGAGGCCTTGGATATGGTGGTGCGCCGTGCCGGGCCCTTCGGCGAGGATTGGCGAGCGATTCCCGGGTAGCAGAGGTCAGTCCTGGATGCGCCGCCACGGACGTTCGGATTCGAGGGCAAAGGCGATTTCGAGCAGCGTGCGTTCGTCGCCGTGGGCGGCGGAGAATTGCATGCCGATCGGGAGGCCTTCGGCGGAGGCGCCCATGGGCAGCGAGATCGCGGGTGTGCCTGCGACATTGTTCAACGGGGTGAAGGCGACCCAAGAGATCAGGCGAGCGAACAGCTCGTCGAAAGGGACGGTCGGGTTCAGGTGGCCGAGTTGCGGAGTGGTGTGGACCAGGACCGGTGAGAGGATCAGTTCATGGTCGCGGAACATGCCCGCATAGGCGCGGCGCACTTGTGAAAGGCGGTAGAGGATGGCGGGTGTGCGTGCCATGGACTTGCGATACAGCGCTCCGAGTCCGTGCGTGAACGCATCCAGATCGCCCGGCTGGAACCGCGGATCGATCGCGAATTTCCCACCCGCCTCGATCAGGAACGCCAAAAGTCCCCAGTAGGTGCTGAAGTCCTCGACGAAGCGTTGCGAGACCGGCAGTGCGATCGGAAGCACCTCATGACCCATCTTCTCCAGCAGCGCGACGGTGTCGTCGAGTACGGCCCGGGTCTGCGGGCACGTTTCGGTACCGGTGATGGAATCGGCGATCACCCCTATCCGCAGCCGCCGCCGCGCCGGGCCCTCGACCAGACCGACCGGCGGCAGCTTCGGATTGCGCCAATGACGTTCGGCCGCGGCGAAATACGCCGCGGTATCGCGCACCGATCGGGTGAGCACACCTTCGGAAACCAGATTGATCGGCATCGACCGCGCCTGCGGACCATCGATATGGCGCCCTCGACTCGGCTTCAACCCGACCAGACCGCAACACGCGGCCGGAATTCGAATCGACCCGCCACCGTCATTGCCGTGCGCGATCGGCACCACACCCGCGGCCACCAATGCGGCCGCACCACCCGATGACGCGCCCGGCGAATAGTCCGTATGCCAGGGATTGCGTGTCGGTTCGGCCGCGGCGAATTCGGTGCTCGCGTTCAAACCGAACTCCGGTAGCCGACTCTTGCCCAGCACCGACATCCCGGTGCTCAGAAACTGTTTCGCATACGGCCCGTCTTCGGCGGCGGGCCGCCCGACGAACGCCGCGGTGCCGTGATTGGTCGGCAGACCGCGCACATCGGTGTTGTCCTTGACATACGTCGGCACACCGAACAGCGGCGCATCCGGATCACCCGCCGACAGCGCGGATTCCGCCGAGACCACCAGGGCGCGCAATGTCGGATCGACCTGCGCGGCCCGCGCTCGCGCCGCCTCGGCGAGCTCGGCTGTGCCGATTTCGCCTCGACGCACCAGTTTCGCAATCGTCACAGCATCGTGGTCGGCAAGCGCATCGTCGCTGAAGGCATGGAATCTCATATCCGGATTCTGCGCGCTGTGATACCGACCACGCACCGTTTTGGACGAGCGACCTGTCGACGGAGGTTCCGTACGGCGTCGGATATCGTTCGACTGCAACGTAAGCGAGGAGATCGACAATATGAATAGCTCGACCGGCGTCCCGCTATGCCTACTGGCCGCGGGGGTGCTGAGTTTCGTTCCAGCACAATCGGCTTCGGCTGATGCACTGCCGGATCAGTCCCGCACGGTCACCACCGAGGACGGCTGGCAGCTCACGGTGACGAAAACCGCCGAAAACCTCGATCGGGTTCCCAATCTTGCCGAGACCGCTTTCACTCGAGAGGGCTTCGTCAGTGTGCGCGCGGCCGCCGATATCACCGGTGCGGGCAGTGTGTCGGTCAACTCGGGCACGCTCACGCTGGGTTACCAAATCGGTTGCCAGATCGATGTTTCCAATGGCATCTCGCTCGGGCTCGCAGCGTCGGTCGGACCGAATGTCAATGTGATGGTCGCGCCGACTCCCGGTCTGAGCGTCGGCGTCGGGGCCGCGGCACTGCCCAGCGTATCGACCACCTTCAAACCGGGCACGATCACCACCATCCCGTTCGGCACCAAAGCCCTTGCCGGACCCCATGGTTCGATCACCACCGATCAGGTGCAGATCAAAATCGATGCCTGCATGGGGCCGGTCAGCCTGCGCTCGTATGTGATCGCGACCATTTCCACCGACACCGCCGACAATTCGGCCGCGGTGTACGGCGATCCGATCTGGTTGTGATCGCCATGTCCGTCACATTCCGCCGAGCCGTCCTGGTCGCGGCCGGAGTCCTGATGATCGCCACGAGCGCGCTGTCTGTCACCCATGCGGCCCCGATCGTGCCCGCCACCTGCGGCGAATCCGATGCTCCCGACTGCACCGAACCGACCCCTGACAAGACTCGGGTCATCGTTCCCGCACCAGCCGCACCGCCATTGCTCACACCGGCGCTACCGCCGCCACCGGCAAAGCCGGGTTCGCCCGCCGCCGCATTGACCCCACCAGCGCCGGTCCCGCATCCGGGCCCGCCGATCGTGCCTGCCGCGGAGTGAATTCAGCTGCGGCGCAACTCGAAAATGCGGAAGATCCGCCCGCCGGACAGCTCGCATTCCATTTCGTAGCCCGGCCAGAACTCCACCGCCAGATCCCAGGCCCGTTTGCGGTCCATCCCGGTGACCTCGCTGACGGTCACCTCGAACCGCTCGCCTTTCAGCCCGACAATGGCGGTGTCGGCGGACCGCAGGTTTGCCGACCACACCGGATGCTCGGGGCTGCCCCAGTTGGAGCCCACCAGCAGCAAGTCGTCACCGCGCGGCACGTACAGCAGCGATGTGGTGCGCGCGATCCCGGTTTTGCGGCCCGCGACGGTCAGCTCGATCGACGGCAATCCCGCCAGATCGAGCACACCGCGCCGACCACGGCTGACCCGCCGCACAAACCGTTCCAGCCGCATCACTATCGGCGCCGTGCGCATGACCCAGCGTTTCTGCGCGATCCGGCGAGCTACCGCGGGCAGCGGATTCGACACCATAATTCGAAATCCTGACAGAAATCCGACACCGGACCACAGCCGGGACGCCGCGTTGAGACCAGCCTCACCCGCGCCATCACGAAATGCTCTCGACCGTGGCCGGTGGCCGGACAACGGCCACATCCGGTAGCTCACCCTCGTAGGGCTCGATCTCGACGAGCGCCAATTGTCCGGCGCAGCTCTGACTCAGGGTCGATGCGGGACGGTCCGCGGTGAGCACATTCGGGTTGCCGTGCCGACAGAAGGTGGGGTCGGCCGGATCCGGGTCGTACCAGGCCCCCGTCGACAGCTGCGCGACCTGCGGCCGGACCGCGTCGTCGACGACCAGCCCGGCCAGGCAGCTTCCGCGATCGTTGAAGATCCGCACGATATCCCCGTCCCACAGACCTCGTGCCGCGGCATCGTCGGGATGTAGCCGCACCGGTTCTCGCCCACCGATTTTCACCGACTGACTGTGCGCGCCGACATCGAGCTGACTGTGCAGTTTGGCGCGCGGCTGATTCGCGACGAGCTGCAGCGGAAATCGTGTCGCGGCACCCAGCCATTCCTCCGGTTCCAACCACACCGGGTAACCCGGCGTATCGGCATATCCGAATCCGTCGATCGTTTCGGAAAAGATCTCGATCTTGCCGCTGGGAGTGGTGAGCGGGAAGCGCTCCGGATCCGCGCGGAAATCTGCGAACAGCACCTGCTCTGGATCGGGCACCTCGACCGTGAACGACTCGCTGTCCCAGAATTCGTCGAACTCCGGCACCGTCGGATCGGCGAGCCCGGCGCGCCATTGCTCGTACAGGTGCCGCAACCATTCCTCGACGGTGCGCCCCTCGGTGAATTCCTTACCGACACCGATACTTTCGGCCAGTTCAGCGAAGATTGCGTAGTCGTCACGGGAGGTACCATGCGGCCGGGTAAGCGCTTTCATCGGGAAGAACTCGCGATCGTTCTGCCCGGAGCCGAAATCATCGCGTTCGATGCTCATAGTCGCCGGGAGGACGACATCGGCGTGGCGCGCGGTGGCGGTCCAGAACGCATCGTGCACGACCACCGTCTGCGGCCGGGTGAACGCCGAGTGCAGCCGGGCCAGATCCTGGTGGTGGTGAAAGGGGTTCCCGCCGCACCAGTACACCAACTTGATATCCGGATAAACCAACCGCATACCGTTGAAATCGAAGGGCGCCCCCGGATTCAGCAGCATATCGGCGATTCTGGCAACTGGAATGAACGTCGAAACACCGTTGCCGCCTTGCGGAAACCTCGGCACCGACTGCCCGCGCGCCGGATCACCGACATGCGCGCACGATCCGTAACTGTGCCCGAATCCCCCACCCGGCAGACCGATCTGGCCCAGCATCGCCGCAAGCACCACGCCGAGCCACAGCGGTTGTACACCGTGCTCGGCACGCTGCAACGACCAGCTCACATTGATCATCGTGCGCGCGGCAGCCATCTCCCGTGCCAGCGACCGGATCCGCCCGGCCGACAACCCGGTGATCGCTTCCGCCCACGCGGGATCCTTGACGACGCCATCGGTTTCGCCCCGCACATAACCGATGAACCGCTCGTACCCGACCGTGTACCGATGCAGAAAGTCGTTGTCCGCCAACCCCTCCGCATCCAATACCTGGGCCAGCGCCAGCATCAGCGCCGCATCGCTACCTGGCCGCAGTGCGATCCACTCGGCCGCGGCCTCCGCCGGAATGTCATCGCGCAGTGGGCTGATGGATACGAATCGGCAGCCGCGCGCCCGCGCGGCCGCGATCCAGGCTCTGGTGTTGTGCCGCGACACACCACCCGGCGAGACCGCGGAGTTCTTCGGCGACAGCCCACCGAAGGCCACCACCAACTCCGTGTTCTCGACGAGCACGCTCTTCGCGGTCGCGTGCCCCTCGAACAGCCCCATCGAGCCGATCACATGCGGCAACAACACCTGTGAAGTTCCCAGACTGTAGCTGTGCACACTCCGGACATAACCGCCGAGACAGTTCAGAAACCGATGCACCTGACTCTGCGCGTGATGAAACCGCCCCGCACTCGACCACCCGTACGAGCCGCCGTACACCGACTCCGCGCCGTACTCGCCGTACACCCGATTCAACTCACCGGACACCAACTGCACCGCGGTGTCCCACGACACCGGGACAAACGACTCATCGCCGCGCCCCGGTGCACCCGGCCCGTGCGCCGACCACCCCTGTCGCACATAAGGCTGATCGATCCGCGTCGGATGATGTTGTGCCGAGGCCACATTCTCGATCAATGCCGTCGGTTCCGGATCCCCGCGCCACGGACGCACTGCGGTCAACCGCTGCCCGTCGCTCTCGGCTTCGAACACTCCCCAGTGCGTCAGATGCGCGGCCATCACTCCACGGTAGCCCGGCCCACCGACAGGTTCACTTTGTTATGAACGCCGCGCTGGTTCGCGGTTTCTGCCCGCCCGGCAATCTCAGATGCAGATGCTGAAGCTGAAGAAGGGACCCAGCGGGACGTTGAAGCAGAAAGCGACCGAACCGAACGCAGGTGTAACCGGTTCCGCCGATGCCGCGGGAGCGGCCAGAGCGCCAACAGATACGGTGATGGCGATCGCGGCGATCGCCGAGGCAATTCTGGTGGTCATTACAACGTTTCCTGACTGATCGACGATGATGATGCCCCCGACCAGAAATCGTTACGTCTACGATGATCCACTGATCCCCTAGCGGGCACAAGACCGCGCATCGTCTCGTCAATAGGCGCGCGGTCGGGCGGTGCACCGCCCGACCGCGATCCGGCCGGACTCAGGATTCGGATTCGATCGGCAGGCCCGCTTCGGTCCAATCCTGGATGCCTGCGCGGTAGGCACGGACGTTCGTATATCCGAGGGAGCGCAGTTTGACCGCGACGACCTCGCTGTTCTGGCAGGCGTTGTTCGAGCAGTAGGTCACGATGGGTGCGTGCTGGTCCGGAAGCAAACGCGCAGCTCGGGATTCCACATCAGCTTCGACCAAGGTGAGCGCGCCCGGCAGATGCGCCTTCTCGTAGTAGCCCGCACCGAGTGTGTCCAGGACCGTCACCGTACCGGCCTCGATCGCGGCGGCCAGTTCGTCACGGGCGATGACTGTGCTCATGAGATTTCCTTCCCGATGGCATACACAAATTGTATGTGCGTGCGCACGCTATTATATGCGTGCGGATGCACGCAAGTGGTTAGAATCGGCCCGTGACGCAATCGGAGAAGCAACGCGAGGCGGCCCGCAGCGCATGGTCGGCACTGCTGCGGGTGCACGCGAACCTGGTCCCACGCTTGGATGCCGAGCTGCGCAGGGACTTCGGACTCCCACTCGCGTGGTATGACGTGCTGCTCGAACTCGACGGCATCGAACCGCTGCGCATGACCGATCTCGGCGAACGCGTCGTGCTCAGCCGCACTCGGGTCAGCAGGCTCGTCACCGAGATGGCCGCCGCGGGTCTGGTCGCGCGCGAATCCAATCCCGACGACGGCCGATCCGCATTCGTCACTATCACCGACGCGGGCCGCGAGCGTCTGCGCGCGGCCGCGCCCGGCTATCTCGCGGGCATCGAGCGATGCTTCGCCGACAAGCTCGATCCAGACGAATTGCGCTCGCTCGCCGCGACTCTCGGCAAGATCATGGGCCCGACCGATCTCGCTATCACGCCCCCGCGGACTTCATAAGCCGCAAGTCCGCATCGACTGCCAGTGGGCACGAATCAGACACTCTGGCAGTCGATGCAATCCGCGTCACATCCGCGCACAAGTCGGCATCATTTCTGAAACACTTACACTTCACACCGGCCTGTACCTTTGATTACAGGCACATCGAGCGTGCACCCCCGGAAAGGATGCAGCCCCTTGGCGATCGGCGCGGCAGAGCAAGCAGCACACCAATTTTCCCGTCGGCAAGGAGCGCGCTGATGTTCACGCGCTGGGGGAAACTCGTCTACCGGCTGCGCTTCGCCGTACTCGCCGTCGTGGTGGGCGCACTCCTCGCACTCGGTGCATACGGCTTCGGACTCGAGGACCACCTCAGCTCAGGCGGTATGGACGATCCCACTTCCGAATCCGCACAGGCCGCACGCCTCGCCGACGCCGCATTCGGACGCAATCACGACTTCGACGTCGTTTTGCTCTACACCGCACCGGACGGAAAGACCGTCGACGACCCGGAATTCAGCCAACCGATCATCGACAATCTCAACAGCCTGCCGCACAAGTATCCGAACGAAATCACCGGCGTCAACGCGTCCTACTGGCGCGTCGACGGCGCGAAGATCAGCGGCGCGAAGGCTGCCACCGAAGACAAGAAGCGCGCCGTGGCCGCGATCGCCATCGCGGGCGATAACGACACCGACTCCGTGCGCAACTTCCGGAAAGTCAAGGACGACTTCGCAATACCCGGCATCGACGTGCAGGTCAGTGGCCTGCAAGCGGTGGCGGGCACACTCAACGACACGATGGCCGACGATGTGCACCGCATGGAAGTCCTGGCCATCCCGGCCGTCGCGGTGCTGCTGTTCTTCATCTTCGGCGGTCTCGTCGCGGCCGCCCTACCGCTGCTCGTCGGTGGACTCACCGTGATCAGCGCCTCCGGCATCATCATGTTCCTGACCCGCTTCACCGAGGTCAATTCCTTTGTCTCCTCGGTGCTCTCGATGATCGGACTCGGCCTGGCCATCGACTACGGCCTGTTCATCGTGAGCCGATTCCGCGAGGAACTGGCCGCAGGCTACGACACCCGCGCCGCGGTGCGCCGCACCGTCGTCACCGCCGGACGCACCGTCGTGTTCTCGGCGACCATGATCATCGCGAGCCTCGGCAGCATGCTGCTGTTCCCCCAGGGCTTCCTCAAATCCATGGCCTACGGCGCCATCGCGACCGTCCTGCTGGCCGCATTCACCGCCATCACCATCCTGCCCGCCAGCCTGGCCGTCCTCGGTCCGCGCGTGGATATGTTGGGGTTCAACCGGTTCCGAAGAACCAAGACCGCCGAACAAATCGAGGGCGGTTTCTGGGGCAAGACAACACGCTGGGTGATGCAGCGACCGCTCACCGTCGCGATCCCACTGGTCATCGTGCTCTTCCTGCTGATCATCCCGGTCAAGAACCTCATCTTCGGCGGCTTCAGCGAGCGATATCTGCCACCCGACAACCCGACTCGCGTCGCACAGGAACAGATCGACACCTTCTTCCCACAGCGCCGATCCGATCCCATCGAACTCGTCTTCGTCGCCGACAACAGCACGCCGGTCGGCGAGGCCTGGCGCGCGGCCGGACACGCCCCCGGGTTGGCCAGTCAGTTCGAGATGCCGTCCAAATCCTCGACCCGCGACAACGTGTACCGCTCCAAGGCAACACTGGTGAACCCGAACGAAGGCGGGGAAACCATCGAATACCTACGCGAGATGGAACTCCCCGACGGCGTCAGCATGTACGTCGGCGGCATTCCGGCCATGCAGAAGGACAGCATCGACGCACTGCTCTACCGCATCCCGGTCATGATCGCGCTGGTCCTGTTCGTGACCACGCTGCTGATGTTCCTCACCTTCGGCTCGCTGGTGCTGCCGATCAAGGCCGCACTGATGAGCGCGCTCGGCCTCGGCTCCACCCTCGGCATCCTGACGTGGATCTTCGTCGACGGCCACGCCGCAGGACTATTGAACTTCACCCCGCAACCGATCCAGTCGAATGTGCTCGTGCTGATCATCGCGATCATCTACGGTCTGTCCACCGATTACGAAGTCTTCCTGCTCTCCCGCATGGTCGAGGCCAGGGCCGAAGGCGCGAGCACCAGCGACGCGGTGCACACCGGCACCGCGCACACCGGCCGCATCATCACCGCCGCAGCGCTGATCCTGCTCGTGGTGACCGGCGCGTTCGCCTTCTCCGATCTGGTGATGATGCAGTACATCGCCTACGGAATGATCGCCGCACTGTTCATTGATGCGACCGTGCTGCGCATGCTGCTGGTACCCGCGGTCATGAAGCTGCTCGGCGACGACTGCTGGTGGGCGCCGTCCTGGATGAAGCGTGTCCAGGAGAAAATCGGGCTCGGCGAACCTATTCTGGACGATGAACGCCCGGGCACCGAGGATATGCACGAGCCGATCGAGACCACACCGATCACGCCGCGGCTCCCCACCGTCACCGCTGGACGGTCGAACGGTTCGTAGTCGCCCCCACCAAAGGGAACTCCGCGCGCCGCCTCGGGAGGTACGCTCACCGCCGGAGAGCCCGCGGACCCGATCGCCGAACCGGCGACCTGGTCAACCACCGGCCAACTGGACCGAAGGACGACCGCGATGTGCAGCTACCGTCTCGATGCCGAATACGCCGATCCGACACCGTTGAAGGTGCGGATCGATACCCACGAGCGCTATTCGGAGCGTCCCGACGACCCCACCGCGAATGTGCTGACCGCGCTGGAACTCACCGGAGCCGAACACCTAGCCGATATCGGCTGCGGCGATGCCCGGTTCCTCGCCCACCTCGCCGACACCGGTCACCGGGGTCCGCTGGTCGGTATCGACACCTCTCCCGCAATGGTCGCCGCCGCCAATGCCGTACCCGGGGTCCGCGGCGTATTCGGCAGCGCCGACCGGATCCCGTTCGACGACAACAGCTTCGATGCGCTCACCGCACGACATATGCTGTACCACCTCGCGAATCCGCTGGCCGCGCTCAGGGAATTCCGGCGCACGACCAAACCCGGCGGGACGGTTGCCGTGGTCGTCAATCATCCCGGAACCTACCCGTACACCACCGAACTCGTGGCCGCGCATGCCGCGACCTACGGCCTCGGCGTTGGCGAGGCGATGACCGTCGACTCCGACACCTTGCCGGAGCTGATGTCCGAGGTTTTCGGCGAGGTGCGGATCCATCGATCGGATAATGCGCTCGTCTTCGAAACTCCGGATCCACTGGTGCGCTTCGCCGAGGCGCTGTTCACGTTCTACGGCGTCACGCCGAATCACCCACGACGGCAGGCGATTCTGAACGATCTGCGCGAGGACGTCGAGGATTGGTTCACCCACCATCCGGGGCAGACGTGGCGCGATCCCAAGGGGTACATCGTCGCCACGGCCGTCGTCGATCACCAGGGCAGCGCGCCTTCGGCATCGACGTAGCTCCCGGTCGGCCCATCCGGGCGCAGCTGCGCCATGCGCACGATGATCTCGGCACCTTGCTCGACCGTCTGGGTGCCGGTATTCCCGTTGAGATCGGTCTTGGTGAAACCGGGCTCCACCGCATTGATCCGGATATCAGGGAACGCCTTCGCGTACTGCACGGTGAGCATGTTGACCACCGTCTTCGACGCCGGATATGCGACGCCCGGATAGGCGTATGCCGGGGTGCCCGGGGTCGAGACCCTGGTCAGCGACGCAAGACCGCTGCTGACATTGACCACGACCGGCGCCGCCGAGCGCCGCAGCAGCGGCAGGAAGGCGTGCAGGACGCGCACCGTGCCGAAGACGTTCGTATCGAACGTCTTTCGCATCACATCCGCGGTGAGGTCCGCGGCGCCGATGACGTCGCTCCGGTCGGTCATCTCTGCCTGGATACCGGCATTGTTGACCAGGACATCCAGACCGCCGTCGGCCGCGATGGTCTGCACCGCGGCCGCGACGGACGCATCGTCGGTGATATCGAGCTGAACTGCCCGCGCGCCCAACTCCTCGGCCGCCTGACGACCTCGTTGGGCGTCCCGGCTACCGAGGTAGACGGTGTGACCTGCCGCGACGAGTTGGCGGGCGGCCTCGAAGCCGAGACCCTTGTTCGCTCCGGTGATCAATATTGCTGCCATGCCAACCCACGCTAGGTTTTAGAGCGCGCTCGAAGTCAAGGACCTTCCTGGTAGCGCAACATAGTCTGGTCTCTCCTCTAGGTCTGCTTTGGTCGCTGGGTGCCGAGCGGTCTTTGGTAGGTGATTTGTGGTGGGGTTTGGAAGGTGAGGTTACATAATTAGATGCGCATATCTACCTACCTAAATGTAATATTGGACTCGCGTTGCCCTCAACTCCTTCAGGCCCACCTTCGCATCTAGGACGCCGACATGAACCGATTCCCCTGTGCCTCAATTTGTTTCCCACTGCCCTACCCTGCGCACCCCAACACCTCGCTCCCCCCAGCCAGATTCACCAGGACAAGCGTTGCTGTCGAGGCCGGTGCACAACACCGATAACCGCATCCTCCCTGCTAGAAGACGACCGACCAGTTACTCTCGTCGCGTGGTCCCGCCCGACCCGACCTGCGCCGGAGGTCCACAGCGCCCGTCACCGCCCAGGAAGCAGGAGTTCGATGCGATCGCTGCGTAGCCGCCATATCTTGATCACGCTGGTAGCCGGCACCGCCGCCGTAATAGCCGGTGGTCCAACGCCCGCGATGGCGCAGCCCGCACCGCCTGCGCAGGTGCGGCCGCTCGGCTCGGACTTTCTCTGGGGCGTGGCCGCGTCGGGATATCAGTCCGAAGGGTATGCGCCGGATAGCAATTGGTCCCGGTACGTCGCCGCGGGCAAGACGGACGACCCCTATCTGGAGTCCGTCGACTTCTACCACCGCTACCGTTCCGATATCGATCTGGCCGCGCAGCTCGGGGTCAAGGTCTATCGAATCGGCATCGAGTGGGCGCGCGTGCAGCCGCGGCCGGGTGAATGGGATGAGGCCGGACTTCGCTTCTACGACAATGTGATCGCCGCGATCACGGCTGCTGGGATGCGCCCGATGCTCACCATCGATCACTGGGTGTATCCGGGTTGGGAGGTCGACCGCGGCGGCTGGTCGAATCCGGATATCGTCGAGGACTGGCTCGCCAACGCGCGCGCCGTCGTCGACCGATATGCCGCGGCCGACCCGATGTGGGTCACCTTCAACGAACCCGGGGCCTACATCATGAACGAGACCTCGCACGGCGGCCTCTCCCCCGCCGCCATTCCGATGATGCAGGACCGAATCGCCCAGGCGCACAATGCCGTCTACGACTACATCCACACCGTGCAGCCAGGCGCGATGGTCACCAGCAACGTCGCCTACATTCCGGCCGGTGAGGATGCGGTCAACGGCTCGTTCATCAATGCGGTCGCCGCGAAACTCGACTACATCGGCATCGATTACTACTACGGCGCATCCCCCGATACCGTTACCGAGCTGAGCTTCAGCCAGTTGTGGAACAACCCTTTGGAGCCCGAGGGCATTTACTATGCCCTGCAACACTATTCACGAAAATTTCCGGGCCGCCCGCTCTACATCGTCGAGAACGGCATGCCCACCGAAAACGGCATGCCCCGATCCGACGGCTACACCCGCGCCGACGACCTCCGCGACACCGTCTACTGGCTGCAGCGCGCCAAGGCCGACGGCATGAACCTCATCGGCTACAACTACTGGAGCCTCACCGACAACTACGAATGGGGTTCCTACACACCGCGTTTCGGCCTCTACACGGTCGACGTCCGCACCGACCCGACCCTCACCCGCAAGCCCACCGACGCAGTACCCGCTTACACCGCCATCACCCACCAGGGCGGCGTCACCCCCGACTACCGCCCGACCCGCGCCCCCAAACCCTGTTCCTTCGTCGACGCCGCCGCGAGTTGCGCGGACCCGGTCACCGTCCCCCGCTAGCCGGATCAAGGGTCGGCACCCGTGGGTGCCGACCCCAACTCATGTCAGGATCCGGTGAACTGATCGCCCGAGATCGAGCGCGACTGCTCACCATCGACGCCGACCGGGATGTCGCCCTCGAGTGTGGTGCGGTACAGCACGCGGGTGACATCGAGGTGGTTGAGGTCGCCCGGGGCCAGGTGGGCGGTGGCGCGGTTGTCCCAGAATGCCAAGCTGCCCTTTTCCCAACGGAATCGGACGGTGTAGGCCGGGTTCGACAGTTCGTCGAACAGCAGCTGGAGTACGGCGTCGCTCTGGGCCGGGCTCAGGCCGACGATGTGGGTGGTGAAGCCGGGGTTGACGAAGAGCACCTTCTCGCCGGTCACCGGGTGCACGCGCACCACCGGATGTTCGGTCACCAGCGGGGCATCGGCGACCTTCTTGGCGTAGTCGCTTTCCTCGTTCCATGCCGGACGGCTGCCGCCGAACCGGTGCACGGCCCGCAGCCCCTCGACGAAGTTACGCAGCGTCTCGGGCAGGTTCGCGTAGGCGGCTGCGAGATTCGTCCAGCTGGTGTCCCCACCGCGCTCTGGCGCGATCTCGGCCCGCAGCAGTGAGGCGGCGGGCGGATTGATCAGTGCGGAGACATCGGTGTGCCAGTGGTTGGTGTAGGTGAATTTCTTGATGCCGAACCGCTTTTCGTAGAGTCGGCTGTCGACGGCCAGAATTTCGGGGAACTCGGTCGGCGCGTCATCGTCGTAGGGATGTGACGGCGTTACGGCACCGAATCGCCGGGAGAAGGCGATGTGTTCGGCGTGACCGATGTGCTGGTCGCGGAAGAACAGCACCTTGTATTCGTAGAGGGCCGCGGTGATGTCGGCGACCTCCTGATCGGTGAGTTCGGCCCGCAGGTCGACGCCCGCGATCTCGGCGCCGATATGTCCGGCGACGGGCGTGATCCGGAGGGTGGTGGTGGGCTCGCTGACAGTGGTCATGGTCGTACCTTCTTCGGCAATGGATGGGGATGGTCGGCAGAGCCCGGGCGACAACCGCTGCTGCCCATTCGCATGAAGTCGACGGCGCGCCGCCTGGTCAGCCGGGGACTCATGCGCCGAGTTCGGTTCGTACCTGGGTGAATTGGCTTTCCACCGGTGCCAGCCCGTAGTGCCCGCGCAGCGTCGTCGCGGTGTAGTCGGTGCGGAACAAGCCGCGCTCCTGCAGGATCGGAACCACCCGGTCCACGAAGTCCTCGAGACCGCCCGGCAGATACGGCGGCATGATGTTGAAGCCGTCGGCGGCGCCGTTCTCGAACCACGACTGCAGTTCGTCGGCAACATCGGTGGGTGTGCCCGCGAATGTCCGGTGCCCTCGCCCGCCGCCCAGTTTGCCGATGAGCTGGCGCACCGTGAGGTTCTCGCGCTCGGCGAGTTCCTTGACCAGTGTGAATCTGCTCTTTCCGCCCTCGATTTCGCTCTCCGCGGGCAGCGGCGGCAGTGGTGCGTCGAGTGAGTGTTCGGTGAGATCGACGCCGAGCAGCGCGGACAGTTGCCGCAGTGCGTAATCCGGTGAGATGAGGTCGGTGAATTCCTGTTCGAGGGCCAGTGCTTCTTCGCGGGTGTCGGCGATGAACGGCACCAGACCGGGCAGCACCTTCAGTTCATCGGCCGAGCGACCGTACTTCGCCAGCCGCGCCTTCAGATCGCGATAGAACGCTTGCCCCTCCGCGAGCGAGCGCTGTGCGGTGAACACAGCCTCGGCGTAGCGCGCGGCGAAATCCTTACCGCTCTCCGACGATCCGGCCTGTACGAGCAGCGGCCGCCCCTGTGGGCTGCGCGGCGAATTCAGCGGGCCGCGCACCCGGAACCGATCGCTGGCGTACTCGATGGTGTGCACCTTGTCCGGGTCGGCGAAGATGCCCTCGTCCGGATCGAGCACGATCGCCGAGGACTCCCAGCTATCCCAGAGCCGCACGGTGACATCGACAAACTCCTGTGCCCGCTCGTAGCGTCTGGCATGTTCGGGAATCGCGTCGAAGCCGAAGTTGAAGGCCTCGTCCTCGTTGCCCGAGGTGACGATATTCCAGCCCGCTCGACCGCTGCTGATGTGATCGAGGGAGGCGAATTTGCGGGCCAGGTTGAACGGTTCGTTGTAGGTGGTCGACGCCGTCGCGATGAGCCCGACCCGTTCGGTCGCCGCGGCGATCGCGGCGAGCAAGGTGACCGGCTCGAATACGGCGAGGGTATTGCGCTTGATCCGCGGTCCGACAGCCAATCCGTCGGCGAAGAAGACCGAATCGAGTTTGCCGCGTTCGGCGATCCGGCCGAGCTCCTGGAAGTGCCGCACATCCAGTACCCGGCGCTCCTCGGTCCGGGGATGGCGCCAGGCCGCCTCGTGATGACCAACGCCCATCAGGAAGGCGTTGAGGTGGAACTGCTTGCGGGGTAACGACATCGGAGTCCTTAGCGGGAGGGCTCGGCGCGCCACCGGGACAGGCGGCGTTCGAGAGCGACGAGTAGGCCGTTGAAACTCAGCCCGAGCAGCGAGATGGCGATGATGCCCGCATACATGTTCGGGATCTGGAAGTTCTGCTGGGCCGCGGTGATCAGATAGCCGAGTCCGGCACGGGCGCCGACCATTTCGGCGGCGATGAGCACCAGGATCGAGGACGCCGCCGCCATGCGCACGCCGGTGAAGATCGATGGCACCGCAGCGGGCAGGATCACCTTCTGGAACAGCCGAATCGGCGAGAAGCCGAGCGAAACGGCGGATTTGATCAGCAGCGGGTCCACGGTGCGCACACCGGTGATGGTGTTCAACAGGATCGGGAAGAAGCTCGCGTACACCACGAGTGCGATCTTGGAGGTCTCCCCGATGCCCAGGATCAGGATGAACACGGGCAACAGCGCCAGTGCCGCGGTGTTGCGGAACAATTCGAGGATCGGGTTCAAAAAGTCGGCCACCGGTCGATACCAGGCGATGGCGACACCGACCGGAATAGCCACCGCGAGCGCGAGCGAGAACCCGGTCGCCGACCGGGTCAGGCTGGTCGAGACGTGCTCCCACATCTCACCGCTGCGCACCAGATCGATGAAGGCCTGCGCGACGGTGGAAAACGGCGGCAGGAAGACCTCGTCCACCAAACCGAGCCGCGGCGCCGCCTCCCACACCGCGACCAGCAGACCGATGGCGAAGGTGGGCTTGAAGATGCGCCACGCCAGCAGCGCGACCGCCCGCAATATCCGCGACAGGTCGACTGTCGGCGCGGACTCCGCCCGACTGCGGACGACGACCGGCCGTGACTTCTCGACGACTTGTACTGCGCTAGACATGAACCGGCTTCCTCTCGGTGCTCGTGGTCGACAACGACTCGCGTTCGAGTCCCTGCGCCCGGGTGACTTCGCTCTGCAACTGCGACCAGATCTGGTGCCGCGCCTCCCGGAAGGGTTCGCTGGAACGCACATCCGCACCGGAGTTCCGATCGATATCGATATCGATCACCGCCTTGACCCGCCCAGGGCGTGAGGTCAGCACGGCGACTCGCTGACCGAGGTAGACGGCCTCATCGATGCCGTGGGTGATGAACAGAATCGTTTTACCGGTGGCCCGCCAGATCCGTAACAGCTCGTCCTGCAACGACTCCCGGGTCTGGGCGTCGAGTGCGGCGAACGGCTCGTCCATCAGCAGCACCCCGGGATCGAAGGCGAGGCTGCGGGCGATGGCGACTCGCTGTTTCATGCCGCCGGACAGCTCATGTGGATATCGGTCGCCGAATCCGGCCAGGCCCACCAGTTCCAGGTATTCGTCGGCGATCTTCCGGCGTTCCCGACGCCGGACACCCTTCGCCTCCAAACCGAATTCGATATTTGCCCGGGCGGTGCGCCACGGCAGCAGCGCGTACTGCTGGAAGACGATGCCGCGGTCGAGACCAGGCCCGCTGATCGGCTTGCCGTCCAACAGGATTCGCCCGGCACTCGGCTTGCTGAGCCCGCCGAGCAGGTCGAGCAGCGTCGACTTCCCGGAACCGCTCGGCCCGACGAGTACCAGGAACTCGCCATCGTGCAGTTCCAGCGAAATGTCCTCGATCGCGGTGAACTCCTCGTTCGACCCGCGGACCGGGAACTGTTTGCGCACTCCGGTGAGTGCGAGTTTCACCTGACTCATTTCGCCGCGACCACCTCTCCGGTCGGCCCGGTGGTCGGACCGTAGGTCCCGTTGGCGTACGGGTTGTCCTTGTTGGTGTACAGATCCTTCGCCGTCAGCTTTCCGGCGGGCACATCACCGTTGCGGACCAGCCAATCGATCCAGATCTGCAGTTCCTTCTCCGCGATCACCGCACCGGGGACCGGCAGGCCTGGGCTGCGCCAGAATTTCAGCAGATCGGTGTTCTCATTGCGTCCGCGCTTGTTGATGATCGAGGCGAAGCGCGCCACCACCTCGTCACGCGGGGTCACCTGCAGCCAGCGCGTCGCCCGCGCGGTCCCCTGGACGAAGTCCTTGACCGCCTCCGGGTTCTGAGCGATGTAGTCCTTCCGGAAAACATAAGTGCCGTAGTCGAATTGACCGAAAAGGTCCTTATCGGTGTACAGCGCGTGGATACCGCCGCGCCCGACCGCGCTCTCCCGGAAGACTCCGCCCAGCGCGCCGACATCTATCTGGCCTTTGCGCAGGGCGTCCTCGGTATTGGCAGGCGGCACCACGATCAACTCGACCTGTTTGATCTCCTGGTCGGTCAGGCCCTGCTGGTGCAGCCATTCGCGGGTGATGAATTCATGGTGTGCGCCAAGGGTATTGATGCCGACCTTCTTGCCGATCAGATCCCGTGGCGAGTTGATGCCCGAATCGTCACGAACGAAGTAACCGGTGAACGACTGCGCATCCGCGCCATACGAGCTGAGCACCGATGTGACGGGCGCGCCGCCCGCGGCCAACTTGACGACTGCGCCATTGAAGGCGCTGCCGAACTCGATCTGGCGGGTCGCGGCGGCCTGGATATTCGCCGGACCGCTGGTGGTGTCACCCTCCCAGTGCAGCGCGATCTTGGTGAAGTAGCCGAGATCGTCCGCCAGTTCGTAGGCCGAGACCTGGCCGGTCGATCCCTGGTAGCGCAGTACGGCCTTGCCGTCGGCATTGGTGCCCGGCTCGGATTTGCCGCAGCCGGCGAGCACCGCGACCACGGTGGGAATGGTGAGTACGGCGGCCACCGCACGGACGAACCGTGGCCTGGTTTTCTGGGACAGCGTCATGGGAGTTCTTTCACGGAATGCGCACTGCCGCAGCGCTATAGGGCACGCCACAACGGCAGGTAAAGCGCGGAGGATTACCTGATTCGACCAATGCGGCGACCAATTTCGGCGACCGCGGATTCAGGCGCGCGACAGACTCCATGGGGCAGGCGCATGAAATCCACCGTGCGACGGCGGATCAGCGCAATGGATTCGATCATGTCAACGACCTTCGTGGGATTCGGATAGAAGCGGCGACCCCGCGGCTTTGTGTCCATGGTGGGGTCGCCCGCCATGGACGACAATGCCGATTTCACATTGTGAAAATCACCGTGAGTACAACTCCACCGGCGCATCGGTGATGGCGGCGGTGGACTGGAACAGTGGGCTGATCCGGCCCGCGATCTGCCGCATAGCAGGCACGATGCCGCGCACCAGTTCCTCGTTCAGCCGCGCGGAACGGGCCTGTACGCCGAGCGCACCCCACACCTGCTTGTCGGGGCCGAGGACCGGCACCGCCACCGAGCGGACCGGATCCTCGCGCTCGATGAGCTCTACGGCGAAACCGCTGCGCCGCACGCGATCCAGATCCGTCAGCGGCGCTGGCCGTCGATCGAGTCCGTCGACAACGGGCGAGAAGGCCAGCAGTGCCTGGCCGACGGCACTGGACCGCAGCGGCTGGCGGGCCTGCGGCAACTGGTTGGGGCAGAAGTACACCGGCGGCCGCGCCTGAAAGACCGTGACCGCGTCTCGGTCGTCGGCGATGCTCAAGCTGACGGTGATCTTGATGCCCGCGGCCAGCGCATACAGGTGCGGTGCGGCCGCATCGATGCCCAGCCGCGACAGAGCGGGCCGGGCCAGCGAGGCGAGCCCGTGCCCGATGCGATAGCGATCGGTCGCCGGATCCTGTTCCAGCAACCGACCCCGCACCAATGCCTGGGCCAGCCGGTAAGTAGTGCTGACCGGAAGTCCGGCCCGATGCGCCAATTCGCTCACCGACAGTTCGGGATCACCGCCCTCGAAGCAGTTCAGTACGTGAATTGCGCGGTCGACCGCTTGGGCACCCGAACGGGGTTGATCGGCGGCTGTCATGGTTCCTCCTGATATTTCTACCGATCGGGATGTGGCCAGAACTATCGCCGGATGATCCGGGCGCGGCAATGGTTCTGCGCCCGCTGCGCCGATTCCTCGCGCAAGAATGTCGGCAGCGTCAAAATCGCGCTGATTCGAAGGGTTTTGCGATCCCGACGACGCGCACAGAATCGAATTCCCCGCGCTGACCCCGCATTCCGCCGACGATTGCCGCTTTCTCGCCGCAATCCCGACGTATCAGGAGCAGACGCATGAGTGAACTCTGGCAGACCAGCACCGATGTACTGGTGATCGGCGGCGGTCCGGCCGCCGCATGGGCGGCCATCAACGCCCGGGAGGCCGGTGCCGAGGTGACCCTGGTCGACAAGGGCTATTGCGGAACCAGCGGCGCCACAGCACCTTCCGGCACCGGCGTCTGGTACGTCGCCCCGGAGGCGACCGCCCGTGCGAATGCCAAGGCCAGCCGGGAGGCGCTCGGCGGCCATCTCGCCGATCACTATTGGATGGATCGGGTCCTCGACCAGACCTACACCAACATGAATCGGCTTGCGGTGGAAGGCAAGTACCCGTTCCCGACCGATCCGGCGACCGGTGAGCAGCTGCGCACCGGGGTCCAAGGCCCGGAGTACATGCGCCGGATGCGCGCGTGGGTCAAGCGGATCGGCGTCCGGATCCTCGACCATTCACCAGCTCTCGAACTACTCGTCGACGATGCGGGCACGGTCCGCGGCGCGGCCGGATACCAGCGTCAACTCGACCGTGACTACCGCATATCGGCGGGTGCGGTGGTGCTGGCCAGTGGCGGGTGCGCATTCCTGTCGCGCGCGTTGGGCACCAATGTCGATACCGGTGACGGCGCGCTGATGGCCGCCGAGGTGGGCGCGCGCTTCTCCGGGATGGAATTCTCCAATGCCTACGCGATCGTGCCGAAGGGTTCGACCATCACCAAGACCGCCTACTACGGCTACGCGACGTTCTTCCACGAGGACGGACAGGTACTCGAGGGCGCGGGCTCCACGAAAGGCCGATCGGTGATCGCCCGAACCCTGTTGTCGGAGAAGGTATTCGCCCAACTCGACCGCGCCGATCGGACGGTGCAGGCGCAGATGCGGCTCGGGCAGCCCAACTTCTTTCTGCAGTTCGATCGGCGCGGTATCAATCCGTTCACCGATCGTTTCGAGGTCGATCTGCTCGCCGAGGGCACGGTGCGCGGCACCGGCGGCATCGATGTCGTGGACAACGACTGCGCGACCACGGCGCCCGGTCTGTTCGCGGCGGGCGATGCGGCGACCAGGGAACGCATCTGCGGTGGTTTCACCGGTGGCGGCAGCCACAATTCGGCATGGGCGATGTCGTCGGGGAGTTGGGCCGGTGCGGGTGCGGCACGGTTCGCGCTCGCCTCGTCTCGGCCCGACGATGCCGCTCTGTGCGGCGCGGGACGAACCGGCTTGCGGCCCGGCGACTCCCCCACGCTCGATGCCGCCGAGGTTGTCGAGGCCGCGCAGGCCGAGCTGATTCCGTTCCAGAAGAACTACCTGCGCCACGGCGAGCGACTGCGGCCCGCACTCGACGCACTCGACACGCTCTGGGAACGCATAGGTAAGGAGCTCGGTGGCCGCACCGGTGACGATCGCATCCGGGCCAGGCAGGCCGCCGCCATCACCGCGGTCGGTCGGCTCATGTACGAATCGACTCTGGCGCGCACCGAGACTCGCGGTATGAGCAAGCGCGCAGACCACCCGGAACAGGATCCGGCGCAGCGTCATCACATTCTGTCCGGCGGCCTCGACGCTGTGTGGACCGAGACCGCCGAGGTCGCGTCATGATCGAAGTCGTACTCGCCGAGGCCTGCATCGGCTGCGATAAATGTGTGGACGCCTGCCCGACCAACGTATTCGACCGCACCGAATCCGGAATTCCGGTCATCGCAAGGCAATCCGACTGCCAGACCTGCTTCATGTGCGAGGCCTACTGCCCCACCGACGCCCTCTATGTCGACCCCGAATCGACCCCACTACCTCCCGGCAGCCCGATCGCACAGGACCAGATCGGCCGCTACCGCCAGAAAATCGGCTGGGGCAAAGGCCGAACCGCGGGCAGTCTGCTCGCCATCGGCCCCCGACTCCCGCACGGCGCACCCCCGCCCCGCCTGCGGCACTAACCGCGGTAGCCGAGTTGTTCGAGGAGACCGTCGAGTTGGAGTTCGAATAGTTCGGCACGGTCTGTGAAGGTGTCGGTGCCGTACTGATCGAAGACATCGAAGGTTACGGCACCGAAGAGGCCGACCCACATGGTGATGCCGCGGGCGACGAGCCAGTCCGGAAGGTCGTGGTCGAATGCGGCCCTGATATTCGCGAAATTGGCTGCGAGCGCGGAGGATAACAGTCGCTTCTCGACCGGAGCGGTGAGCATGTCTTCGCGGTAGGCGCGGGCGAAGAGGGTTTGCATGGTCGCGATGACCCGCGTACCGGGGACGGTGGTCTCCTCGGCGGGGGCGTCGTAGCCCGGCACCGGTGTGCCGAACAAGAGTCCGTAGCGGGCCGGTTCGGCCAGCGCCCAGCCGCGGACGGTACGGCCGACGATGCGCAGGCCCTCGATCGGATCGTCGGGGGCATCGGCCAGCGCCGCATCGACCGCGTCGCCGAGTGCGTGGTAGCCGTCGATCACCAGCAGCGTGAGCAGTTCATCGCGGCTGCGCACATAGCGGTATACCGCCGACGACACCACACCGAGATCGCGGGCGACCGCGCGCAGCGAGAGGGCGGCCGCGCCATCGGTGGCCAGATGTTCGCGGCCGATCCGGACGATATCGTTCATGGTCTGGGCCCTGGCACGGGCACGTGGTGTCGTCGCCATATCGATCACCATGCGCGCTCCTGAGAGCGATGTCAACTAATGCGAGCACTGCTCTTGACTTTGTTCGGCGCCGATTGCATGCTTGTGCACAATAGAGAGCACCGCTCGCCAAAGTAGACTAGGACGCACCATGCCGGAGCTGCACATCGTCACCGGAGCCGGGCCCACCGGAACCACCATCGCCGAGCAATTGGCCGCGGCGGGCAAACAGGTCCGGGTGCTCACTCGCTCCGGGAGCGGTCCCGACCATCCTCTCGTCGAGCGACGCGAGGTCGATGTGACACTGCCCGAACAGCTTTCGGGCGAATTCGATGGCGCGACGGCCGTTTACCACTGCCTGGGCGGCTCGGAATATACGGCGAAGGCCTGGCGCGCGGAGCTGCCACCGGCCGAGCGCACCGTTCTCGACGAGGCCGAAAAGGCTGGCGTGGTAGTGGTTTTCGCGGAAAACATCTACTCCTATGGCAAGGTGGACGGTCCGATTACCGAAGACCTGCCTCGCAATGCCGATTTCGGTAAACCCAGCGTCCGCACCCAGTTGGTGCGCGCTCGCGAGGCGCACGCCGCCGCGACGGTGAGCGTCGCCGCCGCGGACTTCCTCGGCCCATATGTGCGGGCGTCGCTGGCCGGGGAGCAGGTCTTCGTCCCGATCCTCACCGGCAAGCGGGTGCAGGCATTCGGCAAGCTGAACCTGCCGCACTCCTACACGTATATGCCCGACCTCGCCGCCGCCATGATCCGCGCGGCCGCCGACGAATCGGTCTGGAATTCCTTCCTGCACGCCCCGACCGCGCCGCCGATCACCCAGCAGCAACTCTTCGACGCGATCGCCTCCGCCGCGGGAGTCGCAGCTCCCAAAGTCTTCGCGGCACCGGCCGCCCTACTGCGCATGATGGGACTCACCAATGAGACGATGCGCGAGCTCGCCGAGATGAGTTACCAGGTCACGCGGCCGTTCGTGCTCGACTCGTCCGCCAGCGAGCAGCGCCTCGGCCTGCATCCGACGCCGATCGACGAGGCCATCGCGGCCACCGTCGCCTGGTGGCAGACCCAGCTCTGAGTCTTTACTACTCGGTAGTAGTGTTACCGGTGTCACTGGCGACACGGATCGAGGAGCACCACAATGGACCAGCGAGAAACGGATTTCGACGTACTCGTGGTCGGTTCGGGATTCGGCGGCAGCGTCACCGCGCTGCGGCTGATCGAGAAGGGCTACCGGGTCGGTGTGCTCGAGGCCGGTCGACGCTATACCGATGACGAGCTACCCGAAACCAGCTGGGACCTGCGCAAATTCCTATGGGCGCCCAAGCTCGGCTGCTACGGCATCCAGCGCATCCACCCGCTGCGCAACGTGTTGATCCTCGGCGGTGCGGGTGTCGGCGGCGGTTCGCTCAACTACGCCAATACCCTCTATGTGCCGCCGGAGCCGTTCTTCCAGGATCAGCAGTGGCGCGATATCACCGACTGGCGCGCCGAACTCACCCCGTACTACGAGCGCGCGAAGACGATGCTCGGCGTGGTGCAGAACCCGCATCTGACACCGGCGGACGAGGTGTTCAAGAAGGTCGCCGACGATATGGGCTGCGGCGAGACCTTCGTGCAGACCCCGGTCGGCGTCTTCTTCGGCGAGCCGGGAAAGACCGTGGCGGATCCGTACTTCGGCGGTGTCGGACCGGACCGCACCGGCTGCCTCGAATGCGGTGAATGCATGACCGGCTGCCGCCACGGCGCGAAGAACACCCTGGTGAAGAATTACCTGTACCTCGCGGAAAAGGCTGGCGCGCAGGTGATTCCGATGACAACAGTGACCTCGATCCGCCCGCTGCCCGACGGCACCTGGGATGTCTGCACCGAACGCACCGGCGCATGGTTCCGCAAGCGCCCGCACACCTACACCACGTGCCAGGTCGTACTCGCCGCGGGCACGCTCGGCACCCAGAAGTTGTTGCACGCCATGCGGGATCGGGGCGTGCTCCCCGAGTTGTCCGGCCGACTCGGCCAACTCACCCGCACCAACTCCGAATCCATTGTGGGCGCGGCGACCCGCAAGGTGAATCCGGACGTCGACTTCACCCGTGGCGTCGCGATCACGTCATCGATCCACCCGACCCACGACACCCATATCGAGCCGGTGCGCTACGGCAAGGGCTCGAATGCGATGGGTCTGCTGCAGACCCTCATGGTCGACGGCGGCGGCCGGATGCCGCGCTGGCTGCGCTTCCTCGGTCTGGTCGTGCGAAACCCGTTCACGCTCATCAGTTTCCTGAGCGTGAAGAACTGGAGTGAGCGCACCATTATCTCGCTGGTGATGCAGCACCTCGACAATTCGATCACCACCTACACCAAGCGCACCCTGTTCGGCCGCAAGCTCACCAGCAAACAGGGCCACGGCCAACCCAATCCGACCTGGATTCCGGCGGGCAACGAGGTGACCCGCAAGGTAGCGGAGGAAATCGGCGGCGTCGCGGGCGGCAGCTGGGGCGAAGTCTTCAATATCCCGCTCACCGCCCATTTCCTCGGCGGCGCACCTATCGGCGCGGACCGCGATACCGGCGTAATCGACGCCTACCACCGAGTTTTCGGCTACCCGACGCTCAGCGTCGTCGATGGCGCCGCCGTCTCCGCGAACCTCGGCGTCAACCCGTCGCTCACCATCACCGCCCAAGCCGAACGCTGCGCCGCCTATTGGCCCAACAAGGGCGAACAGGACCTGCGTCCCGCGCAGGGCATTGCCTACCAGCAGATCCAGCCCATCGCTCCCAATAACCCCGTCGTCCCAGCCCACGCCCCGGCTGCCCTGGTCCTGCCGATAGTCGAAATCCGCACCCCCAAGTCCGCCGCCAGCTGAGGCTGCGCTCCATCTGCCCGAGACCTGCAAGAAAGCTACTTTGGGGCAAATGCCCGTTTTCTACGCGACCCGCACATCTCGTCATGGTCGACCACCAGGTGCAGGGAAGTAGGTCTGGTGCGCACTGAACCGAAGGCGCTCGTTTAGGGTGTGGGGGGCGGCTCTGCCGCATCGTCAGTAATGCGTGAACAGCGGTACGTTCCGTGGATGGTTCCACCGAATCGAAAGGCGCTGCATGACAGAGGACTTGACGCAACTTGAACTGCTGACGGAGCTGGAACCGGTTGTCGGTGCCAACATCGACCGGCATCTGGCCACAGTCAAGGACTGGTATCCGCACGATTATGTACCCTGGGACGAGGCTCGCAACTTTGCAGCAATGGGCGGGCAGGATTGGGATCCCGCGCAGTCACGGCTCTCGGAAGTCGCCAAAGTCGCGATGATCACGAATCTGCTCACCGAAGACAATTTGCCGTCCTACCACCGCGTGATCTCCGACAACTTCACCAACGACGGTGCGTGGGGCACCTGGGTCGGTCGGTGGACCGCCGAGGAAAACCGCCACGCCATCGCCATGCGCGACTACCTCGTGTGCACCCGCGCTGTCGATCCTGTCGCCCTGGAGAACGACCGGATGGTGCATCTGACGCGCGGCGTGCACGCGCCGGAGAACTTCGGCGGTGTGCTCGATCAGGTCGCATACGTGACTTTCCAGGAGTTGGCTACCCGAATCAGTCACCGCACCACCGCACGAGTCTGCGACGACCCGATCGCGGATCGGATGTTGCAACGCATCGCGGCCGACGAGAATTTGCACATGATGTTCTATCGCAACATCACCGGCGCCGCCTTCGACATCGCACCTGACCAGACGATCGAGGCGGTGACCAAGATCGTGAAAACGTTTTCCATGCCCGGCACCGGAATGCCGAATTGGCGTCGCAATGGCGTGCTGATGGTCAAGCACGGGATCTACGACCTGCGCCAGCATCTGGACGAGGTCCTATTGCCGGTCCTGCGGATCTGGAAAGTCTTCAACCGCACGGACTTCACCGCACGCGGCGAACGCAGCCGCGAAGAACTTGGCGAGTACCTCGAGAAACTCACTCGCGACGTGATGAAGTTCGAAGAACAGCGCGACCGCATCCTCGCCCGCGAGGCGGCGCGCGTCGGGTAGCGCACCGCTGGATGTCACAGTCGCGCAGAAACATTCACGCGACTGTGACATCCGGCGCCCGACAGTCTGCCTAGTAGGTCTACCCGGATTGATCGCGTCAGTTGCGGACGATCAGGACCGCGCCCGCAACCACCAAGGCCAGCACGATGGCGGCAATGCCGAAGACGAGGCGGTGGTTGCGCAGAGCCGGAATCAGGCGGTCGACGGCGTAGCGGCCCGGACCGGTAAGGGCGAGCGATGCGGCGGCCAGGGTGAGGAGCAGTTCGTACTCGATGCCCTTCGGCGCGAAGAACCCGCCGCCCCATTTGACAGCGATCGCATTGAGCAGGGTCCCGACCAGCGCCGCGGCGGCGAGCGGAGTGAGCAGGCCGACAGCGAGGGCGAGTCCGCCGAGTGTTTCACTCAGTCCGGCGACCACAGCCATCGCCTTGCCCGACGGGTAGCCGCTCATCGTGAAGAATGCGCCGGTGCCATCGAGGCCGCCGCCGTCGAACCAGCCGAACAGTTTCTGCGCGCCGTGTGCGGCCATGGTCAGTCCGACGGCCAGCCGCAGGACGAGTAGACCGAGGTCGTAAGTGTGTGTGGGCGTTGCGGTTTCGGCGTTCGCGGCGGGGGCGGTGATGGTCGCGGTCATGGGGTGCCTTTCGTTGTGGGGCGGATCAGCCGAGCTGTATGGAGCGCCGGGCCATGCCAAGCCAGAAGCCGTCGATGACGGTGCGCTGGTCGGCGAAATCGTCGCCGCTTGCACCGAGGGCGACGAACAGCGGTGCGAAATGGTCGGTGCGCGGATGCGCGAGGTGTGCCGCGGGGGCCTTGTTTTCGAAGTCGAGCAGGGCGTCGAGATCGTGAGCGGCGAGGGTTTCGCGGCCCCAATCGTCGAATTCCGCGGTGAAGCCGTAGACGTGCTCATCATCGGCGGTGATGGCGCGCAGGTTATGGGTGAAGAAACCACTGCCGACGATCAGCACGCCCTCCTCGCGCAGCGGTGCGAGCCGACGGCCCACTTCCAACAGCCGCCGCGGATCCAGCGTCGGCATCGACAGCTGCAATACCGGGACATCGGCCTCGGGATACATCTCCTTCAGCGGCACGTAGGCCCCGTGGTCCAGCCCACGATCCGGCACATCGACGACACCGCCAACGAGCAGTCTGCGCACCGTGTCCGCCAGTTCCGGCGCGCCCGGTGCGGCGTATCGCACGTGGTAGTAGCGCTCCGGAAACCCGCCGAAGTCATAGACCAGCGGCACCGTCGTGGTGGCGCCGAGCGCGATCGGCGCGGCCTCCCAGTGCGCGGAAATCATCAGAATCGCCGTGGGACGCGGCAATTCGCGCGACCATGCGGCCAGCTCACCGGGCCACCGCGGGTGATCGGCCAGCGGCGGTGCGCCGTGTGAGAGGTAGAGCACCGGCATCTGTCCGGCCATCGCCGCCCTCCATCCAGCTAGTTCAAATTTGAACGCAAACCGACTATAGCTTGTTGTTCAAATTTGAACAACCCCGGTAGGATGGTTGATGTGGCTGACGCGAAATGGCTGAACGAGCGGGAGATGCGCACCTGGCAGGGATTCCTGGCGGCGGGGGCGCTCGTCGGCCGACAGGTCGAACAGCACCTCAAACACGAGGGGCTTTCGCACACCCAGTACGAGGTCCTGGTCCGCCTCGCCGCGGCTCCCGAGGGCCAACTGCGCATGACCGAATTGGCCGATGCCCTCTACACCTCGAAAAGCGGTCTGAACTACCAGGTCACCCAAATGGAGAAGGCCGGTTTGGTACGCCGCGCAGCATGCCCCACCGATATCCGCGGCGTCATCGCCAACCTCACCGCAGCGGGCCGCGACCGCCTCGAGCAGATCGCCCCCGGGCACGTCGAAACGGTGCGCCGTGTCCTCATCGATGCGCTCACCCCCGAACAGCAGGAGGCCATCGCCACCGGCCTCGGCGAGGTCGCGCGCCGACTCGACTGACCGGCACCGGATGGGACGGACGCGCGATCTCCTGGTGCCGCACCAGCGTTCAAGACGTCCGGCTCCTTCGAGCCCGAGACTGTGACATCGCTCATCACACTTCTGCAAGGAGGAAGCGCGGGCCGCCCCTCCCGTCCACTCGCCCGAATAGACCACCCTGCACCACGGCGACCTTCCAGCAATCGATGTGTCAGCGAATGGAATCCGGAGATACCAGGCGCGATCCAGCCTCCGCCGCAACCTGTTTCGCACGTGTCGGACTCCACGGGCAATTCCGTGGTTTGCCCGCATGACTCGGCATGCGAGTACGACCAAAGGAGGACAGCGGCCGCTACCTCGGGGCGATGTCACCGGCGTTGGGAACGCCGCACAATCAGGGCCGTAAGAAATCTGTTGGGAAACTCTAAGCCCGAACAGATTTGATGCCCAGGTACGGATGTGACGCTGATGGTCGCAGATTTGAGCCGAGAACGGAGAAGATAGTGCCGACGACGTTTCCGAGTTCCGTCACCGAGGCCACATTGGATACGGTGCAGGACTGCCGCCGACGTGGTTGGACGGTCGCGGAAACGACCAATGGTGTCTGCCTGATCACCGACGCGCAGATTTCGGCCATCGAACTCACCGGGGCATTGGCCGCCACCGTGCGCCGGTACCTTCGCGCCAACAATCTGTCCGGTCCGGTGATCGAAATTCCAGGCCCGCAGCGCCGCGAGATCCACCTCGTCGTCGGCGCGGCCAAGGCGGCTATGGCGATCGGCGCATTGCGCGGTGTCGGCGCGATCGTGCACACCGACGGTGCGAGCATCCCGCTCCCGCCGACCCGCCTGTCGGCCGGTTCGGCCTGCTGGGGCATTTCCCCGAGTGAGGCTCGCTGGGTTCCGCCGGTAGTCGCGATCGCCGCCGCGGTCCGGGCCGCCGAATCCGGTCGTAAGCGGCAGGTCGCCGATCTGGCGAGCTGAGGAGCGTCAGACCGAGGTCGGGTCCGATTCCGATCGACGGGTCGTCGGCATCACATCCGCGCTGTCCGGAACTGGTTCGCGGACAACGACTTTCCACTGGATGCGCCGCAGCCACGCCGGGGCCCACCAGCACGCGTCACCGAGCAGCTGCATGGTCGCGGGGACCAGCAGCATGCGCAGCACGGTGGCATCGATGAACAGCGCGGTGACCATCCCGAGGGCGATGTACTGCATCATCACCAGATCGGACAGGGCGAAGACGCCGGTCACTACTATCAAGATCAGCGCGGCGGCGGAGATGATCCGGCCCGTCCGCGCGACTCCGGTGCGGACCGCCTCGGTCGTCGACGCGCCCGTGCGGCGCGCCTCGACTATGCGGGCGAGCAGGAACACCTCGTAATCGGTGGACAGACCGTAGATCACCGACACGATCAGCATCAGCACCAGCGACATGATCGGCTGCGGCGTGAAGCCCAGCAGTCCGGCCCCGTGACCCTCGACGAAGATCCAGGTCAGCACCCCGATGGTGGCCCCGAGGCCGAGCAGGTTCAGCACAGCCGCTTTGAGCGGCAACACGATTGAGCCGAAAGTCAGGAACAGCAGTGCGGAGGTGGCGATGAACACGAGCGCGAGCATCAGCGGTAGCCGGTGCAGCAGCGCGTCGATGCTGTCGCGCTGCGCTGCTGGTTCGCCCCCGACCATCACCTTCGGCAGTTCCATGGAGCGCAGGTAGTCGATGGTCGCGTCGGCGTCCGCGGGGCTGGCCAGCACCGTCTCGGTGGTGTAGATGAACGGTTGCGCCGGGCGCTGGGTGGGTTTGGGGAACGGTGCCGCGAGCCCGGGGGCCTGATCTGCGTGCGTGACCACGGTCTCGATATCCGGGCTGTTGTAGGTGATCATGACCAGGTAGATCGGATCGATCCGGCGCAAGGGGAAGATCTCGTCGAAGTGCTGCTGCGCCGATCGAGTCGGGTGGTCCGGCGGGAGAAACCGCTCGGTGATGCCACCGAATGCCAGATGCCGCACCGGCACGATGAGCAGTAGCAGTCCGACGAAGACCGGAATCGCCACGGCCACGTCGATTCACCGTGTGCTGGAGCTACTGCCCGCCGACACCGATATCAAGGCGCGGCCCGGCTGGTCGACTCCGATGATCTCGTATGTGGACGCGCGCGACTTTGTCGGGCACGAATTCTTCGGCGAGGTGCGCGGGGGCGTGTACGCCAATCGCGCTGCGTCCGAGGAGGTTCTGGTGTGGATCAACCGGCTGCCGACAGGGACGTCGTTGAGCGTCATCTATCCCGATACCCCGGTGGCGCACGAATCGGTGGATCGCTATGTGTCCGCGATGCAGGCGGTATTCGCGTCGGTCCTCGGTACTACGTGACCAACTCCATCAGTCCGCGTGGATCGGATGGCATCGCCTCGATCGGAAAGCTGAACCGCACCAGCCGGTGCGGCGGGGCGGCGTCGAAGTGTGCGATGCATGACGGTATGAGACCTCCGATCACCTTGTCCAAGAAGCTGTTCACGTGTGCGAAGCCGGGCCGCAGGTGAACGGGCCAACTGCTCAGGCGTCCGGCGGGCACATCGACGGTCGCCTGCTTCGCCACCCGCGCCGCCAGCGGCCAATGCACCGAGAAAGCCAGCCACAGATCCAGGGATTCCACCGCGCCCTCGGTGAAATCCAGCCCGCGTAGCAGCGTCAGACCACCGATGAGCGGCATGATATTCGACGGGAACGGCGCTGTGCCGCTGCCGAATTGCAGGTGTGTGGTGTCGACGAAATGCGCCTCCTCGCGCGAGACCACCGTATTGCCGGAGCGCGTTTCGGCGCGATAGTCTTCCGCGCGCAGCCAGCCGTCGACTCGTCGGAAGCGCTGTTCGATCCGGATCGTCGGATCCCCGGCACCCGGCCGCATTTCGACCATCGAGCGATAGCCGTCGTCCTCGTGCGCCACCACACTGGTCACCTCGAATCGGTGCGGCTGATCCGCGATACCGACGGTGTACACGGATTTCTCGCCATCGGGAATCCCGGGATCACGGAACGCGGTGCGCACAAGTCCTCCTGTCGGCGACGCTATGCAGCGTATTCAAATCGCTTGCGGCAGTTGCGGATAATGGCACGGTAGAGCCCGGGTGCCGCGATGGCGAGTCGGAATACCGCCGAACTCGCCATCGAAAGCCCCGTAATCGCATTCGCACCGCTACCGCGAAATGCCGAGTCGATGATCGACGGCAGTTCCCCGGTGAGAAAGGTGGTCCAGCGCTGTCTGCCGATCACCGGATCGTCCACCTGCCAATCGGCGAAGAAGGTGCCACCGCCGCCGACCGGCATCACCACGGTGACCTGCTTATCGGCGAAGAATCGCTCGACATCGGTCTTGGTCAGCCAATTGCTGCCGTCGCTCCAGACCCCGGTATCGGTGCCGCCGTCGACGCCATTGAGCAGATACAAGACGGGTGCCGGATTCGAATTGTCCACCGCAGGTAGGACTTCGATGGGAACGGTCCGCCCCATCGCCTCGGAATACACGGTCAGATCGAGTACTCGCCCCGGACCTTGCGCCGCGGCGAGCATTCGTGACCCATCGGGTGCCTGCCGCGCGGCCGCCAAGGCACGCACCGGAATCGGCGCATCCGCGTCCCGTGCGGAATCCGCGAGCGATATACCGCCCGAACATGCGAGGACGGCAGCCGCACCCAGCACGGCCGAACGCAGGCCACAGCACACCTCGCACCTCCGATCAGCAAGCGGCGCTGTTCGGCCCGAACATAAGCCGGGATCGCGTTGCCGCGGATCCGCACGGCCAGAATTTGGGTGATCTCGTCAGTCGCCGCCGAACCATCTGGTATCCACCACAAATGCGGCGCGAACCGGAATCCACTCGGCGGGCACCCTGTGCCCAGGTGCCGTCTGACCATCCCCTCCACGGTCAGACGGCGGCAACTGACGCGCGAGGACATCGGCAGTCGAGATGTTGTTACCATTTGGATGATAGACGCATCCGAATGTGCATGACAACGCCGAACAGGGCACGATCGCCGCGCCACCAGCTACATCTCGGCCATTCGTAGCGCCGCGCGCGAGTATCGAACCGGTACGCTGCGCGGTGCCGCAGGAAGCAAGGGAACAGCGAAGGGACCGATGGTTCGTCTGACGAGGGCACAGCAGCAGGACGCCACCCGCAGAAAGGTGTTGGCCGCGGCCAAGTCCGAGTTCGCGCAGCGCGGATTCCGCGGCGCGACGGTCGACGGCATCGCCGAGCGCGCCGATATGACGCGGGGAGCGGTCTATTCCAATTTTCCGGGCAAGCGGGCGCTATATCTCGCGGTGCTCGCACACGAAGCCGAACAGGCTCCCGCGCCCGCGGGCGGCGCGAAGTCCGACACACCGGCCGCCGCGCTCGGCGCGTTCGCCAGCACCTGGCTCGAGCAACTGCCGCAGTCGAGCCAATATGAATACGGCGAGGACGAGCAGTTCACCTCCCCCGCGCTCAGCGTCGATTTCGTACCCGAAGTCCTGATGAGCGAACAGATCCGGCGGCCGTTCGCACAGCTGCTCGCGCTCGACGCGCTGCTGCTCGCCGTGTCACTGCGGGCAATCAGCCAGCCGACATCCGCGCCGCTGGAAAGTTTTGTCGCCAGTGCCGAATCCGTGCTGACGATCCTGTACGGGACGACCCAGCTGTCCTACGTCGCGCCCGAATTCACCGATCCGGCACGGGCCATCGCGCTGTGCGAACAGGTCGCACTACTCGGCGGGGTGAAGACGCCGAGCCCGCCCTCCCCGACCGACGCGCGCGTCACCCGGGTCGACGAGCCTTGGGAACCGCCGAGCTGCATCGATCGCATCCGCGCCGACTCGGCCCGGCTCGACGGCGACGGCCTGATCGCCGTCGTCGGCATGCACCGGATCGCCACCATCGAAGCGGCGCTCTCGATCTGGCCCGAGCACACCGATATCACGCTGGCGCTGGTGAGCGATCGTCCCGCGGAACTCGCACCACTCGCGCGGCTGGCGATCGCGGACATCTGCCGGTCACTGCGCCATGCGTTTCCGGCCGCGGCGCTTCCGCGGTTACAGGTGATCGTCGATGATGCCGGAACACTCGCGGCCGCATGTGGATTCGACCGGGTCGACGACAATTCCGAGTTCGCGGTCCTCATCGAGAACGGCCGAATCACGACGCGGGCCGAGGGGCGGGGCGCGGGCAAGGCCGCCGCGACCGAATACGCGAGTTCATCGGCTCCGGACCGAGCGTGAGTCTTCGAGGGTGCCGAGCGTTTTCGCCAGCGCCTGACAGGCACCCGCGCCCGTCGCCCGCGCCACCACCCGTTCGCCGTCGACGAAGACCGCACTCTCGGTGTCGTCATCGACGGTGACGACACCGCACGCCCGTGCGAGTTTGCCGGATTCGTCGAGAACCACCTGCATGCCGGGAACCGCGGGGCACGGAAACGCGGCACGCAGCGACCGGCTGATATCGCTGACCGCGAGGCGAGCCAGCTGTGCCACCTCCGTGCCGTCGGCCGTGGCCATCGCGATCGTGGTGCGACCTCCACTGGGCTGGTCACGCAGGATATCCGCGACGGCGCCGAGCTTGTTCATCCCGAGTACGGCAACCACGTTCGCACCCGCGAGATCCGCGGCCACCGTGTGGACCAGGTCGCGGCACGGTGGTGGCGTCCACGGCTCGTCGACGCCCGTCACCGCGACGGTGTCCGCCGTGGCCCGCGTGGTGTCGTCGATTCGGTGGTGCACCATCTGCTCGCATGCGGCGATCACTTTCGCCCCGTCCACGAATTCCGGTGCGACGAAAGACAATTGGGTCGCACCATACAGCAAGGTGATCACCGATTCGGCGATACCGAGCCACCGGCCGGGCAGTACGGACGCACCACTGCCGTCCAGGCCCGCCAGCGCGAGGCCGAGCAGGATGGCGTCCAGTTTGATCAGCTGCACGAACGAGCCGCGCAGACATTCATCGGCGACGAGTTCGGGAATGAGGTCGTGCGCCAGCATCGGTGAGTGCAGCTGCGAGACCCCGGCCACCGGACAGTTTGCCGAACCGGGGAGCCGGTCGACCCAGGTCCGGGCGAAGCGGCCGATGGCCGCCACCGGGGTCCGCGCCGGGCGACCATCCAGCAGATCCGGCGCCCCCTCGGCCTCCGCGGCCAGCACCGCCAGGTACAACGCCCGCTTACCAGCGAAGTTGGAGTACACCGCGCCGCGCGTCAGCTCCGCACGCTCGGCGATGTCATCCACCGTCGCGCCGCGAAAACCGCGTTCGGCGAATTCCGCCTTGGCCGCCGCTAGGACCCGGTCGCGATTGCGTTGCTGCAATGCGGCTCTGCTCTGACGACTCATCGGTTCTCCACCAACCGTTCTGTTCGTTTACAGATGCGCATACCATCCAAATGTTGATACCATCTCAATGCTACGTGCGACTGAGTACGAGCGAGGCGGGCATCGAAGGACGGGTAGTGGGCATCACCAGGTACGAATCCGGGTCGCGAACCGCGGCCACGGTGCTCGACGAGGCCAAGCGACTGGTCGAGCCCGCATACCGCTCCTCCCTGGACCGCATTGCCCCACCGATCAGAATGATCGTCGGCTACCACGCCGGTTGGCTGGACGCCACGGGGCGGCCGAGCAAACAGGTCGGCAAATCGATCCGTCCGGCGCTGGTGCTCGCATCCGCCAAAGCCGTAGCGTCCGCGGAGCCACCGCAGGGTGTCACCGAGGCCGTCGCGGTCGAGCTGGTGCACGATTTCTCGCTGCTGCACGACGACCTGACCGACGGCGACGAGCAGCGACGCAACCGCCGATCGGCCTGGTCGGTCTATGGCGAACGCGGCGCCCAGCTCGCCGGAGATGCGCTACTCGCCATGGCGATCAACGAGATGGTCGGCCGCCCCGGCATCACGCTGCTGTCGAAAGCCCTCGACGCGTTATGCAACGAAAAATCCGCGGATATCGAGTCCGAACACCGCGAAACCGTCGACGAATCCCTCGCCATGATCGAGTCGAAAACCGCGGCGCTGCTGTCCTGCGCCTGCGAGATGGGTGCGATCGCCGGTGGCGCCGACCAGCAACAAGCCAGAGCGCTGGCCGAATTCGGACATCATCTCGGCATCGCATTCCAACTGATCGATGACATGCTCGGCATCTGGGGCAATCCGAGCGTGACCGGTAAGCCGCTCTACCCCGACCTCGCCAACCGCAAGAAATCCCCGCCGATCGCGCGCGCTCTGGATTCGACCGGGCCCACCGCGGATGCGCTTCGCGAGTTGTATCGAGATGTCGGCCGAGATACCGAAACGCTGCACCGGATCGCCTGCCTGATCGAACTCACCGGAGCTCGCGAGTGGGCCGAACGCGAGGCCCAGCGGGAGCTCGATGCCGCGTTGGACTGCCTCACCAGCGTATCCGCCGACGATGCCACCGAGGATCTTCGACTACTCGCCGCGATGATGACCAGCAGGTCCGTATGAAGAACCCGATCGAGTCGATCCCGCTAGCTCCGAACACAGTCCCGATTCTCGGCCACGGCATGCGTTTTCTCACCGACCCGATCGGATTCCTCTCCTCACTCCCCACGCACGGCCGCCTCAGCCGAGTCCAATTGGGCCCGCTGCCGGTCGTGGTGGTCTGCGATCCCGAGTTGGCCCGGGTGGTACTCCTCGACGACCGTACCTTCGATCGCGGCGGACCACTCTACGATCGCTCCCGCGAAGTCGCAGGCGACGGTATCGGAACCTGCCCGCACAGCAGGCACCGCCGACAGCGCCGCCTGAGCCAACCCGCCTTCCAACCGGGACGTATGCCCGGATACTCCGAGGCCATGGTCGACTCGATCGAAGACGTGATCGGGTCCTGGCAGGACGGACTGCAAATCCAACTCGGCGCGGAAATGTCGAAACTCACTGTCCGAGTGGCAGTTCGGACAATGTTCTCCTCGTCGTTTCCGGAGACCTCGGTGCAGCAGGTCGCCGACGATTTCACGACGATCGCCGGGAGCATATTCCGGCGGATGGTGCTGCCACCGGCCGTCAATCGACTGCCCACACCGGCCAACCGGCGCTACTACCAGGCTCGGAACCGGCTGCGGGCGGTGGCCGCCGAACTCATCGACCAGCGGCGCGCCGACAATCGCGACCACGGTGATCTGCTGTCCTCCCTCATGCGTGCCCGCGATCCCGACTCCACCGGCGCGCAGGTCGCGATGAGCGACGATGAACTCATCGACCAGGTATTCACCTTTCTGTTCGCGGGTGCGGAAACCACCGCGAGCACCTTGACCTGGGCGCTGTATCTGCTCGGACGAAATCCGGAGCTACGAAGGCAGCTTCAGCACGAGGTCGATACCGTGCTGAGCGATAGCACCGCCCGCTATCAGGACCTGGCGAATCTGCCGGTCGTCAATCGGGTGGTGACCGAAACGCTGCGGTTGTATCCGGCCGGATGGTTGCTCACGAGGGTGGTTTCTGCGGACACCACCCTCGACGGCGTCCCGCTTCCGGCGGGTACGACCGTCGCGGTCAGTCCGCACGTCATTCATCGGCGCGATGAAATCTATGATAGGGCAGGCGAATTCGTGCCCGATCGGTGGATCGGCACGGAGCCGGACCGAACGCTGTTCATATCCTTCGGCGCCGGTGCGCGACGCTGCATAGGTGACCAGTTCGGACTCGTCGAGGCCAGCTTGGCATTGGCGACGATCGCGGCACGCTGGCGCGTCGATCCACTGTCGACCCGGCCCGTGCACGTATCGCTCGCACATCTGCCCGCACCGACGAAACTCGGCATGCGGGTGTGGCGCCGAGATCCGGTGGCCGTCGATGCATCCGCATCGGAGCCGGGTAGATAGTTATGGCCGCACCCCCCGAGGCGGCCACGCGCCGCAGGGTCGGCGTGCTGACCAGCGGCCTACTGCGCGAGTTCCACATCTGCTGGTCGTTCAGCGCAGGCGACCTTACGGCAACCGTTGTACCCGCGACGACCTTCGCCGTCGCCGCATGGGCGAGCACCCGTGCGGGTGTCGTTGCACTACCGCTGGTGTTGGCCGAATGTCTGGTCTATTTCTGGCTTTACATCTACACGTTCAACCTTTCCAACCAGCTGACCGGCATCGAAGAGGATCGCCACAACAAGCCGCACCGGCCGCTCGTCGTCGGACTCGTCACCCCGCAGGGCGCCAAGTGGCGGCTGCTCTGGGTCACTGCCGCCTTCCTCGCGCTGGGTGCGGTGCTGCAGGTCCTGGAATGGACGGTGCTCTGGATCGTGGCGTGGGCCTTCCACAATCATTTCGGCGGTGCCCGCGCACTGTGGGGTAAGAATGCCGCCATGGTCGCGGGCACGATCGCCCAACTCGCGGCCGCCTGGCAAATCGTGACTCCCCTGACCCCGGCGGCCTGGACCTGGATCGCGGCGATCGCCATACCCCTGGGTGTGCTGGTATCCCTGCAAGATCTACGCGATATCGACGGTGATGTGGCGGTCGGAAGACGCACCGCCGCAGTGGTTTTCGGCGAGTCGGCCTGCCGCCGGTTCTTGGCGGCGGCATTCGTGATCTATCCGGTTGCCATGCATTTCCTCGTCTACCGCGGCGTACCGCTCCCCGCGGCACTGCTCGGAGTGGCCGCGGCGCTGCTGTCCTTCGTCATCGCCTACCGCGTGTTCCGGCGGCGCGATCGCCGCGCCGACCACACCACCTACCTCTTCTATACCTACTGGTACTGCCTGACTCTGGCCAGCGCGATCCTCGCTTTCGGAAGGTAATCCTCGGCAGGACGCGCCCACGCAGATCCGGGGAGGGATCGGATTACCCGAACCGGATGAGCGCGGCCTGCCCTCGAACACCGCCACGCCAGCGGCACCGACTGCGGCCTCGGTGTCGCGCCTGCGAGTATTCGAGACACGGTGTCGGCGACGGTGCCCGGTGATCACCATGTATTCCCAGCTTAGGTTTGCCTGAACATTTGGGCAATCCTATTGGAGCACAACATTATTGGCCCGCGTGTGCATTGTGATCGAGCCCAGGGCTGGTGCGCGCGGCCCGGCGGGGTGGATTCCGGCGATTATTGGGGTCATTCACATGGGTCCCGGTCGCCGGTTGGGCGCGAACCCAACTTCGCAGTGAATGGTGGGCAACACCGGTGGTGCCTCGCATACTTGCGTTCATAGGGGTTTCCCGCCGACCCGAGCTGTTCGAACCGGCCGACGAGAAGTGCATGAGTTGGTTACCGACATCATCGATGTGGGCGCGGAATTCGCGATCGCCCGGCGAGCGCTCTGGGATCTGCTGCTCGAACCGCAAACCTATCCGCGCTTATTCGCAGGCATCGGCGCCTGCGAACGCGTGGAATCCCGTACCGACAACGGTATTCTGGAACTACGGGTCGGCACCCCGGAATCCGGAATCCGCACTCACCAGGTGCGGTTCCGGGTGTGTCGCTGGTACGAGAGCTTCGAATTGGAGTGCGTTGGCACCGGCAGTTTCGCCTCGGTCCGCCTGCGCGGTGACGAGGAGCGCACCAAGATCGTCATCACCCTGTTCGCACCGGGCCGGATGCATCCGCTGCTGCCGGAGCAGTCCAATGCCGCAGTGGTGGCGTGGGTCGACAGCGGATTGCGGCACGCGGTCGACGTCATTCGCGGCGCGCACACCTCGGTCGCGGTCAATGCCGAGAATTCACCGCTGCGGCGGCAGGTGGGTGTGGCCAAGCAGATCATGAGTACCGGTGTCGCGCGGCCCACCAACCCCGCGACCAGCATCAAACAGGTTCGCTCCCTGGCGAAATGGGGCTTCAATCTGGCGGGCGGATACGCGGCGGGAGCCGCGCATTCGCCGGATCGGATCGCTGTCGTCGACGACTCCGGCACCCGCACCTTCGCTCAGATGCACGAACGCACGAACGCGCTGGCCGGGGCCATGGCCACCCTGGGGCTCGCGTCCGGTGACGCGGTGGGCTTGCTGTCGCGCAACCATGCGGGCATGGTCGAAACCATGGTCGCCGCCGGGAAACTCGGCGTCGACGTCGCGCTGTTGAATGCGGGGCTGTCCGGGCGGCGCATCGAGGAAATCGTACAGCGCCACCGGCTTTCGGCACTGTTCGTCGACGGTGATCTGGAACAGCTGGTTCGCTACCTGCATACCGATCTGCCGCGGTTCAATACCGACGGTCGCCCGCCGGTACCGGGGCGTTCCACCATCGACGACCTGATCGCCATGGGGCAGTCCGAATTTCGCATCCCGGCACAGCCCGGCAGGCTGATCGTGCTGACCTCGGGAACCAGCGGCACACCGAAGGGCGCGCGCCGCCCCCATCCGAAGGGTTTCGGCACCATCGCAGCCCTGCTGTCGCGGATTCCGCTCGCAATGGATGCGGCGATGCTGATCCCGGCCCCGCTGTTCCACACCTGGGGTCTGGCCGGGCTGCAGCTCAGCACGGCACTGCGGGCAACTGTCGTGTTGCCGGAGCGGTTCGAGGCGCAGGACTGTCTGCGGCTGGTCGCCGAACACCAGGTCGAGAGCATGATCGTGGTGCCGACCATGGTGAATCGCATCCTCGATCTGCCCACCGCCGTGCGTGCTCGCTATGACACATCCAGTCTGCGCACCGTGATCAGCTGCGGCGCACCGCTGGCCGGGGCGACCGTGCTGCGATTCATGGACACCTATGGCGAGATCCTCTACAACGTCTACGGTTCCACCGAGGTGTCCTGGGCCACCATCGCGACTCCGGACGATCTGCGCACCGCACCGACCACCGCGGGCCGACCGCCGCTCGGCACCAGGGTCGCGGTGCTCGGTCCGGATCAGCGTCCGGTTCCGATCGGCGTCACCGGGCATATCTTCGTCGGCAACCACATGCTGTTCGACGGCTACGTCAATTCGGCGCCGCCCGCCGAGGCCGACGGCATGCTCGACACTGGTGACCTCGGCTATCTCGATGTCGCGGGTCGAATGTTCATTGCCGGACGCGACGACGAGATGATCATCTCGGGCGGTGAGAATGTGTTTCCGCGTCCGGTCGAGGAGGCCCTCGCGCATCTGCCACAGGTCAGTGAGGTCGCCGTGGTCGGCGTGCCGGATACCGAGTTCGGGCAGCGTCTGGCGGCTTTCGTGGTGAAACGCGAAGGCGCGGGGCTGGATTCGGATATGATTCGGTCTTACATTCGTAATCGGCTCAGCCGTTTCTCCGTTCCGCGCGATGTCACCTTCCTCAACGCACTCCCCCGGGGCGAAACCGGGAAGATTCTCAAGCGGCTGCTCATCGGATCCGAGCCCGGCGAACCGTCTCCACTGGGCACCACCGGGTCAGCCTGACCTTATGTGGGTTCCTGCGACGGTGCGGGCAACGGCCAGGGTCGGCACCGCCATCGCGATGGCGATGACCGCGATGGCCGCCAGCATGACAATGCTGCCGTCCAGGGTGTGGGTGCGGAAGAACACGACGCTGAGCAGTGCGAGCCCGACCGCATTGCCGATCTGCTCGATGGTGGGTAGTTGCCCGGATGCTTCGGCCATTTGGCGCTGGTCCAAACCCGCCAGCATCAGCGGTTGCACTTGCACACCGAACAGGCCGACCCCCAATCCGGCGATGAAGACCGGGCCGAGCGCCAAAGTGAGATTCACCTCGCCCGCGGTGAGCCGCAGATATGCCGCGCCGATCGCCACGCAGCAGCCATACATCGCAATTCCGAATGCGAGTGCCTTTACCCCCCAACGCTTTACCAGCAGCATGGCGGCGAGGGCGCCGGTACCCGCGCCGAGTGCGAATGGCGTCATCGCCACACCGGTGCGCAGTGCGGACCAATGCAACTCGTCCTGCAGGGTGATCGATACGGTGAAGACGAATGCGGTGAACAAGCCGAAGAAGCTGGCCACCAGCGCAGCACCGATGGCGAAGCCGCGATCGGCGAACAGATCCAAGCGCACCAGTGGACTGCCGCCGCGTCGAGCCAGCCTGCGCTCGTAGCCGAAGAACACCGCACCCAGCGCGAAAGCCGCGGCGACCACACCGAAAGGCCATGGCCGCCAACCATTCTGCTGAACGTCCGCGAGAGCGGCGAGTAAGGCGAACAGGCTCACGGTGGACAATGCCACCCCGCCCAGGTCGAGGCGATCGCGTTCCGGTGGCCTGCCGAGGTGCAGATATTTGAAGCCGAGCACGAAGGCGAGCACGCCGACGGGCAGATTCAGCAGGAATATCGAATGCCAACCGAGTCCGCCGATATCGGCGGTGACCAGCGCACCGCCGAGGATCGGCCCGAGCATTCCGGCGAATCCGGCGGTCGCACCGTAGAGCGCGAAGACCTTTTGATGGCGATTCGGCGGGAAGCTCGCGATGAGGATGGCAATGGTCTGTGCCGCCATCCCGGCGCCCGCGACCCCCTGGGCGATTCTTGCGATTACCAATTCGGTTGCGCTCGAGGATATTCCGCACCACACCGAGGCCGCGGTGAATGCCGTGACCGAGATCAGGAATACGGTGCGGCGGCCGACGATGGCGCCGATGCGCGCCGCGGTCAGCAGCGTGCACGCGAAGGCCAGCGAATACCCGGAGACCACAAGCACCTGCGCCGACTGCGAGGCCCGCAGGTCCGCGCTGAGATTCGGCAGTGCGGTATTGACGATGGTCACGTCGATCATCTGCATGAAAACCGCGATGAGGCAGCCGGTGAAGGCGAGCCACGCGCCGAATTCACCGCCCGCCCGCTCGTCGGATCGTTGTGTTTCGATCTCCGTCACAGCTGATCCTCCCGAAAGCGGGCAATCGAACGCGATGACGGTAACGAACAATCCGGTGGCTACCGCGGGTCAGCGATAAAAGACTCCGCCAACACACAAGTCGGCACTCACCCATCTTGTGAACCGGCCCAAGTCGAGGATCGGCCCTGGCCCGATCAGGCCGACAGGTCGGTCGACTCGGCTCGCGCCATCTTCACCAGCATGTCGTGCAACTCCTTCGCCAACTTCCCCGCACGATCCCCGTGCAGCGCGAAATCGGTGAACGCATCGAGCAGGGCGAGGCTCGGATCCAGCGGGTTGTAGGTGAGATCCGCACTGCCACGCAGTGATTCGGTAATCAGTCGGCGTTGCGCCTCGTGCCGGGCCCGAAAGTCCCCCGCGACATCGAGCGCACAACCGAACTCACGCACAACCGCGGCATACACCGGCCGATCGGCATTGCGCCGCCGCCGCAACCACCGGCGCGGCCGCGCACTCCCGGCCGCCGGTACCAAGGTCGCCAAGGCACCCCCATCGAGCACCATCCAAATCGCTGACGCATCTGATTGCGGCAATGACGGAGACGCCCCACGCACTGGGGGCGCGCTATCGTCCTGAACGGTAATCCGTATGCCGCGCAAGGCAATCGGATACCGGGTGAGCATGTCGTCCACCGCTGCCGTGACCTCCCGGACAACATACTTGTCGACATTCGGCCCATCGAATCCGACAAGGTCCAGACCATGCTGCGCCGCCAACTCGACAGCGGTGACAGGCGTCGCCGAATCGACGGAATACGCACGGGAGCCCGGCATCTCGATGTCAGGATATATCGGAAGTCGTGCTGTCTCGGATTCCTGAGAATGGATCGGCAGCGGTACGGCCTCCGACTGCGGTTGCACCGCGGGCGGCCACACCACCTCGGGCTCTCGCACATAGACCGGCAGCGATGCCGCGTCGGGCTCCTGCACGTATGCCGGTACCGCCACTGCCTGC
>NZ_BDBY01000179.1 GCF_001613225.1 Nocardia pseudovaccinii NBRC 100343
GCCGTTGGCTCGGCAGCAACTGCTGACGACGGCACCACCTCGGGCGCACCAGAATCCACCAGCGCGCGTGCCACCTCGGGTTCCGGCGTGTGCGCCGGTAGCGGCAGTACCTCAGGCTCCCGAACATCTGCTGGCAACGGCAGCGCCCCTGGCGCCTCGATCTCCACCGGCGCACGTCCCAACTCGGGTACGGAAACGTCAGCTGGTAGCAATACCTCGTCCGACCTACTGCCATCCACCAGAAGCGACAGAGCCTCGGGTTCGCGAACATCCGCTGGTAGTGCGTCCGCCCCAGGCTCCGCGACATCCACCGGTAGCGCTACGGCCTCGGGCTCCGCAGCATCCGCTGACAGCGGCACTGCCCCGTGCGCCGCAGTATCCGCCGACGGTCGTCCCAACTCTGGTTCCCGAGCGCAGACCGGCAGTGGCGGTTCCTCGACGTTGCCCGGTAGCTCAGGAATCCCCGGCTCCCTGGCGTCCGCCGGTCGCGGCACCACTGCGGCCCCGGCCGCATTCACCGGTAAGGGCAGGCCCTCGGGCATCCCGACTTCCATCGGCACGCGTTCCGCGATATCCACCGACAGGGGCGAAGGATTCGGCGGCCGAACATCCGTCGTCGGCGAAACTGCCTCCAGCGATTGACCAGTCGTCGACGGTTGAATCGCCTCAGGGCTCGCGATCTCGCCGAGCGGGCGACTGGGTACCGACACGGCTGCTGGTTCCCGAACATCTCCCGGTGACGCCGCGCCCGCAGCCACCGCATCCGCCAGGAACGGCACAGCCGCAGGTGCCTCGATATCGTTCACGGGCGCGGATATCGACTCGCGTTCCGAGACATCCACCCGAAGCGACGCGGCCTCGGGTTGGCGAACATCCTCCGGTAGTGCCTCCGCCGCCGATGCCGCAACATCGGCCGGTAGCGGCACTACCTCCAACTCGCCATCATCGACCGGTAGCGCCTCCGCCACTCGCGCCGCGGCACCAGTCGGCAACGGCACCCGGTCCGGCACTCCGACATCCACCGGCGGTCGTACCGTCTCAGGTTCCGAAACATCAGCCGACCGCGAACCTGCCTCCGGCTCCCGAACGTCCGCCGGTAGCACCTCAACCACTGGCACTACGGCACCAGTCGGCAACGGCACCCGATCCGGCACTCCGACATCCACCGGCGGTCGTACCGTCTCAGGTTCCGAAACATCAGCCGACCGCGAACCTGCCTCCGGCTCCCGAACGTCCGTTGGTAGCGCCGCGGGCTCGGCAGCATTCGGCATCTGCGCCGTGGCGTCCGGCTCGCCGACATCCACAGGCTGCGGGCGTGCCGTCTCGGGTTCTCGAACATCGACTGGCAGAGACGGAGTTGGGCGTACCCCGACATCCACCGGGACCGCCCCCGCGACGGGCTCCGCAACATTCGCCGACGGCAGACGATCTGGTGGCCGGATATTCACCGGTGGCGAAACCGCCTTCGGCGCTTGAACATCCGTCGACGGTTGAACCGCTTCCGGTTTCGCGGTCTCGCGCAGTGAACCAGTCGGTGCCGATGCGGCGAGCTCGGGGACCGTGGTGGGTTGTCGGGGCAGGGTTCGCTGGGTTATCGGTGGGGCCGGGGCTGCGACCGGGATCGGTTCCGGTGCATGGGATGTGGAGGGTTCGGTGGGTGTGTTCGGTCTCGCCGGGCGCGGACGGACCGTGCGTTGTGACCACGGGGTGTCCACTCTGCGACGGGACCACGGAGTTGGTTCGGGCTCGCGTACGAGTGGGCGGCGCCGACTTGTGGTGGGTTGGTCTGTCGCCGGTCGACCTGACACGGTTCCCTGCCGCATTGCCGCCGATGCGACATCCGACCGCATCGCAACAGGCCGAACGTCCGAGTGCACCGCGACAGACGCGACATTCGAATGTGCTGTCGTGAGGGCTATGTCCGACCGCGCATCTTCGGATGCGTCGACCGAACGCGCCTCCGCAGATGCCGCGCCCGACTGCACTCCCGCGGGTGCGCCGTCCGGTAGCACCGCAGCAGATGCTTCGACAGACTGCACCTCCACGGATCCCGCATCCGAACGCGCCTCTTCGGACACCGCAACCGACTCCACCTCCGCGAATTCGATCGCGGCCTTCAGCTCGACGACGGTTCGGTTGGCTTCGGCGATCAGGCGTTCCAACCTCGTCACCATCGCCCGCAGTTCGCCCGGATCGAACCGCGACCGCTGCATCACCGAGGTCTCCTGCTGTGTCGTTACCACGGTCAGGTGCAACCGGGTGTGCTGACCGGTAACCACAGCCCGCTTCGCATGGCCCTGAGTACGGGCAGTGGCATGGTCAATTTTCACTCAGGTCGTCAAACCTCCCGAGATTGGGAAGTCCACACCTTGCCCGGCTCGGCCGCTTCGGGCAGGGTTCATCGGTCGAACTCAGAGGCCGCCGCCACCTCCGATCAACCATGGGTTGAAGCTGCAGTCCAGATTCGAATGGTGCGCGGGATCCAGGGCCTCGAGCGCGATGGAGGCCGAGCGTGGTGAATACATCATGGTCAGGTGGTCGGACAGATCCTGTTCGCAGCCGTCCTGCAGCGTGATGTTGTCGACCGTGGCATCCGGCCCGGCCTGTAGGAAGGTCCAGTTGTAGGGGTTGGTGACCTCGTCGTACCGCGACCCGACGACCGTGTAATCGACACCGGGCACGGTATCGCCGTTCGCGTTGAGCCGCGCATAGAACGAAGACCCCACCGCCTGTTCGATATTCGACAGCCCGACGATCGGCTCGTAGAAGCCGAGGATATTCACGCCGAGGTTATTGATGGCCCGCCCAAGCAACGCGATGCCCATCAAGGCCGTGCCGTGGTGGGTGGCACCGAAAGTGACCAGCTTGCCGACCTTATCGGCGCCCCCGTCGAATTTCAGATACTGATTCGCCACCGTCCCACCCTGCGAGTGGCCGACGATATCTACCTTCTCCGCCCCCGTGGCCGCGCGCACCCGCTCCACGAAATCGGCCAGCTGGCGCGAGGATTCGGCCATCGGCCCGACCCCGTAGCGACCTGGCAGCATCGCACCGATCCCACCGCCCTCCATCAGCCCGGATCGCCCGAAATTGAAGGCGAATACGCAGAATCCCGCCCGCGCCAACTGCGGCGAGAGATAGGCGAACGTGTCGAAGGCATTGAGCCAGGTGCCGTGCAACAGCACCACCGGGTTCGGATGCTCGGCACTCGGCATGCAGTCCCACCGGTTCGCACCCGCGGGCGCGGCATCCGGCTGCGCGAGACCGTACGCGAAAGCCGCGAGAGCCGTGTTCATTTCGGGCCCTTCGCCGATGGTATTGGAGGCGATGCTCTTCGCCCAGCCCGATCCACTTCCGGTATCCACGATCACCTGTGGCTGCCGTCCGTCCGGAGCCGGGGCCAGCCCCGCGTTGATCTGTTCGACGAGGAATTGCTGATCGGATTCGGCGGGCTCCGCGCCCGCCGCACCGATTCCGAGCCCATGCGCCACAGACAGCCCAGCGATGAGGGCGGCTCCCGCGAAGGCGCGGCAGCCCCGTTGCTTCATTGCAAACATTTCGTACTTCCCATTCCGATCGGTTCCGCCCCACGCCGGTCGCTATGCCACACGTCACAGATCGCACGAAATGTGATGGCCGCCATTGCGATTACGCGGTATTCGAAATGTAGGACGGTCGTTAGTCGGCGTCACTACACGCCATGACGAATAAACTCCACACCGGTTTGTCGTCGATGACAAAGTTCTGGTTGATAAAACCGAAACGTTGAACCGCCCACTGTCGTCGGCAACAATCGGCGCATGGCAACCGCTTCGACCTCGGCCGTCCGAGACGCTCCGTTAGTGACCCGGCTACTGACCCGGTGGCCGCAGATCTCCGAGCGCATGCTCGCCGAGGGCCTCGGCGCGACCCCGCCCGCGACCGATCTGCCCGAGGGCCATTTCACCGCCGAGGTGCTGCCCGCCATCTACGCCTGCGGCCGGGCCGTACTGCACGCCATCGGCGAAGACCGCGAATTCACCGGAGCCGAGGTCGCGACCTTCGTGGCACCGGTCGCCGAGCGGCATGCCGAAGACCGCTTCCCGCTGTCGATCCTGATCGAGGCAATCCACGGTTCGGCGCAATCGGTGCTCGCCGAGGCCGCCGCACTCGCGACGCCCGAAGAAATGGCCGATCTGGTCCAAGTCGGCTCCCGCCTGCTCGATCTGCTCAAGCACATCAATATCATCGTCGTCGAGACCTATACGGCGGTCGAACAATCCATCTACAACGCCGAGCGGGAAGCCCGCCGCGAACTGTGTTCGGCACTGCTGCGCGGCCAGCCCGCCGATGAACAGGCCGCCCGCGCCGACACCCCGCTCAGCGAGCGCTACACGGTGCTCGGCATCCATATCGATTCCGACGACCAACCCACCTCCGTCGCCGATCTACTGGCCCGGCGACGGATACGGATCCTGCACCGCACCCTCGACACGATAAGCAATGGCACCGCGCTGGTGACCTTCGACGGATCCACCGGAATCGCCCTGCTTCCAAGGTATTCCGATGAACCCGAGTCGACCCGTTACGCCCGCCTGGCGGCCGAGCTGGCCGAACAATTCGGCGCGTCGGCGCATCTTGCCGAATGCCCGGCGGTCCCGCGCGCCGAACTGCCCGAAGCCGCGGCGGAGGTCGCCGAACTCGCAACGCTCGCACGCCTGCTCGGCCGCCCGACCGGAACATACCGACTCGACGATCTGCTGCTCGAATACCAGCTCACCCGACCGGGCCACGCCCGCGACCGGCTGGCCGAACGGATCACCCCACTGCTGAGCAACCCGCATCTCCTCGAGGCGTTGGAGGCACACCTGCGCTACGGCTCCGACCGTAAAGCCGCGGCGGCACGACTTCATGTGCACCCCAACACCTTCAGCTATCGACTGCGCCGCATCGCCGAACTCACCGGTGTCGATCCCGCCGATCCGAACAACTCACGTCTGCTCGCCGCATCACTCACGATCCAGCGCACACACCAGCCGTCCGAACCGCGACGGTAGGCCGCTCAGGCGCCGATGCGGGCGACCGTTTCGGCGACTCGCTCCAGATGATCGGTCATCGCCGCACGCGCGGCCTCGGGCGTACCGGCCTCGATGGCCCGCACGATGGCCTCGTGCTCGCGGTCGGAATCGGTGCGGCGGTCCTGGGTCAGATTCAAGAACTCCGATTGCAGGTCCAGCGCGCGGCGAGTGTCGGCCACCATGGCGGTCAGCATCGTATTTCCGCTCGCGGCCGCGATCGCGGTGTGCAATTCGCCGTCGTAGCGCACCCATTCGTGCGCATCCGGGGCCGCCGCGAGCTTGTCCAGGATCTCGAACAGCTGCCGCACCTGCTCCGGCGTGCCGCGCTCGGCGGCGAATCCGGCGGCCGGTATTTCGATGAGCCTGCGCGCCTCGATCAGGTCACCCGCGCCGACCCCCGCGAAGGTCGGCTGGGTATCGGCATTCTTGGAGACGATGAAAGTGCCTCGGCCGGTGTGGGTTTCGGTGAGTCCGAGGATGGCGCAGGCATGTAGCGCCTCGCGGACCACCGGTCGGCTCACCCCGAACTGCTTGGCCAGCGCCAGCTCCGCGGGCAGCCGATCGCCCACCGCGTAATCGTCGCTCTGGATGAGGCTCTTCAGTCGGCGAAAGACCGCTTCGGTGGCGCCGATGCGCTGCACGTACCCTTCCTCGACCGTCACGCGACCCAGTATGGCATTGACAGCCGCTGTGACCCCCATTACAGTCAACCTGTCTTACAGCCTGACAGCCTTACTTCTTCGCGGCTGGATCCGGCCCATGGAAGGTTTTCGATGCAACATCACGACCAACAGTCGACCGCCGCCACCACGCCCGCACCGCGGATCGATATCGGGGACCTCGGCTACCAGAAGCGGCTACGCAAGCGCCATATGCAGATGATCGCGATCGGCGGATCGATCGGCACCGGACTGTTCCTCGGCGCCAGCGGCCGGATGGCGCTCGCCGGACCGTCCCTCGCCCTCGTCTACATCGTGTGCGGAATCTTCACGTTCATGGTCGTGCGCGCACTCGGCGAACTGGTCATGTACCGGCCTTCGTCCGGGGCGTTCGTGTCCTATGCCCGCGAATTCCTCGGTGAGCGTGGCGCGTACTCGGTGGGCTGGCTCTACTTCCTGAACTGGTCGACGACCCTCGTCGCCGACATCACGGCGGTCGCGCTCTACGCGCACTTCTGGTCGTTCTTCGTGCCCGTGCCGCAGTGGGTGCTTGCGCTGATCGCGCTGACGGTCGTCGTCGCACTCAATGTGATGTCGGTGCGACTGTTCGGCGAACTCGAATTCTGGTTCGCGCTGGTCAAGGTCGGGACCATCGTCGTGTTCATGCTGCTGGCCATCGGATTCATCGTTACCGGCACCTCGGTCGGTGGGCACGACCCCGGCATTTCGACGATCACCGATCACGGCGGACTGTTCCCCCGCGGCCTCGCACCCATGCTCACCATCGCGCTCGGCGTGGTGTTCGCCTTCGGCGGTACCGAGATGATCGGCGTCGCCGCGGGCGAAGCCGACAATCCCAGACTGGTGGTGCCGCGCGCGGTGAACTCCATCATGTGGCGGATCATCCTGTTCTACGCGGGCTCGGTCGTCCTGTTCACACTGCTACTGCCGTGGACGGCCTACTCCCCCAGTGAAAGTCCGTTCGTCACGGTGATGAGTTCGATCGGCATACCGCACGCCGCCGACGTCATGAATCTGGTGGTGCTCACCGCCGCGATGTCGAGTCTGAATGCCGGGCTCTACGCGACCGGTCGCACCCTGCGCTCCATGGCAGTGGCCGGTGCGGCACCACGTTTCGCCCAGCGCATGAACCGCAATGGCGCACCGTACGGCGGCATTCTGATCACGAGCGTGGTCGGTATCGCAGGCGTGGTGCTCAATCTGGTAATGCCGCAGAAGGCCTTCGAGATCGTGCTGAATTTGGCCGGACTCGGCATCGTCGGCACCTGGGCGTCGATCATGATATGCCACTGGATCTTCGTGCGCCGAGCCGAGCAGGGGCACTACCGCAGGCCCGCCTTCCGGCTGCCCTTCGCGCCGGTGCTCAATATCCTCACCCTCGGCTTCCTACTCGCCGTCATTCTGCTGATGTTCTTCGACGACGAGATCGGGCGCATCACGCTGGCGGCATTCCTGCTGGTCGTCGTCGCGATGGTGGTGGGTTGGTTCCGAGTGCGAGGTCGGCTGGATCCGGACGTGCTCGCTCCGATGTCGGAAACCGGATCGGAGACCGCGTGACTTCGATCGCCACGCTGCCGCACCGTCTTTCGCAGATCAGTGTCGATATCCTCTACACCGGTGGCACATTCGGGATGGTCGATCACGGTGACGGCCTGCGGCCCCGCCGGGGTCTGGGCGGCGAAATCGCGGACACCATCGCACGATTCGAGCGCGAGAACGGCATCGCGGTTCGGTTCGACTACACCGAACTCGAGCAGGTCATCGATAGTGCCGATGCCGGGCCCGAGACCGCCCGCCGGATCGCCGCACGAGTCCGGTCCGGTGTAGCGCAGCGGCAACCGGATGGTGTCGTCGTTGTGCACGGCACCGACACGATGGCCTACGTGGGCGCTCGGATGGCATTCGAGCTGCGCGGTATCGAGGTGCCCGTCGTGCTGACAGGAGCACAGATCCCGCTGGGCCTTCCCGGCAGTGACGCGCGGAGCAACCTGACGCTTGCGCTGAACAGCATTGCCGCCCAGGCAGTCTCGGGAACATTCATCGCCTTCGGCGAGTCGCTGCATCCGACCGTGCGGGCCAGTAAACGCGCCTGCGACGACTACGACGGATTCACCACGGTGCGGGAGTACGCACCGCCGCCCGCACCACCACGGCTGCCCGAGTCGCGTCCGCGCATCGATGGCTCACCCGTCGGCCTGTTCACCGTGTTTCCCGGCATGCATCCGGACCTGCTCGATACGGCACTGCGCCACTACCAGGGCGGACTCGTACTCGAGTGCTACGGCTCAGGCACACTGCCACTGCACGGTTCGGCAACAGTCGAGGCCATCCGCGCGGCCACCGCACGGGGAACGCCGGTAGTCGTCATCACCCACTGTGACAGCGGCACAGTCGATCTCGACCGCTATCAACCCGGCCGGGCCATGCGCGATGCCGGTGCCATCGGTGGCGGCGATATGACCAGGGAGGCCGCGCTCGCGAAACTCGGCTACCTGGTCGGCCTCGGCATGTCCGGTAGCGAGCTGCGCCGCTGGATGACGACGAATCTGCTCGGCGAACTCTCGCATCACCCCGCCACACAGCCGTTCCCGCACACATCCAACTGAACAGGAATCCGATGACCGAAAGCACTCGTACCGAACGCGATTCCCTCGGCACCCGTGCGGTACCGCGCGAGGCCTACTGGGGCGTCCACACTGCACGCGCGCTGGACAATTTCGCCATTACGGGCGACCGCATCGGCAATTACCCGGCCCTGATCACCGCGCTCGCCGCGGTCAAACAGTCCGCCTGCCGGGCCAACCGGGACCTCGGCCTGCTCGATTCGCGCCGTGCCGACGCTATCGATGCGGCCTGCGACGAGATCCGCGGGGGCGCACTGCACGACCAGTTCCCCATCGATCCTGTCCAGGGCGGCGCCGGTACCTCGACGAATATGAATGCCAACGAGGTCATCGCCAATCGGGCGTTGGAGTTGCTCGGCCACGACCGCGGCGGCTACACCGAACTGGACCCGCTCGACCATGTGAATCTGGGCCAGTCCACCAACGACGTCTACCCGACCGCGGTGAAACTCGCCATCGTGCACCACATCCACGATCTCGTCGCCGCACTGGGTCGGCTGGCAACCGAATTGGACGGCAAGGCAAGCGAATTCGCTGACATCATCAAGATGGGCCGCACCCAGCTCCAGGATGCCGTACCGATGACGCTCGGTCAGGAGTTCGGCACCTTCGCGATCATGGTGCGCGAGGACTGCGCGCGCCTCGACGAGGGCACCGCACTGTTGCGCGAATGCAATCTCGGCGGTACCGCGATCGGCACCGGTATCAACGGCCATCCGGATTACCCGGCGCTGGCCTGCACCCATCTCGCCGATATCACTCGGATTCCGGTGACCTCGGCCGCCGATCTCATCGAAGCCACCCAGGACTGCGGCGCGTTCGTCCAGATCTCCGGCATCGTCAAGCGCGTGGCGGTCAAACTGTCCAAGATCTGCAACGACCTGCGGCTCATGTCCTCGGGACCGACGACAGGTCTGGGAGAAATCTCGCTTCCCCCAGTGCAAGCCGGATCATCGATCATGCCCGGCAAGGTCAATCCGGTCATCCCGGAGGTCGTCAATCAGGTCGCATTCGCGGCTGTCGGCAACGATATGACCGTCACCATGGCCGCCGAGGCGGGCCAGCTCCAGCTCAACGCCTTCGAGCCGATCATCGCCTACAGCCTGCTCCGCACCACCGCCCACCTCACCGCCGCCATCGATGCCCTGGCAACCAGATGCGTCGCGGGCATCACCCCCCACCGGGACCATCTGGAACGGGGTGTCCGCCGCTCGATCGGCATCGTCACCGCCCTCACCCCCCACATCGGCTACGCCGCCAGCGCCCGAATCGCCAAGCAGGCCTTGCACACCGGCCGCCCCGTCGAGGAAATCGCCACCGAGCTCCGCCTGCTGCCCGCCGAAACCGTGAAATCCCTACTGGCGCCGCACCGCCTCGCCGGACTGCCCACCCCGGCAACCGAACCTGCTGCGGCGCAGTAGTCACCATGCATACGGGCCGTGCACCGCTTGCATCAGTAGAGGTCTCGCCTCGGTCGGTCCGGCGCGCCACCGATCTACACTTCGGCTTCGAACACGCCGGACTCGCCGACATCGGCGTGGCGACGTAGAACTATGGGTTGCGTGGGCTAATATTGCAGCGCTGTGCGACGTGGCGGCGTTTGCGCAGCGAACGGGGAAGGAACCCGCTCGGCAACACAATGTGTTGCCGAGCGGGTCAAAAAATGCCCCGCCGAATTGCCGCTGGTGCCCCTCCCGGAAGCCCACCGCACTGGACGAGACCGGCGCATCCTCGCGAGCATCGCGGCACGAAATCGAAACCCTCACTGCCCGAGGGCACCTCGTTCCACGAACTGGTGTACGAAGTTCGCTCGATACTCGCCGACGAATTGCTGGGCACCACAGACCTTCCCGTACATGAACTCGCCAGTGGGACGCGGCCATCACCCCACAGCGGACTGCGGTCGTGCCCATCGACGGAGGATCAGCGCGAATCCTGGCGAATGCCGCAGGACGATATCGCATCGTAGTCCGCCCCCGAAACATGCTGCGGGAACCAGGATTCGGACAAATCGGCGTGTGCTACTCCCAGCCGGAAGGACTGTCGCGCACGTGCAAGAATCGTCCGCGATGATCACCTATCTTGAAGCGACTGTCATCGGTGCGGTGCAGGGGGTCACCGAGCTGTTTCCGATCTCCAGCCTCGGCCACTCCGTGCTGATCGCCGCATGGGTGGGCGGTGATTGGCGGAAGTTGCTGGTCCAGAACGAGTCCGGCGCGGGCAATCCCTATCTGGCATTCGTGGTCGCGCTACATGTGGCGACTGCCGTGGCATTGCTCGGGTATTACTGGCGCGACTGGTGCGCGATAGTCGCCGGTTTCGTCACGACACTGCGCACCAGGCGGCTCGATACTGTTCCGCAGCGATTGGCGTGGCTGATCGTGATCGCCTCCGCGCCGGTAGCCATCCTCGGCCCGCTGCTCGTCCATCCGCTGCACGCACTGTTCGAGGGCCCCATCGATGCCGCCATCTTCCTGACTCTCAATGGCGTCGTGTTGGTCATCGGTGAGGGGCTGCGCCGGCGCAACGAGCCGACGCTGGCGGAATACGGGCGACGTTTCGCCCTCACCGCCGCATCGCATCCGGCCCGCCAATCCGACCGACCGCTGGCCGCCCTCGGGAAGCGCGACGCCGTAGGCATCGGATTCGCGCAAGCAGGCGCCCTGCTGACCGGGTTCAGCCGCGCGGGCCTCACCATGGTCGGGGGATTGTGGCGCGGTCTCGAACACACTCACGCGGCCAAATTCGCCTTCCTGCTTGCTACTCCGGCAATCCTGGGGGCCGGGATCGTGGAATTACCGGAACTGTTCGGACCGGAGACCGACGGCATTCGGGGGCCGATACTCGTCGGCGCGGTCGTGTCCGGGGCCTCGTCCTGGCTGGCCGTGCGCTACCTGGAGCGGCACTTCCAAACCCGCACCCTGCTACCGTTCGCAACGTACTCACTGATCGTCGGACTGCTCTCGATCATCCACTTCAGCTGAATCCATCTTCGACAAACAGGGTTTCGTGCTCAGATGACAACACCGGACTATGACGAATTCGGACTGTTCGCCGAGAACGCGGCCGAGGCCGGGCTGCCCTGGTCCGGTCCGCCCCAGGTGCAGCGGTTCTCGATCGACATCGGGTCCGGTCGCCACATCAGCGGTCTGCGCTGGGGTGACGGCGAACCGGAGTTGGTGCTCGTGCACGGTGGCGCGCAGAACGCGCACACCTGGGACACCGTGGCGCTGGCGCTGAACCGCCCACTCGTCGCGCTGGACCTGCCCGGCCACGGCCATTCCGACTGGTGGCCCGACCATCTGTACACACCGCACCGGCTGGCCGACGCGGTCGCCACCGCGGTCGATACCGTGGCGCCGCAGGCGACGGCGGTCGTCGGCATGTCCCTCGGTGGACTGACCGCAGTGCGACTGGCCGCGCTCCGCCCGGACCTGGTGCGCCGCCTGATCATCGTCGACGTTACCCCGGGCACCGGCAATAACCCGAACAAGACCGCGGCGATAGTCGCATTCGTCAACGGCCCCACCGACTTCGGATCCTTCGACGAGATCCTGGAGCGCACCGTCGCGCACAATCCGAGCCGGTCGGTCCAGTCGCTGCGGCGCGGAGTCCTGCACAACGCACGCCCACGCGACGACGGCCGCTGGATCTGGCGCTACGACCGACTCCGCCCCACCGCCGACGGGTCGGTCGACTTCAGCCCACTGTGGGACGACGTGTCCGCCGTGCAAGCACCACTACTGCTCGTGCGCGGCGCACGCTCACCAGTTGTCGACGACGCCGACGTCGCGGAACTGCGCCGCCGCCGCCCCGGCGCGCAGGTCGCGGTCGTCGACGGCGCCGGACACTCGGTCCAGGGGGACCGCCCCCTCGAGCTCGCGGCGCTCATCCGCGACTTCGCCTTCCCTGTCGAATGATCGCTATGACTTCGGCGCGTTCGGATCGAACGGGCCGAAGAGCGCATCGTGGATATCCGCCTCAAATCGGCCGCCCAGCGTGTTCACGCCGATCTTCTTGTTCAGCAGGTCTTTCGGCGTCGTGAGCGGACTGTTCTCGGGAACGTATTCGGCCCGGCCGTGTCGGGCATTTCGCTGCCGCCGATATCGCTACCGGCGTAGCGCCGATCGGGTGAACGCCGCGTTCAAACGCTTCAGGAAGGGGCTGCCCGGACGGGTCTCGTGGAGAGCCTCGGTGAGTAGGGCGATGGGTTCGGCGCAGGTGGTGTAGCGGGCGTTCGGATCCTTTGCGAGCGAACGGTGCACGATCGAGTCGACCTCGGGTGGGATCCAGTGTCGGCGTGCGGAGATATCGGGCGGCAGATCGTGCAGGTGGGCCTGTGCGGTGGCCATCAGATTTCCGCGCGGGAACGGCGGGCGGCCGGTGAGCAGTTCGATGGCCGTGGAGATCAGTGCGTACTGGTCCGTCGCTGGGCACACGGCGCCTGCCTGCAGCAGCTCGGGGGCGGCGTACGGCACCGAGACCACGACGAAACCATTTGTGGCCAGGGGCGGTTCGGGCCGGTGCAGCCATCGAGCCTGGTCGAAATCCGAAAGTTTCACCGTCGCTGGGTCATCCGTGCCCACCAACAGATTCGCCGGTTTGACGTCGAGATGGACGATGTCGTTGGCGTGCACGAAATCCAAACCCGCCGCGACCCGAGTCAGCACATGCAGCACCCGCCGCAGGTCCGGCTGCCGGTGCGGCATCGGCACCAATATCGCCCCCGTTGTACCTGCCACGTACTCGTGTGCCGACCACAGCCTGCCGTCGGTTTCCCCGTGCGTGTACATCCGCACGATATTGGGATGCCGCAGCACGGAGAGGATGTCGAACTCGTGCACGAACCGCGCACGCGCCTCCGATGACCGACTGTCCTCGGGACCCAGAACCTTCAGCGAAACCGCCCGCGCCCGTTCCGGATCCTCGGCCAGATACACATCACTGCTACCGCCATGACCAAGCCGAGCCTGCACAACGAATCCAGCAAACCGGTCATTCGGTTCCAGTACCACCGCCACACCGTAGTTCGCCGACGCCCGGCATCGACGGCGCAACCTCTCGCTGCTGGGAAATCGGGTGTGGTCAGTCCTTGGGGATGCGTTCGTGGAGGGTCAGCAGAACGTGATCGAAGGTGGCGCGGGTCGCGGGTTCGGGCGCTGGAACGGTGGCCAACTCGGCGATCAGTTGTTCGGCCAGCACACGCAGCTTGATGTTGGTTTCCTGCGAGCGCCAGATCAGCACCTTGAACGCCTGCTCGGCATTGATCCCGTACAGCCGCATCAGCACCCCCTTGGCTTGTTCGATCACCGCACGCGACTCGATCAGTTCCGGCAAACGCACCTCGAGCGCTTCACGTTCTGCCTCGGCGAGGGTGGCGCTCAGGTCGATATAGAAACCGGTCGTGCCCACCGGTCGACCGTCGTCGTCGAGAATGCGGTCGGCGACCACCATGACGTTGTGCTCGGCACCGGAGGTGTCGATGAACCGGTGGCGGCTCGAGAACGGCTCGCCGCGGTCGACGGAACGGGCGATGCGTTCGGCGACGTGTTCGCGGTCGTCGGGATGTTTGTGGGCCAGCAGCAGTTCGGTGGTCGGCTCGATTTCCCCGGGCCGGTAGCCGTGCATCCGGTACACCTCCGGCGACCACTCCCAGCGGCGGCTGGCGAACCAGAAGCGGAAACTACCGACCGCAGACCGCGCACCCGACTGTCCGGGCGACGCATCCGCGGTGTCGAAGATCGGAGATCCGGGCGAAGACGTCACCAACCAATTATCGCCCCTTGCGCCGCCGCTCCCCCGTCTGGGACGACAGATTTCTATGCCGGAAAGCCACTGGTCAAGGCCGCTCGTCGAGCAGCCGCCACGCCGTCAGCGCGAGCCTGGCCCGCAAGAGCCCGGTGGGCTCGGCGAGTTCGATACCCGTCGACTTTTCGATCTGTTCGAGGCGACGTGCGACGCTGCTGTGGTGCAGGTGCAGCAGTTCGGCCGCCCGACGCAGCGAGCCGGTTGCACAGTAGGCGTCGAGCGTCTCCAGATCCTCCGGAGTACTTGCCATCCGGGCGATCGCGGCCACATCGGCGTTATCACGCGCAGCCTCCTGGGGTACCTGTGCGAGCAAGGCCAGCGCCCCGAGGTCGTCGTAGCGGACGATCGGGCTACGCGCGGTGGCGAAGCGCAGGGCGGTGCGGGCTTCCCGCCAGGACCGGTCGGGGCGATCGGCGGCGCCGATGCCCGCGCGTACGCCTGCCGGAAATCGGGCCGGATCCACAGTGGTGGCCAGAATGACGCCCACGTCCGCCAGCGGCGCCGCCTTCACCGGGCGGGCTGGGCAGATCAGGCCGCCGACCTGGTCGAGCGGAAGCCGACACCCAACGGCCACGACGCGCACCGGCAGGTCGACGGCAAAACCCAAGAGCCGCAATGCCCGAGCCCTGGCCGCCTCATCGCTGTCGGCGCTGATCACCAGCTCGACCAGCGCCGGATCCGCCATGGTGGTACGTGCCGGGCCGTATCGCTCGACGACCGCCGCCGCCGCGATGGCGAGCCGCTCCAACAGCAGTTCGTCGAGCGAGCGGGAGATGTCGGTGCGTTCGAGCCAGACCGTGCCGATCTCCTCCTCGTCGAGGATGATCGGCCCATTGGTGGACGCGGACGGCGGCGGACCCGTCACTTCCCGCCCATCCGGTGCGAATCGGATCACTCGTCCCGTGCCGTGCACTCGAATCCCGGTCACGCACTCGGCCAGGACCGCCGAGGCCCGGGTCAGCGCCGGGAGATCCACCCGTCGGCGCATCAGGGTGTCGTAGAACATCACGACACGCAGCGCGCCTTCCGCTTCCACATCCAACTGCGACAATCGGACCACCAAGGCATCCATGTCCGGAGGCTATCCGCGATTCGCCCAATGGATATCCCTGATTTCGGTGAGTCCAGGTCAGGTACCATTTCGCGGCCGACTGGTTTTGCTATTTCCAGCTCGTCCGGGGTGCTGCAACGCGCGGCGGAAATTGGCATTCCCAACTTGGGAAACGGACACGAGACCACACACCGTGACAGGCAACCACAGCGCGACTTCGCGGCGCGGTAGCCACCTAAGCCCGATGCCGCCCCACCCCGGGACTGTACGAGTTCGCAAGTGGCGCTAGCTGGGTCGTGTCGGCTAGGGGATCGACGCGCAGGGTTGAGATGAAGTGCTCGATGGAGGTAAAACCAGCAGCGTGGATGCGCGAAAGGAGTGCCGCCGCTGGGGTCGTGGGTTGGGTCGGGTTCATCCTGTTCCCTTTGCCAGTTGAGACTCTGCACGGTGACTGCACTAGGTGCAGGGGAAGCATGGTCTATCGCGAGCGTCGGCCCCCCACCCGGCGTACATCGATGGCGAGCGCGTGGAACCTGGTACCGCTGTGGGTGCGTCGTCATTCCAGAACGGCCATGAGCGTAGCGATCAGGGAGCAAACGCGCCATACTTCGGGGCAAGCGGCTGTGGCACAACCAATTTCGGAATGTTCCTGTGGTTCTTTATCGCCTGCCAACGAGTCCGGGCCTCGTGCAGGGCCCACGCGGCATCGGTGAACCTGCTGGGTATGCGCCTGGCCCATCGCGCCACGCTCGCCGACAACGCCCGCCTCACCAGCCTCACCGCCGACATCGCGGCCGAGCGCGCCGCCTGCCCAACCACTCGGGCCGCAGCCCTCGCCGAATACCTGCTGCTGCTCTGCGACAGCATCCACCATCACCACGACATCGAGGACACGGTGCTGTGGCCACTGCTGCGCGACACCGCCCGTGCCTTCGCCCGCTCCGTGCCCGGCTCGGCCGCCGAACTCACCACCGGGCTCGGACACCTGCACGCGCTGCTCACCGAACACATCGGTGACGAGGAGGCGACCATCTTCCCGGTCATCACCGCCCAGCTCAGCGCCGAGCACCTCATGAGCACAGCCGCGAACAGGCGCGGTCGCCGATCAATCCTGAAGTCCGTCCAGCTGAGCGGCTATGTGAGCCGACAATGCGGCGGCGTGGGCGCGGTGGTCGGCGGCCGTGGCGGGGTCACCGAGGGCGTCGGCGAGTTCGGCGAGCACCGTGTCCGTGGGGGCGTAGACCACCGAACCGGTATCCAGGCCCGCCATGGTGTCCGCCCGCGACAGCATGTCGCGGTAGCACTCGGTCATGGCTGCGGAGTCGTTCAACCGGATCGCGGCCCGAGCGCGGAACACCACCATGACCGACCAGTAGTGGTCGCGTTCGATCGGCGCCGCCTTGACGAAAACCTCACGGGCCCTGTCGATCTCACCCGCATCCCACAGCGCCAGCACATACGGGAACACCATGGCCTCGGGGGCGACCGCGTACACCATGGACATCGGCTCCACCAGTGCCGACAGGTCGCCGCGCGCCCAGCCCAGCACCATGGCGGACACGATCAAGAGTTCGGCGCCGTTCGCGGTGCCGGAGGCGACCATCGCCGCACTGCATTCGGCATAGATGCGCTCGGCGGCGGACAGCTCGCCGCGCAAGACCCACAGCACCGCCGAGAACGTCGACAGCACGGTCAGCATCTGACGCAGCTGCCCAACGGTCGCGCACTCCAATCCCCGTTCGGCCCCAGCAATCGCACCCGATCGGCCACCGCCAACGGGCGATCCGGCGCCGAGCGCAACGCTCCGATTATGCGCGCATCCGGCAACCGCTTGTCCCGCGATGCCCAGATCAGTGGTGCGCGCCGAGGTCACCACCCCGAGCCCGGCTGCCAGCAGCACCGCACCGACGGTCAATGTCAGGTGTGCGGCCGCCCAGGTGCTCGCCTGTTCGGCGGCTTCGGAATATTCCAACGTGTGCAGCGCATTGCCCACCGCGAACAGCACACCCCGGCGATCAGCGCGTAATCCCGCCACCGGACGTCTCGATCGGCCGCGAGCGGTACTTCAATCCTCGTCATGGAACGTACTCTGCGCCACGGGCATTCACCACGACTTGCCATCGACTTGCGAACCCGCTGACACCGCCTGCCACGAATCAGCGGTTCCCCAGCAGCCACGCCGTCCAGGCTCGTCAGGCGACGCCATATCGAGTTTGCGCACCAACGTCGAACGATGGTCGAAGGCCATCACCGGCTCGCTGAAGAGCTCGGACCTGCCATCCGCGGCACTACGGTCTGGAGGATATGCGGCACTCGTCGCGGAGCGGGGCCGGAATGCCCGACGATTGGCGGATGAACTCCGAGCGACCGATCGGAAGGATAACTGTCATGGATCCCGAACTCGAACCATTCCTCTCACTGTTCCCGCCGTCCGACCTGTCCGACCCCGCCACCGCGCGTAAACAGCTCGCCGCGTTGGCCGCCGCGATACCGGCTACCGATACCGCGAACTTGGACATCGAAAACCGCACGGTCCCAGCCGATCCCGATGTGCCGGTGCGGATCTATCGTCCACACCAGTCCCAGGGAGCCATCGTGTGGCTGCACGGCGGCGGATTCGTGATGGGTGATCTCGACACCGAACATCCGTGGGCCACGATGCTCGCCAACGGCTCCGGCACGACCGTGATCTCGGTGGCCTACCGACTGGCCCCCGAAAATCCGTTCCCCGCCGCACACAATGACATCTACGCGGTGCTGGAGTGGACTGCCGAGCACGCAACCGAACTCGGCATCGACCCGACGCGCATCGCGATCGGCGGCCACAGCGCGGGCGCGGGTCTCGCGGCCGCGGTGGCGTTGCGGGCGCGTGATGAGCAAGGGCCGCCGATCCGTTTCCAATTGCTCCACCAGGCCGGACTCGACGACCGGCAGCAGACGTGGTCACAGCGGAATTTCACCGATACGCCGTTCGTGACTCGCGACAAGGTCGCGCAAATGTGGGGGCACTACCTGGGCTCCACGCCCGCCACGCCGTACGCGGCCCCGGCGCGGGCGACCGATCTGTCGGGCCTGCCACCCGCTTACATCGCCGCCGCAGAGTTCTGCCCGAATCGCGACGAAGACATCGACTACGCACTGCGCCTGATGGCGGCCGGGGTGTCGGTCGAGTTGCACCAATGGCGCGGTACGTTTCATGGCTCCCAGGCGATCCTGTCCGCGGAGGTGTCGCAGCGGCAGAACGCCGAACTGGCGGGAGTTCTGCGCCGCGCCTTGGCCGAGTGAATCGCACGATCGGCCTACGCGGTGCGGCGTCCTCGAAGACGGGGCAATCCCATCGTCGCGGCGGCGACACGTGGATCGAACATGTGCAGTGGGGATTTCGTCATATTCAGCACATCGAGGAATTTCGCCGCGGTCGCCGGATCGTCCGCCGCTGCCCGGAACATCCTGTTCAAGCCTGCATGCGCAAGTGATTTCACCCCTGGTGAGCCGAGCTCGACGGGAGGCATTGTCATATCGCTGACCTTTGTCAGCCACCATGGGGTGCGCAGCATGCGGCCGACGCGGCGATAGTAGCGGCGTGGCAGACCGTCGGTCCCCTGCTGGAGTACCTCATCCAGGAGATCCGCCGCAATGGCCGCGACAGTCATTCCGCTGCCGTAGATCGGATTGAAACTGCACACCGCATCGCCGATCGAAAGTATTCCGCCCGGAATACGATTCAGCAGTTCGTACCGGCGCCATATCGCCGTGCGGAACCGGTAGGTCGCTACGTCGTCGACAGGTATCGCACGGCGAATTACGGTAGCGACATCGTCAGGTGCGCACTCGGCGGCGTAATCCAGCAGTGCCTCCGGACTCGCCGGTGGGTGATTTTCCTTCCCGACGCCGAACGCCGAGAGCACCCACAAATCCCCCTCCTGTACCGCGAACCCGAACCCGCGGGGTCGGCTCGGCATCGGTCCCACCAGGACGATCCGATCGCCGCCGACAGCGTCCAGCGGCAGTCGGAAATGGCAAGTGGCATAGCCGATATCGACGGGCACCTGATCTTCGCGTGGCCGCGGGTACCCCAGCGACTCGAGCCAGGCACCGGTCCGTGAACCCCGCCCCATCGCGTCGACCACCAGATCGGCACGGACAGGCACCGGTTCGCCGCCGGTCTCCCGGCGCATCACCCGCACTCCGCCGACGCCGGTCTCGGAGGCGACCAACTCGGCTACGACAGCGTCGTCCCATATCGTCACATTCGGCAGCGCCGATACCCGGGCACGCACATGCGATTCCAGAAATGGCCGGCTGGCGGCAACGGACGTTCTGCCCAATTCAGCGCGATACAGCACGTTTCCGAAGAAGATCGCGCGGAAATCCTCGAATGCGCTGACGGCCTTCGCGCCATCGGTGATCAGCTCGGCGATCAGGCCGGGAAACCGGGACTCGGCGATATCGGCGGCGCGCATCAGCAGGCCGTGGGAATGTTGCGATTGCGGAGTGCCGCGGCGTTTGGTTTCCGCGTCCGACAAACGATCTCGCTCGACGACCGTCACCGCCGCATAGTGGTCAGCCAGAATACGGGCCGCGAACAGACCCGCGATCCCGCCACCGAGTACGACCGCATGGTCCCCGGCCCGGCGGTTACCCCTTCGACTCACCGGGTCCTCCTCGTCGGTGTGACGGCGCCGACGACATCCGAAAGTTCGGTCGATCGCGGGCAGGGCACGGCGACCCTACCCCGACGCGGCGTGGTCGCGCATGTCGTAGACGTGGCGTCAACGGCCGGATCGGTGGATGACCTCGCGGGCCAGGGCCCGATATTGCTCGGCGCCAGCGGATCGAGGCGCCCAGGTGGTGATGGGTTCACCGGCAACGCTGGCGTCGGGGAAGCGGACCGTCCGCGAGATCACCGTGTCGTAGACCTGGTCGCCGAAGACCTCGGCAACCCGGGTCAGTACTTGACGCGAATGCAGCAGGCGCTGGTCGAACATCGTGACCACGATGCCGAACAGGCTCAGGCCCGGATTCAGCCGGTCGCGGACCTTGTCCATGGTGTCGGTGAGCAGCGCTACCCCGCGCAGCGAGAAGAACTCGCACTCCATCGGGACGATCACACCGTCCGCGCAGGCCAGCGCGTTCACCGTGAGCAGGCTCAAGGATGGCTGACAGTCGATGAGTATGTAGTCGTAGCGGTCCCGAATCGGGTCGAGTACCCGCCGCAGCGAATGTTCCCGGCCGACCTCGTTCACCAACCGTATCTCCGCCGCAGACAGATCGATATTGCTCGGCAGGAGATCGACATTGTCGACGTGAGTCCTGATCAGTACCTCGTCGATCAGCTTTCCCGATCCCCCTAGCAGGTCGTATACCGTGCACGGCAGGTCATTCAGTACGGCACCCAACCCGGCGGACAACGCGCCCTGTGGATCGAGGTCGACCAGCAGCACCCGCCGCCCGCATTCGGCCAGCGCCGCGCCCAGATTGATGGTCGAGGTGGTCTTGCCGACACCGCCTTTCTGATTGCACAGGGCAATGACCTGCGCTTCAGTGCGGGGCACCGAGTGTTCGGATGCATTGACCGCACTCACGATTCGCAAACGCTTCGGCTCGTCTGTACCCCTGAGCCACTCCGGTTGCCGGGCAGATCAACTCGCCACAGGTAGTTTGCCAACATGTCGCCAGGTTAGCCCTTCATCCCCGAGACTGAACAACAAACCCCATACGAGTCCTTGCTCATCAACAATCAGGACCCAGATCGCTGACAATTCACTGAACCGACCGCTCGGTCGAAACCGTCTCGCCGGGAAAGAATCCCAGGAACCGCACAGATCCGGGTTCGATTCGGGGCAGCTTCGATCGTCGTGCGGCCGCTCGTTATGATCACGATCCTCTGCTTACGATCCTCTGCCCGCTGTCCACCCACGAAAAGGAATGCCCATGGCACGCAAGGTCGTTGTGACGCTCGTCGATGACTTCGACGGCAAGTCCGCTGCCGAGGAAACAGTGGCCTTCGCCCTCGACGGCGTCGAATACGAGATCGACCTATCCACCGTCAACGCCGGCCAGCTGCGCGGGCTCTTCGAGCCCTGGGCCTCGAGCGCTCGCAGAATCGGTCGCGCGGCCCGGGGTAAGGGCCACACCTCGCGCACGGCCAACGACCGCGCCCGCACCGTCGCCATCCGCGACTGGGCCCGCGCCAAAGGCATCGCGGTGTCAGCCCGCGGACGGATTTCAGCAGAAGTAGCCCAGGCCTACGAGAAGGCCAACGCCTGATCGCTATGCGGCCCGGCGCTGACCACCACGTCGTCAGTCTGCGGGATGCAATGTCGCGGTAGCGGTTTGCCGTCCGAAACCGTCCCGCGCGACGGTCGCGATCGCACCGTCGCGCGGGGTCGCCGAGACGACCAGCCCTTGGTGGTCGAACAGCGGCGACCGCAGCCGATAGTCGAAGACCTGGTCACCGGTGTAGCCGCGGGCACGGGCGGCCTCGGCCATGGCCAGCGCCTGCAACGGTCCGTGTACGAGCAGACCGGGATAGCCCTCGACATCGCGGGCGTAGTCGCGGTCGTAGTGGATGCGGTGGCCGTTGTAGGTGAGCGCGGAGAACCGGAACAGCAAGGTCGGGGAGGTGTCGATGGCCCATTCGTCTTCGGCAGGAGGGACTTTCGCGTCCAGGCCGGGTTCCGGTTCGCTGGACCCTCCGCTCGCCCCGACCGCATCGCGGTAGACGATATCCTGCCGTTCGTCCACGACCATCCGATCGCCCTGCAGTATCCGGTGGCCGACAACGACGAAAGTCAACGCGCCGCTGCGCCCTTGCTTCTCGTGTGTGGACAGCACCGTCGTTCGTTTCGTCGCCGGTTCGCCGCACACCAGCGCACCGCGGGTGCGCACCTGCCCTCCGGCCCACATCCGGCGTCGTCCAGGCCCCGGCGGCGCCGGAACGGTATTACGAATCGGATGACCATCGGGTCCCAGATCCGCCTGTGCGGGGCGTTCGAGCAAGTAGATCCAGTGCCACAGCAGCGGAAGTCCCTTGTCGAGATCCGGCGGTGGCACACCGAGCAGCCCGCTCAGCGCCTGCGCTGGACCGGGCACCAGCAATTCGGTGCGTTCGACGACCTCGCTCATGCCAGCGACTCCTTCGAAACATGTTCTGCCGGTGCGAATTCCGCGCGCAGGGCGGCGGTGTGCTCCCCCATCCGAGGTACCGCACCCATCGCCGGTTCCCAGCCGCCCACCACCGGCGGCAGCATGGCCTGCATTACCCCACCGGGTGTATCCACCGGCCGCCAACGATCGCGGGCCGCGAGCTGCGGGTGCTCGGTGAACTCGGCCGGTGTGCGCAACCGCGCATTCGCGATACCGGCCTGTTCCAGCAGCTCGATCACCTCATCGGTGTCGAATGCGGCAAATGCCTGCTCCAGCAGCACCGCCAACTCGCCGTCGTGTGCCACCCGATCGGTATTGGTCGCGAACCGCGGATCCTTGATCAGGTCGGTACGTCCCAGCACCGCGTCGCACAGCGCAGTCCACTCGCGCTCGTTCTGGATTCCGAGGAATACGGTGCCGTCGGCGGTACGGAACGGACCGTACGGAGAGATCGATGGATGTTTCGCCGCGGTGCGGCGCGGTGGTTCGTCGCCGTAGCGGCAGAAATAGGCGGGCTGGCTCATCCACTCCCCGAGCGCATCGATCATCGCGACATGCAGACTCGCGCCGTCACCGGTGCGCGCCCGGTCGTAGAGCGCGGTGAGGATGCCGCTGTAGGCATACATACCGGTGGCGATATCGGCGATCGAGAAGCCCGCTTTGGCAGGCACTTCCGTTGTGCCCGTTGACATCACGAGCCCGGTCTCGCATTGCAGCAACAGGTCGTAGGCCTTCTTCGACCGATACGGACCGTCGGGGCCGTAGCCGGAGATCGAGCAGTGGATCAGCTCGGGCCGGGCCGCGCGCAGCGTTTCGGCGTCGAGTCCGAGCCGTTCGGCGGCGCCGGGGACCAGGTTCTGCACGAACACATCGGCCCTGGCGATCATCGCGTCGAGCAGCCGACGGTCGGCTGGATCCTTGACGTCGAGTTCGACGCTCTCCTTGCCTCGATTGAGCCACACGAAATAGCTCGACTCCCCGTGGACGGTTCGGTCGTAACTTCGGGCGAAATCGCCGCCACCAGGGCGTTCGATCTTGATCACACGGGCACCGAGATCGGCGAGCTGGCGGGTGGCGAACGGTGCGGCAACGGCCTGTTCGACCGCGACGACGGTGATGTCTTCTAGAGGACGGCGCATGCGGTGCCTTCCGGGAAAGTCGGTGCCGGACAACTCAGTTGATCCGATTACGGCTGATCAGCTGGCGGGCGATCACACCGCGCTGAATCTCGTTGGTGCCCTCACCGACGATCATCAGCGGCGCGTCGCGGAAGTAGCGTTCCACATCGAATTCGGTGGAATACCCGTAGCCACCGTGCACGCGCACGGCATTGAGCGCGATCTCCATGGCGGTCTCGGAGGCGAACAGTTTCGCCATACCGGCCTCCATATCAGCGCGCTCGCCCGAGTCGTAACGGCGCGCCGCGTACTGCACCAACTGGCGCGCGGCGGTCAGTTTCGTCGCCATATCGGCGAGATAGTTGCCGACGGACTGGTGCTGCCAGATGGGTTTGCCGAAGCTTTCCCGTTGCTGGGCGTAGCGAATCGAATCCTCCAGCGCGGCCCGACCAACGCCGAGCGCGCGCGATGCCACCTGGATCCGCCCGACCTCCAGACCGCGCATCATCTGTGCGAAGCCCGCGCCCTCGACCCCGCCGAGCAGCGCCGATGCGGGCACCCGCAAATCGTCGAAGGTCAGCTCACAGCTCTCGACCCCCTTGTAGCCGAGTTTGGGCAGATCCCGCGACACCGTGAATCCGGGCCCCTTCTCCACCAGCAGAATGCTGATCCCCCGATGCGCGGGTTCCGCGGCGGGATCGGTCTTGCACAGCAGGGCGACCAGATCAGACCGGCGGGCATTGCTGATCCAGGTCTTGGACCCGTTGACGATGTATTCCTCGCCGACCCGGCGGGCCGTCGTGCGCATGGCCTGCAGATCCGATCCACCGCCCGGTTCGGTCAGCGCCATGGTCGCGCGCAGTTCACCGGTCGCCATCCGTGGCAGGTAACGGTCCTTCTGCTCCTGAGTTCCGTAGTCCAGCAACAGTTTTGCGACCACGGTGTGACCGCCCATCGCCCCCGCCAGGCTCATCCAGCCGCGCGAGAGCTCCTCGGTGACGGCGGCGTAGCACGGTGTGGACACCTTGGCCTCGCCCCACGGTTCCGGGATGGCCAGCCCGTAGATCCCGAGCTGTTTCATCTGGTCGATCAGCTTCTCCGGGTAGGTGTTCGTATGGTCGAGCTCCTGCGCGACCGGTTTGACCTCCCGGTCCACGAAGTCACGCACCACCGCGACGATCGCGGTTTCTTCCTCATTGAGCTCGTGCACGACGATTTCCTCTCGCCCCTCGGCAATACACACCCGGCACTATCATCATGAGAGCTAATACAGGCCTGGGTAAAATGCTGAGTTCTGATACCACTATGCCGGTTCGCGATGCGCAGGAGGAGCGGATGGACTTCAAGCAGTTGAAGGCCATGGTCACGGTGGCCGAGGTCGGCAGCGTCACCAAGGCCGCGGAGTTGCTGCACCTGGTCCAACCGGCCGTCACCCGGCAGATACGGATGCTGGAACAGGAACTCGGCGTCGCACTGTTCGAGCGCACCCGGCAGGGTATGCGCCCGACCGAGGCCGGGACGGTCATGGTCGAGCGGGCGCGGCGGGCCCTGCACGAGCTGGACCGCGCCCGCGCCGAACTCCGCCCGGCACCCGGTGTCGTCACCGGCGTGGTCACTGTCGGCCTGCTGGAGAGCGCCGCCGACCTGTTGGCCGAACCACTCGTATCGGCGCTCGCCCACCATCATCCCGGCATCGAATTGCGTGTTCTCACCGGCTATTCCGGACATCTGCAGCGCTGGCTCGACGACGGCGACCTCGATCTGAGCCTGTTGTACAACCTCACCAGCACACCGTCGCTCAATGTCGAACCGCTTGCGCGGGAACGGCTCTGGGTGGTCGCGCCACCGAGCGGCAACTTGCATGCCGACCGTCCTGTCACCTTGGCCGAGGTCGCGACCCATCCGATGGTGATGCCCGCGCCGGGGCATGCGCTGCGTGCCCTCATCGACGGCGCCTCCGCGCGGACGCAGGTGAATTTCGACGTGACCGTACAGACCAATTCACTGCGCATGCAGAAGCTGCTGGTGCTCGGCGGGCACGGCTGGACGATCCTGCCCGGCGTCGGCATTGCCGATGATGTCGCCAGCGGAACACTCAGCGCCGCACCCCTGTGCGAGCCGGAGGTCTGGCGACTGATCGTCCTCGGCATACCGCGCACCGGCCGCGTCCCCGCTGCCGCCGAAGTCGTTGCGGCCGAACTCATCCGACAGGTGCGCACCGCGGTAGCGGAGGGGCGCTGGCCCTCGGCCCGACTCGTCGACCGCAGCGAAACCGCGGCGGATTGACCGGATCGATTGCCGTCGAACGGTTCAGGTCGAACAGACGCCCATCGCATCACGGACCAGCCTCATATGCCGTCCGGAAATACGGGCATCAATTCTTTTTATTTTTCAACTGTCTTCATCATCACTCATGATCGGTCGCAGAGTCTTCCGATACCGAGGTTCGCCATGCAGCAGTATCCGATGTTCATCGACGGGCGTGACCATCAGCCGATCGGCGGCAAGTGGTTCCCCACCGACAACCCGTATCTCGGCGAACCATGGGCCCGAATCGCCAAGGGCGGCGCCGAGGATGTCGACGCCGCGATGCAGGCCGCCCACCGGGCCTGCACCTCCGGTCCCTGGCCGGAACTCACCGCGAGTGCTCGCGGCGCACTGCTGCGCCGCCTCGGCGACACCCTCGCCGAACATGCGCACCGACTGGCCGAGCTCGAGGTCCGCGACAACGGCAAATTATTCGCCGAAATGTATGGCCAGCTCAGCTACCTACCGCAGTGGTTCTACTACTACGCCGGGCTGGCCGACAAGATCGAGGGGACGGTGCTGCCGCTGGACAAGAAGGGCTACTTCGCCTACACGCGCCAAGAGCCCGTCGGTGTCGTCGGCATTATCACGCCGTGGAATTCACCGCTGATGCTGCTGACCTGGAAACTGGCCCCGGCCCTTGCCGCGGGCTGCACAGTGGTGATCAAACCGTCGGAATTCACCTCCGCCTCCACGATCGAGCTGGTCCGGCTGTTCCAAGCGGCCGGATTGCCGCCGGGCGTGCTCAATGTGGTGACCGGCTTCGGCGCCGACGTCGGTACCGCCCTCGTCGAGCATCCGCTGGTCCGCAAGATCACCTTCACCGGATCCGATTTCACCGGGCGCGCGATCAACGAGGCCGCGGCCCGCGACCTCAAGCACGTGAGTCTCGAACTGGGTGGTAAATCCCCGAATATCGTATTCGCCGACGCCGATCTCGACGCCGCGGTCAACGGAGTCGTTTCCGGCATTTTCGCCGCCACCGGCCAGACCTGTATCGCCGGATCGCGACTGCTGGTCCAGGACAGCATTCACGACGAATTCGTCGCGCGCGTGGTGGAACTCGCGCGCACGGCTCGCATGGGCGACCCCATGTCCGAGCACACCCAGGTCGGCCCGATCACCACACCGGCGCAGTACACGAAGGTGCTGGACTATCTGCGCATCGCCGAAAAGGAAGGCGCCACACTGGCTTTGGGTGGAACGCCCGCGACGCGCCCGGAATGCGGTAACGGCTGGTTCATCGAACCGACCATCTTCACCGGCGTCGACAATCGGATGCGCATCGCCCAAGAAGAAGTCTTCGGACCGGTGCTCGCCGTCATCCCGTTCGGCGCCGAGGACGATGCCGTCGCCCTGGCCAACGATGTCCGCTTCGGCCTCGGTGCGGGCGTCTGGACCAGTGATATCGGCCGTGCACTGCGTATGGCCGAGCGCATTCGCTCCGGCACGGTGTGGGTGAACACCTATCGCGCCGTCAGTTTCATGGCGCCGTTCGGCGGATTCAAGGATTCCGGCATCGGCCGGGAAAACGGAATAGACGCCATCCGGGAGTACCTCGAAACCAAGACGGTCTGGATCAATTCCGGTGCGCCGGTCGGAAATCCATTCGTGATCCGCTGATCCAGGAACCGAGTCGTGCCGGGAAGCAGTTGGGTCAGGTGTCGACCATGGCGATCGGTCAGATCCGCGAGCTGAGTACGACAGAAGTAGCCGTTGGCCAGGATGGTGGTGTCGGCATCGGCGACCGCGACCAATGCGGACCGTGAATGACGAAAACCCCTGGCGCGCAAGAATACGGCCAGGGGTTCTCGCCCTATTGGTCAGCTCTTGACCAGTTCAGGGATTGCGTTGTCGAGTTCCTCGGCATCCGCAGGGGCAGCTGCCGCCCGGCTCGGCAGCAGCACAGCCATGGCGATCACGACCAGTGCCAGGGCGGCGGAGACCAGGAAGGCCAGGCGCATGCCGTCGAGGTGGGCGGTGACGGGGTCGGTGCCGTCGGCGACGAGTCCGGTGCTGCGGGCCGACATCACCGTCACCACCAGAGCGGTGCCGAACGCCGCGGCGACCTGCTGCAGCGTGCCCAGCATCGAGCTGCCGTGCGAGTACAGGTGCTGCGGAAGCGCGCCGAGCCCGAGGGTGAAGACCGGGGTGAAGGCGGCGGCCAGCGACACCATCAGCAGGATGTGCAGTGCCAGCAGCTGCCAGTACGGCATGGACATCGAGATCTGGGTGAATCCGCCCAGCGCAGCGGCGATCCCGACCGAGCCGGGAATGACCAGTACGCGTCCACCGAAGCGGTCGAAAAGGCGACCGACCGTCGGTCCGAGCAGACCCATCGCCAGCCCACCCGGCATCACCAGCAGGCCGGTCTGCAAGGGGCTCAGACCGCGCAGATTCTGCAGATACAGCGGCAGCAGGATCATCGAGCCGAGCATCGCCATGAACGCGACCGACATCAGCACCAGCGCCTTCGCGTAGGTGCCGGAAAGCAGGACCCGCAGATCCAGCAGCGGGGTGCCGGTGCGCTGCAGGCGCAGCTGACGGAAGACGAATACGGCGATGAGGGCCGAACCCGCGGCGACGATCAGGGCCGGGCTGGTTAGGTTGTCGCTCTCGAACCGGCTGAGCCCGAATACCAGCCCGCCGAATCCGAGCGCGGCGAGCACCACGCTGACCGAGTCGATCGCCCCGGCCTGCGGTTCACCGACATTCTCCAGCCGACGCAGACCCAGCCACATGACGACCGCGGTGATCGGCAGGACCAGCACGAAAAGCCAACGCCACGAACCGATCTGCAGCACCATCCCGGAGACTACCGGGCCGAGCGCGGGCGCCACCGAAATGGCAAGGGTGACATTGCCCATCACCCGGCCGCGGTCCTGCTCGGGCACCACGGTCATGAGTGTGGTCATCAGCAGCGGCATCATTACCGCGGTACCGCCGGCCTGAATAACCCGTCCGAGCAGCAGCACCGCGAACGACGGCGCGACGGCCGCCAGCGCGGTCCCCGCCAGGAAGACCCCCATCGCCACGGCATAGGCCCGCCTGGTCGACACCCGCTGCAGGAACCAGCCGGTAGTCGGGATGACGGCGGCCATCGTCAACATGAACGCGGTGGACACCCATTGCGCCGCCCGCTCGGTGACCTCGAGGTCGGCCATCAGCCGCGGGATCGCGTTGATCATGATGGTTTCGTTCAGTATCACCACGAAGGTCGCGAGTACCAGTACCCGGATGACGGTCGGCGTCCGCCCTCCCGAGGCGGGGGCGGAAAGTTCGGCTGACATCGGGTGTACCTCCAGGGCGTCTCGACAGGAATATGTGTGGCGCGTTGCCGATTCATCGGATCTCGCCACAGTGGTAGAGACGGGACCGGCGGCTCGAATTCATCGGCACGCGACAGTATTGCGGTCGCCACCGACAAGTTCGGCCGCACGTGCCACCCATCTGCACAACCGCCCATCGAAGGCGCGGCGATGAGAACATACCTCTCATGATGAAGAACGATCCTTCCAGTGCAGCGCGAACGGCGCACCGCCGGATATGGCCAGCCACCGCAACGGCGTTCGTCACGGCGGTGACACTCGTGTGCGGCGGCAACACGGCAGCAGCCGAGCAGCCGCACGCAGACCATCCGGTGGCTTCCGCAGGATGCGCCTTACCCGCACCCGCCCCGGGAACATCCACTGGGCAGTTCGTGGCGGCGGGAAAATCGGGTAGCTACGTACAGGACATTCCCGCAGGGATATCGCCGCTACCTGTGGTCTTCGATATCCACGGGTACCTCGAGCCCGCCCAGATCGAACACGTCGCCACCGGTGTCGGCCAATTCGGAATCGAGCACGGATTCGCGACGATCACCCCGCAACTCGACGAACCCGGTTGGCCACGCTGGGATTTCAGCGAAAACAGCGCCGATGTCGCCTATCTGTCGGAGCTGCTGACGC
>NZ_BDBY01000180.1 GCF_001613225.1 Nocardia pseudovaccinii NBRC 100343
GGCCGGACTGCAGGACTTCGCCTGGTGCCATCCGGCGCGTCCGATACCCGTCATCGCGTTCCATGGCACAGCCGACCCGTTCGTCGCCTACACCGGCGGACCCGGTCCCAACGCCCAGTTGCTGCCGTCGGCCGACGGTTCGGGTTCGGCGGCCGGGCGGGGCGGCACCACGCCGAGCGGCGTCGACGGTCCGGGACCGGCGAGCATCCCGACGCAGGCGGCCGCTTGGGCGCAACGCAACGGCTGCGGGCCCGAGCCGGAAGAGCACCGGATTGCCAGCGACGTCACCATGTTCCGCTATCCATGTCCCGTAAACGGCGCCGTCGAGCTTTATGCGCTGCTGGGCGGCGGCCACACCTGGCCGGGCTCGCCGCCGATCGCCCCCGAACCACTGGTCGGCGCTACCGCATCGCTCAACGCCAATCAGATCATGTGGGACTTCTTCCAGGCCCATCCGCATACCGGCCCCCTCGGGTGAGCCCGGTATCACCAGCGGGATGCTGTCCGCGCCGACGCGCCGGGCTCAACGGCATATCTCGACGGCTTCGGAGAACAACCGATCCGCGACACCTTCATGAAGTACGGTCAGGCCATGTCCGAGGACTGTGTGGAGCGAGCCGAAGTAGCGCAATCCAACACCTACGCCTGGGAGGTTGTCGGCAGCGGTCCGACCGGGAAATCCGTTGTCGACTCCGGTGACGGCGAATTCGGCATTCCCGATGACTGCACCGGCCGCACCTGCACCAACCACATCGAGGTCGGCACCGCGGTGTTCGACCGAGTAGTCGCAGACATCATGATCGAATACCGAAACGCGGTCCTGGACGCCCGCCTCGAGGACGAACCCGATCCGGACCGGCCGCTGGAGCGGGTCACCATCCAGGTCTGCGACGGTAATGGCGTCGAAATGCTCTCGGCGACAGCTGTATTGACCTATCCCGTGGTCACCGTAGCGGACACCGAGACCTACCGTAAGCAAGTGGCGCTGGCCGAGAAACGGGAGCGACGACGACGTGAACGCCGCGATAAAGCCATCGCCGCGGGAACCTGCGCCCCACGGTCGGGGCCCGCCGACCCCCGACTGGCCGGACTCATCCTCAACCTGCGGGTCGAAGCCGACACCGTGCGCGAGGAAGTCCCGGACGCCGACCACTGCCGAGAACAATTGGCATTGGCCCAGAACACCGTGCAGGCCGCCACCGAGGCGGCCGCTCGTGCGCGAATAAGCGGCACGCAAGGTGAGTTCGAACATGCCCACGCCTTTATCCAACGCTGGACACCACGCATAAACCGCTGGGCCGCATTCCTCGAACTGACCACCGAGGCCTACGCCGACGCGGACGCCGTCGACGCCCTCGCCGACCGTATAAGCCTGCAACCCCCGGTCGACAATTAGCTATTCGACCAGCTTCTCGCTCTTCAGCCAGTCGTAGGCGACGTCGGCGGGATCCTCACCATCGATATCGACGCGGCCGTTGAGGTCCTGCATCAGCTTGTCGGTCAGGTGTTCGGAAATCGTGCCGGGGGTGAGCATCGCCGTTGCGGCGACGAGTTCACACGTCGATCGGAATGCGGCGCAGACGAAATCACCTCCGTCACCGAGTTGATGCCGAGCGAGCCGACCACCGCGCCACGGCCGTCGGTGACGAGCGCGGCACCTTGACTGGTCGCGAGCATGGCATCGCGCGTTCGATCACACCCTGCGCCGACTCCCCCACCCGAGCGGTGACCACCTTGTCATAGGCGACATCGCGCACCCGCGAGACGGTCAGATAGGCCAGTTTCGCGCCGGATCCGACGAATTCCTCCACGAACGGCGCAGCCGGATCGGTCAGGGGTGGGCCGACAGACGCGAGTCCCTGTGTGCCGCTGCTGTTCGGTAGCGGCACACAGGGACTCGACGTGCTCGTGATCCGGAATCAGGGGGTGGAGTAGCCGATCAGGGCCCCGATGCCCGCGCCGATCGGGACGGTGACGAGGGCACCGACACCACCGAGGAAGAAGCCGATCACCGCGCCGATCCCGGCGCCGATGAGCGCGCCGATCCCGGCGTTGTACTGCTTGCGGGCGATCGTGTCGGAGGCCTCATCGATTGCCTGCGCGGTCCGCGTGGTATCGGATTGCGCTGTGAGGGTGAGGGTTCGGCCGTCATTGGCGATCTCCGGCGTCAGGGCGACGGTCCCGGCCGCGGTCTGCAGCCCCAGCGGAATCGAGGTCACCGCATTGCCCGCGGCGTCGGTCAGCATTATCGAAAGCGCATCGGCGGCCACGGTGAACCGTCCGGCCTCGACGGTGGTGCTGACTCCTCGGCGGTCTGCTGTCGGTGCGGTGATGAAGTTGATGCCGTGATCGGTCGCCTGCACGGTGATGTCGGTTGCTACCGGCTGGGCCTGCACGGCGCCTGCGGTAATGCCGGTCGCACCGATCGCGAGCAGGGCGGTGGCGGCGAACTTGGTGGCGCTCATAGTTTTCCCCACATTTCATCGGCTGTCGCGCGCCGACACGTGCCTGAAAGCCCGTGCCGGGCCACGTGATTCAGTCGACCACAGCTGTGATCGAAAGGTAATAGTACCGTCCGGGAGCAAGCCCCGCGGGCTGCTCCTCGGACAGTCCCGGTGCCGAACATGTTGCCGCCCAACATCTCCAGCAGCGCGACGGGTCAGCAGATGGTGCGGGTTCGCAGGTCACTGCCGATGACGACGGCGGCGCGGTAGCCGCCTTTTGCCCAGGTCGCGACGGTCGCGAAGTATGAGCCAGGTCACCAAGGCCGCGACCGCGGCGGTCACTACGGCGGCGACAGGCACCGGGCGACCGCGCGTCACGGCGGCGAACTGGACGGCGCGGTCCTGCGTTGCGGCACCCGCTTTCGCACGCTTCTCCCGCACAACTTCGGCCGCATGATGAACTTTGGCGCGGGCATTGTCCACGGTGTGATGTAGTTCTGCCTCGGCTCTGCCCTTCACATCGAGCTTGTCGGTCAGTTCCGCCATGGTCTGTCCCAGCTCTTGTCTGGTCAGGTCGCGATCGGCGCGCAGCAGTTCCGCCTCGGGTGATCCGACCGAGGGCTTGCTCTCATCACTCATCGCTATCCTCCGCTCCTGATCACATGGATGTCTTGCTGTACGCCGGTGATCGCCTCCCGCGGGACCGGCGGGACCGCATTCTGCAGGTCCTTCATGCCGATGGCAGCCAGCGCGCCGCCGACGAGGAGCAGTACCGCTCCGACAATCAGCGCGGCGGCCCAGCCCGACAGCGGACCCGCGAGGGCGATGATCACCGCCGCGATGACGGCGGCACCGCCGTAGCACACCGCGAGCGCCCCGGCACCGGTCATAACCGCGCCGCGCCCCAGACGTTTGCCTTTGCTTTGCACTTCCAGTTCCGCGAGCTTGATCTCGTCCCGGATCAGGCGGCCCATTTGCTCGGTCGCATCGTTGACCAGCTCGGCAACCGACCGTGTCTCCGTGGACGACGTCGAGACATACGACCCGGTGGGTGTTTCGGTCATGGCGATTCCTAGGTATTCGGGGAACAGCTCCAGATATGTCCGAGTTGGCCCGCTTTGCGCATTTCAAACCCGCGAGCGCCAGATCGCCGGGCCGCTGGACAAGAAGGAGACCACCGGCGACAGCGGTGGTAATGGCGGCAATTAACAGTGCCCGGTAGGCCGGATGCGCGCCGAACAGATGCTGCGGCCACGGATCAAACCGGAACACGGTCGGCATGTCACGATCGACGGCAATATCAGGATCGGCGCCACGGTCCACCGCCTCGGAGTGGAAATCCAAGATCCGGATGGCCGGGTACGGGTTCTGATCGGCGCACTGGATGGCAGCAGATCACCCGACAAAATAGTCGACGTGGTGCTGTCCGATTATCCGGGAGTGCCCGCGGCCGACGCGATGCAACAGTCGTCGGATTGCGCGCGCTCAACTCCGATGTGCGGGTCACCGGCGAACAGCGGCGGATAACAGGGCAGTCCGACCTGGCCGAACTGCTCACCCGGGTACGACCTGCTCGCCCTGTGCGCTGACCAGCCGCGCACGATCCGCCGATGGGCCAACCGGGCGTGCCTGGCCGTCGGCGTGCCATGGGTCGTCGGCGGCTACCACGGCCCGACCATGTCGGACAGCCTGCACGGCCCCGGGCAGACTGCCTGCTGGGAATGCCTGCACGATCACCGAGCCGAACAGGCGGATATGCGGCTGCCTCCGGAGACGACGCTGGAAAGCCTTGCGCCACAACTGCCCCGGCATCCGGTCAACATCATATCGGCGACCCCCACCGGCACGCTCCTCACGCATTTCGCGCTTGCGACGCTGACCGGCGCCCCGCCGATCGAACCAGGGTTCCGATACGACGTGAATCTGGTCCGACTGGATGCGTCGGCGCCCGACCGCATTACCTCCCGGCCGGATTGCCCAGCATGCGGCAGCTCGCCGTGACCGACGCCGCACACGGCGATCACCCCGCGATCCGACAGTCGGATCCGACTGCACGACTTGGCGATTCGGCCCGATCGCGACGAGTGGATCGTGGGCCGATTCGAGACTCGGCAGTTCGTGGCCCTGCCAAGGGCGGGGGTGACCGCACTCGAGTCGCTGCGAGCCGGTCACACCATCGAACAGGCAGCCGAGCGACTGGCCTGCGCCGAGGGACGCGAGTTCGATGTGCTGTCCTTCGTCGAGGCACTGATGGAGCCCGAGTTCGTGGCCGAGGTCGATGAACGGCCGGTGCCGTGCACCCCGTCGCGACCGGCATCGTTTCCGCGGATACGCCCCGAGCATGTGCGGTTCGCGCTGAGCCCGGTCTTTCCGGTGCTGTTCGCCTGTCTGATGGTTGCCGCAGTCGCGACACTCGTCGAACGGCCCGACCTGGTGCCGAGTTTCCATAACCTGCTCTGGAGTCCCGGCGGCAGCGTCGTGCTCGCGCTCAGCGTCGCCGCGGGCTGGTCACTGGTATTCGTCCACGAGCTGGCACATTTCCTCGTCGCACGGGCGACCGGCGTGCACGCCCGGATCGGACTGGGTACGCGCCCGCAGTTCCTGGTGGCCGAAACCGATATCAGCGGAATCGAACTCGCACCACCGAGCCAGCCGGTAGCAACCAACCTCGACAGCGTGGTCGTGCTACTCATCCTCGGCGCCCTCCACGCCGTACGGGGCGTGACCTGGTGGCGACGGCATCGCGCGAAGCGCCGGTAAGGACGCGCGCCTACACAAGTACGAGGATCCTGCCGGTGTCGCGCAAACCTTGCGCCATCGAAGCTTTGCCCCGGTCAGGGACGCAGGAGGGTTTTGATGGCTCGGCGGTCATCCATGGCGCGGTAGCCGTCGGCGACCTGTTCGAGTGGCAGGGTGAGGTCGAAGACTTGGCCGGGGTCTATGCGGCCGGTGAGGACGCGGTCGATGAGATCGGGTAGGAAACGGCGGACCGGGGCGGGGCCGCCGCGCAGCCCGACGTGGGAGAAGAACAGTTTCTCACCGGAGATCTGTACGTCGTGGGGGACGCCGACGAAGCCGACGTTGCCGCCGGGGCGGGTCGAGCGCAGGGCTTGCGACATCGATTCGCCGGTGCCGACACATTCGAGCACCGAGTCCGCGCCGACACCGGCGGTGAGGTCCATGATCGCGGTGACGCCGTCGTCGCCGCGTTCGGTGACGATGTCGGTCGCACCGAACGCGGTCGCCAGCTTCTGGCGGGATTCGTGGCGGCTCATCGCGATGATCCGTTCCGCGCCGAGTTCTTTCGCGGCGAGTACGGCGCTGAGCCCGACCGCGCCGTCACCGACGACGGCGACGGTCGCGCCGGGTCGTACTTCGGCGGCGACGGCGGCGTACCAGCCGGTGCCCATCACGTCCGAGAGGGTGAGCAGGCTGGGAATCAGGCTGTCGTCGGGCTGGTCGGGGGTGGCGACGAGAGTGCCGTCGGCGTTCGGGATGCGCACGTATTCGGCTTGGCAGGTGGTCATGAATTCGCGGTGCACGCATGCGGATTGGTAGCCGTTGCGGCAGTGCGGGCAGGTGTTGTCGGAGGTGGCGAAGGAACCGATGACGAACTGGCCCGGTGCCACGGCGCTCACCTGGTCCCCGATTTCTTCGACGATGCCGACATATTCGTGTCCCATCGGGTGCGGATCGTCGACCGGGTCGATGCCACGGTAGGGCCACAGGTCCGACCCGCATACGCAGGTGGCGACGGTGCGGATGATCGCATCGGTCGGCGCGGTGATCACCGGATCAGGCAGCTGTTCGAAGCGGATATCACCGGGAGCGTGAATAACGGTGCCTCGCATAATATTCGGTCTCCTTCGTGGGTCAGTTCAGGTTGTTGCGGAAGAACGTCGTCAACTTGTCGAACGGGATGAGATCGACGCGATCGTAAAGATCGACATGACCGGCGCCGGGCACGATCGCCAGTTCCTTGGGTTCAGCGGCAAGCCGGTATGCCTCCTCACTGAATTCTCGAGAATGCGCATTTTCGCCCGCGATGAAAAGCATCGGCCGCGGAGAGATCGTCTCGATGTCGGCGAACGGGTAGAAATTCATGAACTTGACGTTGCTGCTGAGCATCGGATGCGTCGTGGTGTCCGGGCTGTAACCTCTGGCCGTGCGATAGAAATCATAGAATTCGCGATCGATCGCAGTCGAGTTCTCGTTCAACTCTTCAGGCGTTCCGCTGGTGTATGCGGTTTCACCGCCGGAGAACTCCACATCACGCTGTTGCGCTGCCTGTGTGAGGATATTCTTTCTCTGCTCGACGGTAACCGAATGCCTGAGCCCATTGCGGTTGGCGGCGCCCATGTCGTACATGCTGACCGTCGCGACGGCCTTGATGCGCGGATCGATCTTGGCCGCGCTGATGACGAAGCTGCCGCTGCCGCAAACGCCGATCGCACCGATCCGCTCCTTGTCGACAAATGACCGAGTGCGCAGGTAATCCACTGCGGCACTGAAATCCTCGGCATAGATATCCGGTGAAACAGCGTTGCGGGGCCGACCGTCACTTTCGCCCCAGAACGACAGATCGAGCGACATGGTGACGAATCCTTGCTCGGCCATCTTCGTGGCATACAGATTCGCGCTCTGCTCCTTGACCGCACCCATAGGGTGTCCGACGACCATCGCCGCATTCTTCCCATTGCGGTTCAGGTCCTTCGGAACGAACAGGTTCCCCACAACATTCATCTGGTACTGGTTCTTGAACGAAACCTTCTCAACGACGACCCGGTCGCTGGTGTAGAAATTGTCCGCACCATTGGCCGTGTCGCCCGGCACGAGATTCGATCGGG
>NZ_BDBY01000181.1 GCF_001613225.1 Nocardia pseudovaccinii NBRC 100343
CCGCGAAGGCCGTCCCTCCTACGATCTCGGATTTCGTTCTCATATTTGATGCTCCTTGCGGTCTGCGCCGAAAAGTTTCCGGCCACAAGCGAGGCCCTGACACGGTGGAGCCTCGGTGACCGAGGACCATGCAACCCGGCAAACGACGCCACGGGGAGGCGACGGTCATAGGGGTGCTGGCAGCACCCCTCTCGCAGAACCTGGTGGCCGTGGCCCGCAGGGTCGTAATCTCGCCGGTATGGACAGCGAGCACCGCGCGGCTGAGATCGGTGAGTTTCTTGCGTCGCGGCGGGCCCGGATCACCCCCGAACGGGTCGGATTACCGGTCTACGACGCCGCCAAGCGCCGGGTGCCCGGGCTACGGCGTCAAGAGGTCGCCACGCTGGCCGGACTCTCGGTCGACTACTACACCCAGATCGAACGCGGCAAGGTCCGCGGTGTCTCCGAATCCGTGCTCGACGCGATCGCCCGTGCCCTGCGACTCGACGAGGCCGAACGCTCCCACCTGTTCGACCTGCACCGCGCCGTCACCACCGGCCCACAGCGGTCCCGGCCGCGGCGCACGAAAACCGTCCGGCCGATGATTCAGCGGCTGTGCGATGCGATGACCGTGCCCGCATTCGTGCGCAACCCCCGCCACGACCTCGTGTGCGGCAACCAGTTGGCCTACGCCTTCTACAGCCCGCTCTACCCCGACCAACTGCATCCCGATCGCAGCCACCCGGTCAACTTCGTCCGATTCTGCTTCCTCGACCCGCGAGCACGCGAGTTCTACCCCGACTGGGACCAGATGGCCGACAGCTCGGTCAACCTGCTGCGCACCGACGCCGGCCGCGACCCCTACGATCGCGGCATCTCCGACCTGGTCGGCGAATTGTCCACGCGCAGCGAAGAATTCCGGGTGCGCTGGGCCAAACACAATGTGCGCCTGCACTACACCGGCACCAAGCGCTTCCACCATCCCGTGGTGGGCGATATCGAGGTCGGCTACGAAACGATGCCGCTGCCAGCCGATCCCGGTCTGGTCTTGACCATCTATAGTCCAGAACCGGCCAGCCCCTCGGCCGACGCCATGACCCTGCTCGCCACCTGGGCCACCACCCACTTCGGCAGCCCTGCCCCCGATCAAACGCTGCGCAACCCCTGATACCCCGGCCACGAAGAGTGTGACGTCGTAGCGGACCGGCAGCGCACGCCCGCCCTGGCTCTCAGGACGCCGCTGCGGTGGCGCGGGCCCGGTTGTCCCGGATCTCGTCGTGATGGTCGGAGGCCCAGGTGATCAGGGACGTGACGATCTCGAGCAGGCTGCGGCTCAGTGGCGTGAGCGCGTATTCCACGCGCGGCGGCACCTCGGCATAGGCGGTTCTGGTCACGAGTCCGTCCTGCTGCAGCTGGCGCAATGTGAGGGTGAGCATGCGCTGGGATATGCCGGGAACGTCGTGCTGGAGGTCGGTGTAGCGCCGGGGCCCGGCGTCCAGGACGGCGATCACGAGCATGCTCCACTTGTCCCCGACACGGTCCAGTACCTGCCGGATGAACTCCATCTGCCCGGTGGGAATTCCAGCGCACGGCCCGCGGCCTGCGGCAACGCTCGATCGGGCGGTGACCTCCATGGCGCACATTCCTCTCCGGCACAGACATCGATGTGCCTTTTGCACGACCTTCAATACTGGCCCATTATGGCGCTACGCACAAACAGTAGGAATTGGAGGCGCGTCATGAGGATAGAGATCTGGGCCGAGGTCACCTGCCCTTGGTGCGGTCTGGGCAACCATCGCCTGAATCGGGCGGTCGAGCAGTTCGAGCACGGCGACGAGGTGGAGGTGATCCACCGTTCGTTCCCGCTGAGCGACGGGTTCCCAACCGACCGCACCATCGGCGTGCGCGAAGCCCTGCGGCACAAGCACGGCATGACCGGCGAGCAACTGGAGACGATGACGCGCCGGATCGAGGCGATCGCCGACCAGGAGGGGCTGAGCCCTTACATCGTGCTGAACAACCAAGTCGGCAACACGCAGCTGGCCCACGAATTCCTCGCCTACGCCTCGGACGAAGGCAAGAACCGCGCCGCGTGGGATGCGATCTTCCAGGCGTATTTCGGTGCGGCCCGGCCGATCTTCGGCCTCGATGTCCTGCTCGAACTCGCCGAGAAGCTCGGTCTGGAGCGTGCGCAGACCCGGCGTGCGCTCAGCGAACGCCGGTTCCAGCAGCAGGTGCACGACGAGGCACGCGACGCTCGGCGACTGGGAGCCACCGGCGCGCCGTTCATCGTTCTCGACGGCCGGTATGCCCTGTCCGGAGCCCAGGACACGGCAACCCTGCTCGACGTACTGCACAAGCTCTGGAACGAAACCCAGCCGTCCATTTCGGAGACCGGCGGCGACGCAGCGATTTGCGGCCCGGGCAGCTGCGCAGCCCCCGCCGGTCAGCCCAACAACGCCTGACCACTCACCGCGCCCGGCCCAAACATGCGCCTGGCCCATTCAAAGGAGTAGCTGTATGTCCAAAGTGATTGCCATCTTCGGAGCCGGTACCGGCCTCGGCGTGTCCGTCGCCCACCGCTTCGGGCGCGAAGGCTTCCGCGTCGCTCTCGTGGCGCGCCGCAAGGACCGCCTGGACGCGCTGGTCGAGCAGCTCGCCGGTAAGGGCATCGAGGCGGCCGCCTTCTCCGCCGATCTGTCCGAGCCCGCCGAAGTGCCCGCACTGGTCGCGGCCATCCGCGCGCGCTTCGGCCGCATCGACGTCGTCGAATACGGGCCGATCGGCGGTGAGCAGGGCTTCACCCCGGCCGCCCAGCTCGATGCGATCACCCTGCAGGGACTGATCCCGCTGCTGCTGCTCACCCCGGTGGAGGTGGTCCGTGCCGTGCTGCCGGAATGGACCGAGCGCGGCGACGGCGCGTTCCTGCTGACCCACGGCTATTCGGCGGCGCAGCCGATGCCCCACCTCAGCGGTGTCGGCCCGGTGATGTCCGCCGCCCGCAACTACCTGTACTCCCTCAACGGTGAGCTCGCCGACACCGGCATCTATGCGGGCACCCTCTCCATCGGTGCGATGATCGCCCGCAGTGAGGCGGCCGCCGCGGCGGAGGCCGATTCGGACTCGCTTGCGGCCTTCCCCGTTGTCGACCCCGACGACCTCGCCGAGTACTACTGGGACATGTACACCAAACGCGACCGCGTCGAGCAGATCTATCCCGAATCCCTTGCCCCGCAAACCATCGCGGGGTAACCCGGCACGGTATCGACTCGGCCGAGATCCCGGGGCGTAGGTTCCAGCGTGGCCGGGGCATCTGAATCACGAAGTGCCCGTATCGGATTGCCGCACCGACCGCACCTCGGGGTTGCCTTCCGATGGCCGGTCAGCTCGTTCCTTTGCGCCCCACGAGATGAAAGGCGCGACTGAGTTGGCGGTACGGTCTCGTCGGCTGGCTTCGAGTTCGACTGCGGCCGTGGCCGCTACCCGGGGCCTGGACGCGCTGGCGCTGATGGGGGCGCAGTACTACGAGTTGCTGGCGGACCGCACCACCCTGTTGTTACAGCTGCAAGGGTTTGCCGCCTGCGGTGACAGCGAAGTTCGTGATCTGGTGCGGGCGCGGCTCGCACACATGTGGGACGGTTGCCGATACGACGGGCCTCGACCCGGTGACGGTGAAAGTCGCTCCTCGCCCCTTCGGCATGCCGCCCGACAACGCGGCCACCGTCGGCGTCGACGAGCCATGGGCCGAGGGGTGCGCACCCGTATCCAGGCGGGTCTTTTCGAACATCACCACTGACACCAACCGATGAAATCGGCGCTCAGCAAGGAATGAATCTCCCATTCCCCGCTGCACTCGAACACGAGGGATACCGAGCGGTCGGCGAAATAGCTCGTCGTGGCGGCCGAATTACTTCCTGGCAGCGTTGTAAGCGGCGACGATGTCAGCGGAGATCCGGCCGCGCGCCGATACCTGGTGCCCATTCTTGCGGGCCCATTCTCGGATAGCGAGCGACTGTTCCCGGTCCACCGTCGACCGAATGTCCTTACCGATGCCTCCGGTCTTGGACCTGGACTTCAACCGCCCGAGCTTGCGCGCGTTCCCCGTCCAAGGCTCCAGTACCTCACGGAGCTTTCCGGCATTCTTTTTCGAAAGATCGATCTGATAGGTAACCCCGTCGAGGGAGAACTCAACGGTCTCATCGGCTTTCGACGTGCCATCCAAATCATCGACCATGGTAACGGTCACTTTCTTCGCCATGCCAGCCCTCCATGTGTGAGCATTTCTTCGACAAACTGATGGTATCTGCCCACTCGATCCAACATTGCCGCGCGATATGTCTGTACACGAATACGGCGGAGCAGGCGACGATCATCGGAATCGCTCGATAAATGCGAGCCACTTATTATGTCGCCAGAACCACTACGACGCGGAGTTCCCGCATCAACGAGCGCGCCCGCGATCACCTGCCGCGAGTCCGGTCACCGAGATGACCGACCAACACCGAACTCGATACCGCCGCGATGCAGCCCACACCTCGCCGAGATACTCCGGCTGCGCCGGTGCCAGCCGCGCAACCGCGATCAATAGGCACTGGACCTGTTCTAGTTAAGCGCTTAAGCTCAGCCGCAACGACCATGGATCCTTCGCCTCGGGACGCAGGGCCAGCCTCGAACCAACTGTCGGCGCTGCCCCAAGTCCTGCGGGCGGCAGGCGGCCAGATCTTTCCTGTGCTGCACAGCGCAGGGTTCTCGATAACTGAAGGCATCGCGCTTCTCCGTGTCGGAGCGGCTCGGCGAAAGGATGAGGGACATTGAGCAACACCATCGACATCGATCCTGCGGTCGAAAGCCCTAGCTCGGGGATCATTCCGGTCTTCGACCCGTCCACCGAGGAGCTGATCGCGGAGGTCGTCGATTCCGACCAGGCGACCGTTGACGCTGCGGTGGCCCGGGCACGCGAAACATTCGAGTCGGGTGTCTGGCGCAAGCTGCCCGCCGCGCACCGCGCGGAGGTGCTCTTCCGCGCCGCGGATATCATCAGGGCTCGGACCGACGAACTCGCCGAGATCGAGGCCCGTGACAACGGCATGAACGCGATGGCCGCGCGGCAGATCATCAAGGTGTCACTCGAGATGCTGGTGTACTACGCCGGCTGGGTCGGCAAGATCCACGGCGAGTCGAGCAACCTCGTATCCGACGGACTACTCGGACACTTCGAGAACTACCACACCTTCACTCAGCTCGAGCCGGTCGGCGTCGTCGGCCTCATCATCCCCTGGAACGGCCCGTTCTTCGTCGCCATGCTCAAGGTCGCGCCCGCCCTCGCGGCAGGCTGCAGCGCTGTCCTCAAACCCGCCGAGGAGACGCCACTCACCGCGCTGAAACTGGAGGAGATCTTCCGCGAGGCGGGCCTGCCAGACGGCGTCCTCAATGTCATCACCGGCTACGGTGAGACCGCGGGTGCGGCGCTCACCGCGCACCCGGACGTCGACAAGATCGCGTTCACCGGGTCGACGGAGGTCGGACGGCTGATCGTCAAGGCGGCCGCAGGCAACCTCAAGCGCCTGACCCTCGAACTCGGCGGCAAATCACCGCTGATCATGTTCGACGACGCCAATCTGGACAAAGCGATCATGGGGGCCGGCATGGGCCTGCTGGCCGGGTCGGGCCAGAACTGCTCCTGCACCTCGCGCATCTACGTTCAGCGCGGCATCTACGAACAGGTCGTCGACGGACTCGCCGCCTTCGCCAAGATGCTTCCGATGGGCGGAAGCGATGATCCCAACTCGGTCCTCGGGCCGCTGATCAGTGAGAAGCAGCGCCAACGCGTGGAAGGCATCGTGAACGACGGCGTGGCCGGTGGCGCGCAGGTGGTAACCGGCGGCAAGGTAATGGACCGCCGCGGCTACTTCTACGAGGCGACGATCGTCACCGGCACCACCCCCGACATGCGGCTCATCCGCGAGGAAATCTTCGGGCCGGTCGGCTCGGTAATCCCGTTCGACGACGAGGACGAGGTGATCGCGGCCGCGAACGACACCGACTACGGGCTCGCGGGCTCCATCTGGACCGAAAACCTCGGCCGCGCACACCGCGTCGTGAACGAGCTCCGCGCCGGCCAGATCTGGGTGAACACCGCGCTCGCGGCGGACCCCTCGATGCCGATCTGCGGCCACAAACAGTCGGGTTGGGGCGGCGAGCGCGGCAAGAAGGGCATCGAGTCCTACTTCAACATCAAGTCGGTCTACATCAGCCACTGAGCGGGTCGACCGGGATTGTCGGCGGCAACGGTGTTCCCGCGCACTGGGGATGAAGCCGGTAGAGGTGACTTCACCGGCTTCACCGAGGCGGCCCCGCCACGAGAATTTCCGATAGGCGATATTCGGAGCGCGGTCTAAGTCGAGGCGCGCACGACGAGCCGGGCGATGTCCGTGGGCTCGGGAGCCGATGGCACCGGATACCCCAGTTCGGTGAGGACTGCCGCGATCGCGGCGTTGGCGACCGCGGTGGGATCGAACTCCACGGTGGTCAAAGGCGGTGAACTGAACGCTCCCATGGGGTTTGCGTCGACGCCGATGACGGCGAGGTCGTCGGGGCAGCGGAGTCCGGCTTCGTGGATGCCGAACAGCACCAGGCCCGCGATCTCGTCGCTCTGCGCACAAACAGCGGTCACCCCGTCGCGCACCCACCCGGCCACCACAGCAGCGACATTGTCCGGGGTGACCTCGCCGACGCTGATGGACGGCAGATCCCGCAGGCGTGCCGCTCGGTCGACGCCCTCGAACCAATAGTCGCCCAGGGCACGCCATTTCGCGATTCCGGTATAGGCGAAGGCGATCTTGCGGTGCCCACGCGCGGCCAGATGACCGACCCGCAACGTGCCGACCGACAACAGCGGGTCCCCGAGCGCGGGCAGCAGTCCGATCTCGATATGCGGCACCTTCGCCGCGCGCACCGCGGTGCGTACGCGAGCGCTCAGCGGAAACATGCTGACGACCGCGGTCGGATCGAGATTGCCGATGGCATCGACGACCTGCTGATCGTCTTCGGTCTGGAAGATCTGCACCTGCAACAACCCGTGGCGGGCGAGTTCGGTGGTCATCCGGTTACCGGCCTCGATCGGCATGTCACCGACCGCTACCCGAGGCACCACGTACAGCACCACGCCCCCCTTGCCGCGTGCCAGATTCCGCGCGGCGACATTCGGCCGATACCCCAACTGTTCGGCAGCGGCGTACACCGCTTCCCGGGTTCGCGCCGAAATCCGCTTGCCCTCGGCATTGTTCAGGACATAGCTGACCGTCGCGGTCGAAACATTCGCCAGCCGCGCCACATCGGCGTTCGTCGGCCGCGCGACCCTGTCCTCGACGCTCGATGCGTCATTCTCACGAGCGGCCATGGCCTCATGATGGCACGCCGCGCCTCGCTCATCCCGGTCGCCATCCCCGTCTGCGGTGCTCGAAGAACTCCGCGGCGCGACGGATCGAATCCTGCACCGGTTCGGGCTTCCAGCCGAGTTCGCGTTCGGCCTTGCCGTGGTCGAGCGGCGACATCAACTCGGCCATACGCACACCGACCGCGGCGAATGGGAGGTCGCGGTTCACCCAACGGGCGGTGAGGTCATTGCCGCGGGCAGCGAGGTAGAGCATTCGAAGGGGCAAGCCGATGCGCGGTGCGCGGACTCCCACAGCATCAGCGGCGATCTCGTGGACCTCGCGGCTGCTCATGTAGCGGTCGGAAATGATGTACCGCTCGCCGGGGCGGCCGCGGGTGCCCGCGAGGACCATCGCACGCGCGGCGTCCTCGACCCCGACCACCTCCGAGGAGAAGTCGAAGTAGCAGGGGAATCGCCCGGCAGCGACCCGGGCGATCACCGAACCGTGCGGCGTCGGCGCCCAGTCGCCGGGGCCATAGGTCGTGGAGATGCACATGGCGACTGCCGGGAGGGACTTTTCCCTGACGTAACGCATCACGAGATCCTCGGCCGCGACTCTGGCCGCGATGTACGGACCGCCGTCGTCCCAATTGTGCGGGTCGTCCTCGGTGACCGGGCGCTCGTTGCTGATGGCCAGCGTTCCGGCGGTACTGGTGAAGACGAATTTGTCCGGTCCGGCCGCGACAGCGGCGTCCAGCACATGCCGCAAACCCTCGACGTTGGTGCGGAACAGTGGCGCCGGATCGCGCAACCACATCCGCGCGTCCACGACACAGTAGTAGACGACGTCACATCCGTTCATCGCCGAACGCAGTGCGGCGTCGTCGAAGACGTCACCGTAAACGCGTTCGACGTCGAGATCGTCGATACCCAGCGTCGAACTGGTGGGGCGCAGCATCACCCGCACGTCCGCACCGTCGGTCGCCAACCGCCGGGTCACATGGCTTCCCAAGAACCCGCTGGCCCCGATGACCAGCTTCTTCGACTGTGTCATGGCCGCCGACATACCTATTTCAGCATGCTGCCCGCGTCGATCGGCAAAGGTACGCCGGTCACGTAGCGGGACTCGTCCGATGCCAGGTAGAGCACCGCATTGCTGATGTCGATCGGATCCACCCACGGCACCGGCAGGGTGTGGAACATTTGGCAGATCGGCTCGAGATCCTTCGGCCCCGGATTCTCCAGGTCGGGACGGAACAGCTTGAAAGTTCCCTCGTTCAGCAACATATCTGTGCTGACGTGAGTGGGATGCACCGAATTGACCCGGATCGAGTGCTGCCCCAACTCGACGGCGAAGGTTCGCATGAGACCGACCACACCGTGCTTGGCCGCGACGTAGTGTCCGACGTGCGGGTAGGCCTTGAGACCGCCGACCGAGCTGGTGAGGATGACCGAGCCGCCACGACCGGCCGCGATCATATGCGGCGCACCAGCTTTCACGGTTTTCCAGACGCCACCGAGGTTGACGCCGATCATGTCGTCCCAGAGGTTTTCCTCGAGATCGACCAGCAGACCGCCCTCGTTGCCGATGCCCGCGTTCGCGATGATGATGTCCAGTCGGCCCAACTGCTCGACGCCACTGTCCACCGCCGCCTTCAGCGCCGCGTAGTCCCGCACGTCGACCTCGGCAGTGACAATGCGCCGACCTTCGGCCTTGACGAGATCGGCGGTGGTCGCGAGATCTTCCGGTGTCGGCATCGGGAACGGCACGTTGTCCAGCTGTTTGCAGACGTCGACGGCGATGATGTCGGCGCCTTCTTGCGCCAGCCGCACGGCGTGGCTGCGACCCTGGCCGCGCGCCGCGCCGGTAATGAATGCGACCTTTCCTTCGACTCGTCCGGTCATGACTACCTCTATTCGTTGTGTTGATTCGTTGATCAGGAAGTAAAGGCGGGCAACGTTTCCCAGCCGCGGACGGTCGAGGTGGGCGACAGCTTGGTATTGGCCGTGTCGACCTCCCACTCGGGGAAGCGCGCCAAGATCTCCTCCAGCGCGATCCGCCCTTCCAACCGTGCCAAGGCCGACCCCATGCAGTAGTGCGTGCCCACGCTGAAGGTCAGGTGTTGACGGGTGTCGCGATGGATGTCGAAAACGTCACCGTCCGGTGGGAATTGACGGGCGTCGCGGTTGGCCGCACCGATGAGCATCATCATGACGCTGCCCTCCGGAACCGTCCGGCCGTGCAGTTCGACATCCCGGGTCACATAACGTGCGACGTGCGGTGCGGGTGGTTCGAACCTGAGCAGTTCCTCCACCGCGTTCGGAATGAGCCGCGGATTCTCGACCAGCGCACGCCGTTGGTCGGGATGTTCGGCGAGCACCTTGCCCGCCCAACCGATCAGCCGCGTCGTGGTCTCGTTACCGGCGCCGGACACCACATTGACGTAGATCAGCAACTCCTCGCGGGTAAGTCGCCGTACGGTTCCGGTCTCGTCCTCGAATTCCACATTGAGCAGCTCGGTCATGATGTCGTCGGACGGGTGCTCGGTACGCCAATCGATATAGGCGGCGAAGATGTCGCCGGTGGCCATCCCCTCGGAGGCGGCCTTCATCGGCTGCCCCTCCTCGGTCCGCATTTGATCGTTCGCGAAGTCTCGGATCGCTTCCTGATCCGCCTCGGGAATGCCGAGCAGCATGCCGATCGTGCGCATCGGCATCTGTGCGCCGATATCGGCGATGAAGTCCAGCCGACCGGTGCCGACCAGCGGATCGAGGCTGCGGACGGAGAATTGACGAATCTTGTCCTCGAGTTCCCGGATCTTGCGCGGAGTGAACATGCGCGACAAGAGCTTTCGGTGAATATCGTGGACCGGTGGATCCTCGAAGATCAGAATTCCGGGCGGCATCTCGATTCCGGCCTTGATCAGTTCGAGGATGGCTCCGCGTGCGGAACTGTAGGTGCCCGTGTCGAGTAGTCCCGCATTCACATCGGCCCACCGGCTGATCGCATAGAAGTCGTGCTGCTCGTTGTAATAGATGGGCAGCTCTTCGCGGAGCCGCTTGAACATCGGGTAGGGGTCGGCATTGAGCCGGACATCGTAGGGGTCGTAGTAGATGTCGCTGATCGCACTGGTGGTCACGGAGATTCACCTCTCCTTCTCGAATTTCGATATCGGGCTTTGTAATCGGGTAGCTGGGCCGATCGCCTACGGCAGCTCGACTTTGCTGGTCAGCCATCGACCGTCGACACGGTCCATGGTCATCAAGATGCGGTTGCGGTCGATGCGTGGCGTCGGGTTGGTCACGTTGGTGATCTCGGCGTCGACGAACAGCATGATCACGGCGTGGTTCTCGGAAGCGGACTGCACACTCGCGGCGACGATGTGTCCCTTGCTGACCGACTTGGCCTGCAGCAACATCGGTTTCAGCTGATCGGCCGACTTGCTGTACATATTCTTGAATTCCCCGGTCGCCCCGTTCAGGACGGTCGCGAAATCGGCGTCGATATGCGAGGAGTCGATGCTGGTCAAGGCCGTCGCATAATCCCGAGCGGCCGCCAGTGCTTCCGTGCCCGCGGCTTCGCGATCGTTGCGGGTCTCGAGTTTCCAGCCGAACACCGCCGCGAGTATGACCGACACTACGACGAGCAGCAGCAGGATCCCGGTCAGTGGTCGCGGCAGCCACCGGCGCGATGAGCGGCCGGATTTCCCGGTGTGCTCGGCCGCGCCCGCAACTGCCCCGTCCACCGCGGCGTCGGCGTGCACAGCGGCGTCGGATGCTTCCGCGCCGATGGTCGGCGACGCCGAATCATCTTGGTTCACATCGGGATTCGTGGCCGACGCCTGATCGGACGCCGCACCATCGCCCTCGGGCGAGACCGAGTCGCCGGCCTTGTCCACTACCATCACCGAGCTCTTGTTCATCCTTGTCTCCTGTTCGCAATCGTCATTCCCCCGGTGCGCTATCCCCCTTGCACGAATGGGCCGCCGTACGTCTGCGGAACGGAGTACGGACCGGTCGGTGTCGGGTCCGCGCGCTGCTGCGGATCCACGCCGGGTGGAATGGTCGCCGTGTTGTCGCCGGGCGGCCGGGGCGCGTTCGCCGCGCCGCGCGGCATCAGCGTCGGGTCGGGATTCGTACACCGCGCGTGCAGATACGGTTCCGGGGAATCCGGAATGGTGCCTGGGAGGCGCGGCAGGTCGTAGTCGCACGAGTACTTCGGGTAGGGATTCACGATGGCCCACACACCTCCGTCGTGCAGGGCCGATACGATGGCATCGAGCGTCGAACCCGTGCGCTGCTGCGGGAAGAAGAATTCCTGTAGCGCGGGGACGTGCAGGTAGGCCATCTGTGACGTGGTGGTCAGGTTGCCGAGGAGCTGCACCATGGTCGGCGAGTTGTCGGCGATGATCTTGTCCACCGCGGTGAGCGCACCGGGGGTGTTGTCGACCAGGGTCTGATAACCACCGGTCATCGATCCGACGCCCGCCATCGTCTGTGACAGGTTGGCGGCGGTCGTCTGCAGCCCCGGAGCGACGTCGCCCAGCGTGGTGAGCACCGCCTTACTGTTGTGCAAGAGCGAAACTGTTTGCGGCAGAACCGAATCCAGGGTCGAAAGCAGGAACATACCGCCGTCGACGATGGCGGCCAGTTTCTCGGGCGCTGCCGAACTCGCGCCGAGTTCGCGCAGTATCGCCTCGATCTGGGCCGGATCCAGCTGCGCCAGCGTGCCGCTCATGCTGGCGAGCATGGTGGCCAGCGTGACCGGTGTGGAGGTGTGCTCTCGACCGACGATGTCGCCGTCGGACAGATACGGGCCGTTCTCGGAGGAGGGCAGGAAGTCCAGATATTGTTCGCCAGCCGCCGACAACGAGGCGACCCGAACCTCGCCTGCACGCGGGATCCGCACGCCGGTGCGGATTTCGGCAACAGCGACGACCTTCTCGCCGTCGACGTCCACCGACCGCACGCGTCCTACCCGGACACCGCGCAGCGTGACGTCCTGATCGGGCAACAGGCCGCCGGATCGGGTCAGTTCGACCCGCACCCGGTACTGCGACCGGAACGGATCGAGTTGCAGGGAGCCCAGCAGCAGGTACCCCAGCCCCAGGACCAGTACGAGCAGTAGGCCCACGCATGAGGTCAGCAGGCGGTGGCGCGACATCTGCCGCGCCGTGTACACCAGCGCTCGCGCGGGTGGCTCCAGAATTACGGCTGTGTTCATCGGCCCGGCTCGACTTTTTCTCGCAAGCGGTTGAGGGTGTACTCCAGCGACCCGATGAAATTCACCCAATCGGTCGCGTCCGGCATTCTCGAGCCGGAATCGGCCGGAGTATTCGGATCCGGCAGCGCACCGATCGCGAGCCGGGCGACATCGACATTCACGTGCGCCGACGACGCACTCGTCACCTTCATGATCAGCGGGATCAGGCCGATGAGTGCGTCGAGGTTCGCGTCGGGATTGTTCGCCGCGGTGTTCATGCCGTCGGCCAGCAAATTGACCGATTCCATCAGGCTGCGGTCGTTCGTGCCGTTCACCGAGGGGTATCGGGCGATCTGCTGGGTGATCCGGTTCACCTGCCCGACCAGATCGATGATGCCGCGGGTGTTGTCGCCGATGACCTGCAGAGCCGGTCCGGCCGCGCCGAGCACGTCGCTGACGTCGGCCCGCTGCGTGGCGATCGTCGCGCTCAGATCGCCGGTCGCCGCGAGGATTGCGCGGATCCGGTCGGACCGGGCCGCGAGATTGTTCACCAATTGTCTGGTCTGCTCGATCATTTCGGCCAGCCGGTCACCGCGACCGCCGACGGCCGCGCCGAGGCTGTTGGCCAGGCTGGTGATGTTCTCGATGGCGCCACCGTTGACGAACAGGGCGGCTCTGGTGAGCACTTCCTCGATGGTGGCCGCGGCCGAGGTCGACTGCAGCGGAATGCGCGCGCCGTCACCCAGATCGGGAGCTGCGGGATCCGGCTCGGCGGGCGGAGTGAGTGCGACGAAGACGTCACCCATCGGGGTGGCCGAACGCAATTCGGCGGTGGTCCCCGCGGGCAACCGCACACCCGATTCGATCCGCATCACGACCACGGCCGTGTAGTTTTCGGCCTGCATCGACTCGACCTCACCGATGTCGGCGCCGCCCCGCCGGACCTTCGCTTTGGCAGGCAAGTTGAGCGCGTTGGCGAAGGTGGCCGTCAGCGAATAGCCGTCGCCGCCGATACCCGGCGCCGGTAACGGGAGTTTATCCAGGGTCACCGAACACCCGGTGGCCGAGCAGGCAGCCGTCGATACGGCCAGCACCGCGGTGATGCGGAGCAGGCGTTGTCGCGAACCGAATTTCGTCATAATCGAGTCATCTCTGCTATTTCGGCGGTGCGCCCGCCATGACCGCGAGCATCTGGCCGATACCGAAGTCGGGACCCATATCGCGCGCGGTTCCGGTCGCACAGCCGAGCTCCTTCAGCCCCAGCAGGTTGCACACCGTCTTCAGCATCTGGCCGTCGAGGAAGAACTTGTTCAAATCGATCGTGGCGCGCAATGCGCCGACATTCTGGTCGATCGCGTTGTACGCGTTGTCCGTCACCAGCGGAAAGACGTCGAGAAATTCGGCCAGGTTATCGTTGTAGTCGGCCATGGATTTGGTGATCGTGTTCGAATTCGAAGCCAGCGCCCGCAGATTGCCTTGGTTACGCTGCAACAGATCGGTCATCGCGATAATGATCTGATCGAGTTTCGCCCCGGTGTCACCGGCTCCGAGGTGCTGGTCGGCGAGGATATCGCTGAGCGTCCGCACACCGGAACCGAATTCGCGCAATGCCTGATCGTTGCGGGAGGCGGCCGCGGTCAAGGCATCGAGATTCTGGACGACCGAGGTGACCGCGGCTCGGGTCGCGGCCCCGTTGTCCGGGCCGAGCTGCATTGCGCGCGACAGATCGCTCATCGCGTCGCGCAGATTGTTCCCGTTGCCTGCCACGATCTGCGAGCCCACGTCCAGCAGACCACCGACCGGTCCCTGGCCTTTGCCGTCTCCACTCAGCGAGGTGGACAGCTTGTCGGCCATCGCCAGCAGGCTGTCGAATTCCACCGGGGTCCTGGTGCGATCGGCGGTGAGGACGGTGTGATCGGCCAGCGCCGGACCGTCGCGATATACCGGAGTGAGTTCTACATGCCGGTCGGTCAGGACGGAATCCGACACGACAACCGCCTGGGCGTCGGCCGGAATCTTGACCCACTTATCGATATCCATGGTGACGTCGACGTGCGTCGCACGCGCCTGGATGTCGACAACTTTCCCGACCCGCATACCGAGCACCGAGACGGCATTGCCGGTGTACAAGCCGTTCGCATTCGCGAACTGCGCGGTAATCGTGATCGAGGTATCGGTCAGTCCGCCGATCGGGCCACTGGAACATCCGGCGACCACGGCGCCGAAAAGCGCGACGGCCGCCAGCTTCGCTCCTGCGATCACGCTATTCATTTGCAGTCCTGGAAGTACGGTTGCTGGTTCACTTGTTTCGCGTATCCGCTCAGTGCGCACATGAAGGAATCGATGAAGGCGCCGTCGGGCGCGTTGGCCGCCAATTCCTGACCGGACCCCGAGGCGTTCGCGAACAACCGCCACGGCACCGGCAGGATCTGCAGGATGTTGCGCAGCAGGTCGTCGTGGCCAGCGATCATTGCCGTCATCTGGGTCAGATCGGTGATCAGTTGCTGGATTTCGGGACCGTCGTCGACCGCGATGGGCTTCAACTGTTGGACCAGCGTGGTGGCGGCCTTCAGCAATCCTTCGATGGCCTGCCGCCGAGAAATTATCTGCTCCAACACATTTCGTCCTTGACCTACCATGGCCGCCAGTTCGGCCTGTTGCTCGTGGAGCAGCGTGAGCACCTGATCAGTGCTGTTCAGCAGCGCGCCGATCTGGGTGCGCCGATCGGCGATCACCGACGACAGCGACCTGATGTTGCCGAGAACTTCGGGCATCAAGGCAGGCGTGCCGCGCAGTTGCGCGGTCAAGGCATTCATCGTCTGCGCGACCCGATCGGCATCGATGCCGCTGAAGGTCGTGGTGGCGTTCTGTAGCGCGGTTTGCAGGTCATAGGGCACCTCGGTACGAGACAGTGCGATCGAATCGCCCCTGAGGTGCCCCGACCCGGCGGGGCGGAGTTCGACATAGCGCGACCCGAGCAGCGTCGTCAGTTTGATGGCGGCCCCGGTATCGGATCCCAGCGGCAGGCCGCGGCGCAGCTTCATGGTCACCACCACGTGGTCCCCGGCCAGCCGTGTCCCGGTCACGGTGCCGACCTGGATACCGGCGAGCGTCACCGCATCGCCGGAGCCCAGACCCGCGGCCTGCGCGAAATCGGCCCGGTAGGTCTGCTCACCGAGGTGCAGCGAATTCACGAATACCGTCACCCCGACGACCACCGCGACAACGGTGACCGCGACCAGGCCGATCCCCAGTTTGCTGCGGTCCTCGAGCGGGCGGCCGCGCATCCGCCGCCACACGGTTTTCAGTCGTCGTATCATCGCTGCCTCACCTGCAGATCACCGAGTTCTCGGCCTTGCCGCCGGGGGTGCTCGCACCGAGAATCGCCGCGAGCAGCGGATCGAATCCGGGCAGCATGCTCACCTGCACATCGCAGGCGTAGGCATCCACATAGGCGCCGTTGTCGGTAACGCGGGCCATACCCTTCAGCAGGAACGGCAAATTGAAACCCAGCTCGGCGAACTTCTGCTTGTTGTCCATGAAGTGCTGGGCGAATCCTGGTTGCCGATCGACGAACGCATTGATCGAGGGACTGGCACCTTGCACCACTGCCGCGGCGCGGCCCAGCACGCCGGAGATCGAATCGACCTGCTCGAACAGCACATCACGCTGCTGTGCCAGCGCATCGAAGATGCTGCGCGTCTGCTGCAGCACCGTCTTCAGACTGCCGCTCTGCTTCGACATGTCACTCAGTACCGCACCGAGATTGTCGATCACCTGGCCCAGAACCTGGTCCGGTCCCGCGAATGCCTGTGCGAGCGAGGCGGTTTCGGCGATCAAAGTGGTGATCGCACCATCGTCGCCCTGGAGTGTCCGCACCACCGCCGCACTGATGTTGTCAACTTGTTGCGGATCGAGCACGCTGAACAGCGGCTCGAATCCGTTGAGCAGCTTCGAGATATCGAACGACGGCTCGGTGTGTTCGACCGGGATCTGCCCGCCCGGCGCCAAGACCTTCGGGTCACCGAACTCACGCAGCGACAGCCCGACGTAGCGCTGCCCGATGAGATTCTGATAGATGACCGACGCTGCTGTATTGCCGTACAATACCTGGCCGCGCTGGACCTCGAACGTCACCTTCGCGCGGGTGCCGTCGAGATCGACGGCTTTGACTCGGCCGACTCGCACCCCGGCCATCCGCACGTCATCGCGCGCATGCAGTCCCGATACATCGGTGAAGATCGCCGAGTACGTATCGGTCTGCCCACTGACGTTGCGTGACAGCGTCACATACATCGTCCAGGTCAGCGCGATCGAGACCACCAGGAACAGGATCAGGCCCAGCAAGGGTTTGCGATAGCTCATCGAGGCTCTCCCGTCGGGACATCCGGTGCCGGGGTGAGCTGCACGTCGTTGCCCCGCAGCAGCGGGCCGAACAGGATATCGGCTGCGGCGTTGGGCTCGCCGCCGAGAATCGACGCGATCTGCTGCTGCTCCTGCCAGCTACCGATCGGACCCACATTTCCCCCGATCGGAGACGAATAACTCGTCGGCGCAGCCGCATTCGGGCCGATGATGGTGGGCCCACCGATCGCGGCCGTGCGGCAACTCGGCCCCTCGAGATCTCCGTAGCGCGGGCAATCGGCGCGTGTGTACTGCCGATGCGGCGTCAGCTCGAGGATGACCTTGGCCGTGACATTCTGATCCGCGGTGTCCCACAGCCCGAGGAACGTCCGGGCCAGCCGGGTCTGCGAAGTGGTCATCTGGACGAAATTGCGACTCCCCGCACCGAGTGTGCCGACCACCGGGGACAGCTTCGCGGTCATGTCGGTGATCGTCTCCGTGTTGTTCTCCAATGCCGTGCCGATCGTTGCGGAGGTGGTCAGACCACCCGTCAGCAACGTCGCCAGCTGGTCTTTGCGCTCTGCCACCGCGCGCATCGGACCCACCGCGTCGTGGACGGCACTCATCAGGTCGGGTGCCGAGTTCCGAAGTCCGGCAAGCGCATCCGACAGCGCGCCGAGTGTCGAAGCGGTCCCGTCGGGAGCCATCGCCGCGTTGAATGCCTCCGAGATCCGGGTCAGTTCGGCTCCGGCCCGAATGGCCTCGGTGCCACGGCCGCTGGTGGCGCGTTCGACCACAGCCAGGACCCCGAGCGCCGGATCCGATTCCGAACGCCCTGCGGCGGCGGCGATTCGGCTCAGCGCGGTCAAGGATGTCTGCAGCCGGACCGTATCCAGGCTCTGGTCCTCAGGAATGCGCGCGCCCGCGGCAAGCGGTGCACCCCCGCCCTGGTAGACCAGCTGGATCGACGGCACCGCGAATACGTTGCTCGGCACGACACGTGCGGTCACGGTTGCCGGAATCCCTTGCACATACTCGGGTTTCAGATCGATCCGCACGTTGTTCGGGCCGCCATCGCTCGACGGCGTCACGCTGTCGACCTGACCGACCAGAACGCCCTGATACTTCACATCCGATTTCGCCGGTAGGCCGTCGCCCACATTGACCAGCACCGCTGTGACGCGAACGGTCTGCCGGAATACCCCTTGCGATCTCGCGATCATCAGGACTGCGGCGGCCGCGAGGACGAGGAGCAAGGCGATCCCCCGCAGAAGCAGCTGCCAGTCGGGCAGCACCTTGCCGTCGGATTCGAACGCAATAGACATCTGCTACCCACTGATTCTCGCGCCGGCGTCGAAGCCCCACAGGGCCATCGTCATCAGCAGATTCACGAAGATCATCGCGGTGATACTCGCGCGCATGGCACGACCCGCTGCCACTCCGACGCCTTGGGGTCCACCCGAGGCGTAGAAGCCGAAATAACACTGGATCGTCGTGGTGAGGACGACGAACACGAGCGCCTTCGACAGGGAATAGACAATGTCGGTGCCGCTGAGCACCAGGCGGAAATAGTGTTCGTAGGTACCCGGCGACTGTCCGCCGGACAAACCGACAACGATTTCGACCGACAGGTAGCTGACCGCCAGACAGGCCAGATACAGCGGAACCATCGCCACGATCGAGGCCAGCATCCGCGTGGTCACCAGGTACGGGATCGGGCGGATCGCGATCGCGTCGAGTGCGTCGATCTCCTCGGCGATGCGCATGGACCCCAACTGTGCGGTGAAGCGGCAGCCCGCCTGCGCGCAGAAGGCGATCGAGGCCATGATCGGCGCCAACTCACGGGTCGCCGCTGTCGAGGCGATCATCCCGGTGGCCGGGCCCATCCCCAGCAGTTTCAGTGCGCTGAAGCCCTCCACGCCGACGATGGCTCCCGCCGCGGCGCCGAGTACGAGAATGACCTGCCCGGTTCCGCCGCCGACGACAACCGAGCCGTTCCCCCACGTCACATTCGACAGAATTCTGAGGAACTCCGCGCGATAGTGCCGCAGCACCACCGGAATTCCGCCGAGCACACGGACGAAGAAGGTGGCCATATACCCGAGCCGCATGACCGGAACCGACACCGCGGTCCCGGCGACCAGGACGGGCCGCAGGCCTGGCGGGTAGTAGCGCGACGCCATCACAGTGACGTCCTCGGGAACAGCAGCGTGTACAACTCGGTGAACCCGGCATTCACCAGCATCAGCAGCACGATGGAGGCGACCACGGCAGCATTGACAGAGTTCGCGACCCCGCCCGGACCACCCTTGGTGCTCAACCCTTTCTGACACGAGACAACCGTGACGATCACCGCGAAAACCACGGCCTTGAACATCGCCAGGTAGAGATCGCCGACCCGAGCGAAGGAGGAGAACGTAGCCAGAAAGCTACCCGGGGTACCACCCTGGACATAGACGTTGAACAGATAGCCCGCCACGAATCCGACAAAGCAGCTCAGACCGGTCAGCCCCAGAGCCACCACGACTCCCGCGGCCAACCGGGGCACCACCAGCATCCGCAGCGGCGAAACACCCATGACCTCCATCGCATCGATCTCCTCGCGGATCGTTCGCGCACCGAGATCCGAGCAAATGGCCGACCCAACGGCCGCAGCCAGTAGGATCGCCGTGACCATCGGCGCGGCCTGCCGGATCACCGCCAAACCACCGGCAGCCCCGGCCAACGAGGTCGCTCCGACCTGACCGGCCAGCAGACCGAACTGGATCGACATCGTCGCGCTGATCGGGATCGCCACCGCGATCGTCGGCACGTACGCGGTCTTGGCCATGAACACCGCCTGCCGCACGAATTCTCCGAACGGAAACCGGCCGCGGGCGATATCGACGAACAGGTACTGAATGGCCCGGGCACCCAGGACGACCTGCCCGCCGACGGTCTCCAGGGACGCACCCGGATGACGGCGCAGATATCCACCCGCCCACAGCTCGATCTCACGGACCGCGGACCGCTCGGCGATCTCGCCCGAAGTCACCGGCATCTTTGCCCGTGCCATCATGTGTGCCTCTATCTGTCTGTGGTGCCGGACTTTTCGGTGATCAGGCGAGTCAAGGTGAGCGAGGCGAGTTTCCAGTCACCGCTGCGACGCACCCAGCGTTCGTGGTAGTGCCCGTATCCGGTCAGCGCCGACCCGTCCGCCCACACGACACGGTCCTGCATGGCCCAGATGACGTGGGCCTCATCGCCGTCGACATCGATCAGCGGCGTGTGGACCTGGTGGGCGGTGCGAGCGCCGGTCAGCGCGGTACGGATCATCGCGACGGCGTTGTCTCGCCCGGTGATGATGGGGACGCCGCTGCTGCTGTGGCTGACGTCCAGTTCGATGTCCGGGGTCATCAAGTCGGTGAGGGCTGCCCAGTCCTGGGTGTCGACGGCCAGGCAATAACGCGCTTTTGCCTGCGTCAGTTCGTGGACGGTGATGAGAATGTCCGGTGTGGCCATGGATGTTTCCCTCGGTTTGCTTCGCGAGTCACCCTCAGGTAGCGTTATCGAATAGTCGATAGTCTGTATCAGATATTCGATGTGTTGACCGTAGGGCAGAGTGTGAAGGGAGTCAAGATGCGTGGTGCGATATCGGCACCGACCGCGCGTGTCGTCGATGTCGTGGAGTTGCTGGCGCGTCGCGACAACGTGCGTCTCCGATACAGCGATATCGCGCGCGAGTTGGACATGACCCTGGCCACCACGCATGCGATCTTGAAGACCCTGTGTGATCGCGGGTGGGTCACCCGCGATCCGGCCGGGAAGGCCTACGCGCTCGGACCCGGACTCGCCGTCGTGGCAGCGGCGGTGAACACACGCCCGTTCGTCGAGGCCGCGCGGGCGGCCGCGGTCGGGCTTACGGCCGAATTCGGTTATGCCGCATCGGTAACCGAGAGGGTCGCAGACTCGTTGGTGATCACCGCATTCGAGGGGGGCGAGCGACCATGGCCCGGTGATCGCATTCCCTACGCGCCGCCGTTCGGCGCGGTGTTCGCGGCCTGGGACACCGCCGAGGAACGCCGCGCCTGGATCCAGCGGGCCGCGTCGACGAATACGGCGATAGCCGAGCGCTTGAACGAGGCGCTGAATCGGATTCGCGGCCGCGGATTCGATGTGGACTACACCTCACCCGCTATCGGACAAGCCGCGAGCCTCATCGGCACACTCGACACCGGCACGATCGCCCTCCCATCGAATATTCAGGAGACCCTCGACCAGTTACGCGTGGAATTCACCACGCTCGGATTTCCGGACGTCACCTCCGCCCAGCCCCACCCGGTATCCGCCATCACCGCGCCGGTGCTCGACCCGCAAGGACACGCGGCGCTGCTGCTCTCGGTTCACCCCCTCGGCGAACTCCCGCCGGAACAGACCGAGACCATCGGCCAGCACCTGATCCGGATAACGACCGCGATCACCGGCGTCGCCCGGGACGAGGCCTGACCGCGCGACGCGGTCCTCACAGGCCGAACAGCTTTTCCTCCGCGAGCGGGTCGAGGTAGACCCGGGTGAGTGTGGAGCTTTTGATGCGCCAGCGGTCACCGTCGAGTGCGTAGGTTTCGTGGTAATGCCCGAATCCGATGACTCGGACGTTGCCGGGAAAGATCAACAGATCCTGCAGCGCCCACACCCCGGTCGCGGTGCTCGGTGACTGCACCTCGATTTCGGGCATGTGCCCCTGATGGACGGTACGGGCAGCGCCGATGGTCAGCTTCAGATAGGCGATGAAGGCGTCCGCGCCGGTCGTGACGATTCCGGCCGAACCGGTCGTGTCGATCACGACGTCGGGCGTTAGCTGCCGCTCGAGCAAACCCCAGTCCTTGGTATCAACCGCCCGGAAATAGCGCGCCTTGAGCTGTTTGATCGCATAGACGGCCGCTACCGCCGCCGCGGGATCCGGCGGCGCCTCGTCACTCGGGGCCGCGGACACACGTCCCGACACCGCCACAGCTAGACCGAGGGCGGCTGCGCCGGTCCCGATCATGAAGGTTCGCCGCGCGTATGTCATGACGGATCCGCCTGCAGGCGAGTCGATTTCATGCCCGTGATCACCCACCGGCCGTTCCGAATGCCGTAGGTGTCGTTGTGGTGGCCGAACGACAGCAAGCGTCCGCCGTCCGGCCGGACCAGCAGCACCTGCACCGCCCATGTTCCGGTCGCCGCACCCGCGGCGGTGATCTCGATTTCGGGCATGTGCCCGTGATGGACCGTCACCGCGTCGCCGAAATCGCGTTGCAGGGCAGCCACGTAATTCGAAGCTCCCGCGACACGGGTACCACCCAGCGCCGTCGTGTCCACGTCGATGTCGTCGGCGAGGACGGAACCAACTGCCGCCCAGTCCTTGGTGTCGAGACTGCGGAAATAACGCGCCTCGAGCGATTCGATCGCGTTGATCGCCTGCAATGTATCCGGATCCACCGCTGTTCCTACGCTTCCTGTTGTCGACGATCGCGACTGCGGCACCGTCGTGAAGAAATTCCAGCGGCAGAGCATGCAACGATCATTATCAAATATTCGATATCTTGCATCGGATATTCGACAGCACCTTAGGCCGGTCGATGAAAACGCGTCAAGCCCCAGGACTCGCCGTTCTCGCCAGGGACGGCGACTTGCGGCCGAGGAACCCCGCAGCGCTGCACGACCCTTCCGGCTTGACGCATATTCATAGCCAGCTTAGGATTTTGTCATATATTCGATAGATTTCATCGATTATTCGATAGCAGACATTGGCCTGTCGCTGGAATCCCCTTCACGGCGACGCGGCAGGTCGCAATAGTCGACAACCAGGAAGGCGAGTGGCAACCGCGGTGGACCCGCAGACATTGCAGGCGATCAACGTGATCGAATCGCTCGAGGCGCGTTATTTCCGCACTCTCGACACCAAGGATTGGTCCGCGTTCGGCTCCGCCCTCGCCGACGACATCGATGTGGATGCGACAGCGCTGGGTGGTGACCGAGTCCGGGGAGCGTCGAACCACGTTGCGGCGCTGCAAACCGATTACGGCGACGCGGTGACGGTCCATCGCGGGCACATGCCCGAAATCGAGATCACCGCCGCGGGTGCGGCGACCGGAACGTGGGCAGTGCAGGTGCTGTTGGTCGCGCCGGACGGCAAACGCTTGCTGTCGTTCGGCCACGATCACGACACCTATGGCATTCGTAACGGCCGCTGGGTGATCACGAGCATGAAATCGACTCGCCTGCAGGCGGATCAGTCATGATCTATACGCGGCCGACCGTCGTGACCAGAGCGACAGCCCTCGGTCCGGCACACGTGGCGGCGGATCGTGTGGAATCCGCTGGCGACGTAGCCGCTGTCCACGCGACCAAACAGCTCAAAGCGCGCTATCTCCGGGCGGTCGATACCAAGGACTGGTGGCTGCTCGAGCAACAAGTGATGCCCGACGTCATCGTCGACATGACAGCCTCGGCCGGAATCAGGACGACCGGCGCGGACGCCTTGATCGGTTATCTCCAGGCCACCATCGGCCCTGTCCGGACCGTCCATCAGGGACACATGCCCGAAATCGAGGTGCAGTCACCGAATACCGCGACCGGGGTGTGGGCGCTGCAGGATCTGCTGATCTTTCCCGGCAACATCCGAAGCAGCGGATTCGGGCACTACCACGAAACCTACGCACTCGACGGTGACCGATGGCGTATCAGCAGTACCACACTCACTCGGCTCTACCTCGACCCGACCGCGGCGCAGAGACTGTTTCGGAATAGCCGACGATATCGGTGGAGTATCGGCCGATGGGCCGCATCCTTCCACCGGCGTCGACCGTGACACCGGGCCTCCAGCCACCGAGACGAAACGAATCCCTTGCCGCACATCACAATCGAGCAAACGGCGCGGCGGTACCGGGTGGTCCAGTGGGCCACCGGGAATGTCGGCCGATCTGCTCTGCGCGCCCTCATCGGCCATCCGACCCTCACGCTGGTCGGGGTCCACACCCACAGTCCGGACAAAGTCGGCACCGATGCGGGCCGCCTGTGCCAATTGCCGACGGACACCGGGATAGCCGCCACCGGCGATATCGACGAAATCATCGAGTTGGGTGCCGACTGCGTGGTGTACACACCGCGCGTCTTCGACATCGATACCGTCTGCCGACTGCTGGCCACCGGCGCGAATATCGTGACCACCCACGGCATGTTCCATCATCCGGCCAGCATGGATCATGCGCTGTACGCACGCGTGGAGGCGGCATGCTGGTCCGGTGGAGCCTCGATCCACAGCACCGGTCACAGTCCCGGCTTCATCACCGAAACCATGCCCATCGCCCTCGGCTCCATCCAACGACGCCTGGACCGCATGCTGATCGACGAATACACCGACCTCACCCACTCCGAAACACCATGGACGCTGCTCGGCATGGGCTTCGGCACAAGCCGAGCGACATTCGAGCCGCACCGCCTGTCCCAGGCCCGCCGCGCAATCGGCCCATCGCTGCGCTCGACCGCGGACGCTTTCGGCCCGCCACTCGACGCGATCGAGGTCCGCGGCGAACTCGCCACCGCGAACCAGGATGTCCAGGTCGGCGCCGCCGTGTTTCGTAAGGGAGCCGTTGTCGCACAACGGATTACAGTCTCGGGGACACGCCGCGGCCAACCGCTGCTGCAGTTCCGCTCGACCCGCTACTGCAGCGCCGACATCAGCACCGACTGGTCACTACGCCCGACCGGATGGCATATCTCGGTCGAGGGGGACACGCCCCTCGAGGTCGACCTGCGGCCCGGGGAAGCATCGGTCCAGGCGAATGCGGCATCACCGGCCTACGCCGCCAACCGCGCCGTCAACACCATCCCCCACCTCTGTGCCGCGGCACCGGGCATCCGCACCGCCATCGACCTGCCACCCATTGCCGCGGCACTGTGGTGACGAGCTGCGTTCCTCGCGTGCTGCGCAGGGCCGGACCGCATGCGTCCCTGTTCGGCCAGTTCCGGCAGCGGTCTCGATGCCCGTCGGTCCGCCACCGACCACGGTGACCGGGCATCGAGGGCATCGAGGGCATCGAGGGCATCGAGGGCATCGAGGGCATCGAGGGCATCGAGGGCATCGAGGGCATCGAGGGCAATCTTCCAGCCCGGCTCGCACCCCCGCTGCGCGGACTCGAATTCAGCGATGGGGAACGCAAACTCGGCCGCGCCGTGCACTGACGGTATCGCCGCGGTGCTGCCGACCGCGTAGATGACATGGTCATAGTTCAGCACGCGCCCTGACGCCAGCCGCACCACACGGGCAGCGGTGTCGATCCGCGTGGCGCTGTCGACAACCAACCGGATGCCCTCGCCGAGCAGCGTGCCATAGTCGATCGTCGCCTCACCGGTCCCGGCCACGAACTGGTGCAGCCGCACTCGGTCGACGAACCCCGAGCGTGGATTGACCAGCGTGAGATCGACATCGGTGCGCACCCGCAGATGGTTGGCCGCAAGCGTCCCGGCGTAGCCGCCGCCGATGACATCGACATCCGTCATCAGAACTTCGAAGGCGAGCTGATGAAACTGAACTCTTGCTCAAAACTGTTGCAGCAGAATCCATTCCGTCTATTTGGTCGGGCTTGCGCGGATGCGATCCACGACATCTCCATATTTCATTGGCGCAACCAATGAAACTAGGTATAGTTGGCATTGCCAATGTTGGCACTACCAATAAAAGAGGAAGTCATGCCCACGGATACTCTGATCGCCGACCGCATCGAAATCGCCGACCTGTTCACCCGCTTCGCACGCCTGCTCGACGAGGTGCGGTACGAGGATGTCGACACCGTCTTCACCGAGGATGTGGAGGTCCACTCGCCGCGAATCCAAGTCCGCGGCATCGACAAGGTCGCCGACTTCATGCGGCAGTCTCAGGTCGAGGGCGAACTCACTCAGCACACGACCACTGATCTGCTGGTGAAGGTCGACGGCGACCAGGCGGCGGCCTCGGCGAACTCGCTCGTGTACTACTACCGCGACGGCCAACCGCCTCACCAGACCGGCGGCCTGCGACTGGCCGGAACTGCGGTGCGGACGTCGGCAGGCTGGCGACTCCGCGAAGCGCGCATCATGCTCGCCTGGATGCGCAAGGATTGATCTCGAAAGGCCGGACAGGCCTTGCCTTTAGGCGCGCCGACACGACTCGGCGTGTCGACAAATATTCAGACGACTTCGCGGCACAATCAGCGCATGCTGCTCAGCCGAAGATCGTTGTTGGCGTTGGCCGCAGCGCTGCCCGCCGCCGGGCACGCGGCGGCGGCGCAGCGACCGCGTTCGGTGCCGCGGTACACCATGACCGCTTTCACCGATGACAGCGAAACCGATCTGTACGTCTACGAATCCGACGATGCGATCACCTTCCGGCAGCTGTCCGGGCCCGCCTACCGGCCGCCGACGGGCCTGCTGCGCGATCCCAGCGTGTTTCGCAATAACGATGGCTACTACTACCTCACCTACACCACCGGCTGGGAAGGGCGAACCATCGGTTTCGCCTACAGCCCGGACCGGCTGAACTGGAGTCACCTCTACGACATCACGGTGCCGCTACCGGGCGTGACATCGACCTGGGCACCGGAGTGGTTCATCGACACGGACCGAAGCGTCAACGTTATCGTGTCGCTCTCCGACGGCTACCGGTTCACACCGCACCTGATCACCGCCGACTCGAAACTGCGCTCATGGAGTGTGCCGATACCGATGATCGGGCTGGCCCAGCCCGACAACACCTCCTACGGTTATATCGACACCACCGTGGTCCGCGTCGACCGGCGCTACTACGCGTTCACCAAGAACGAATCCACCAAATACATCGAACTCGCCGTCGCCGACCGCCTGCTCGGCCCGTACACCTTTGTGGCGACCGACGATTGGGCCGGTTGGGGCGCTCCCGTCGAAGGACAGTGCGTCATCGCACTCCCCGACGGTGGCTGGCGCATCTACTTCGACGCCTACACCGACCACCGATACTTCTACAGCGACTGCTACGACGACTTCCGAACGTGGACAACACCTCTCGAACTTCCCGAGATATCAGGCACGGTCCGCCATTTCACGGTCTACCCGGAGTTCATCGAACAGCCCGATAGCTGATCTTCACCCAGCGCCGGGAAAGCCGTGTCACGCGCGCCCGGTGGCACGGTCGAGCAGATGCGGGTCGTGCGCGTTGACGAGAAGAAGGTCCGGCTCGGCCGTCGCCCACAACTGAGCCAGCCGTTGGTGATTGGCCCGGACCAGCTTCCAGTCGTGGGCGATGACGCGTTCCATCGCGGTGATCGCTTTGGGTGCGGTACCGGTGCCGTCGAGCTGGCCGTGGTGATAGAAGGAATCCCCGGCGTGCACGATCCAACGGTCACCGGCATCGATTGCGACGGCGGCGTGACCACGGCTGTGGCCGGGCAGATTGATCAGCACGATCCCGGCCGCGATCTCGGTGAGTTCCTCGGCTCCCGGAAACCCGCGCCACGACTCGCCTGCCGACGGTTCGTGTTCGACGAGCACCGGACGGTGGGCGCGCTGCGCCGCGCGGTAACGCTGCCGTTCGATCAAGGTCCGTGGATGCTGGGCCGCGAATGCTTCGGCGCTCGTGAGATGCACTCGAGCCCACGGGAAGTCGGCGAGACCGCCGGTGTGGTCGGCGTCGAAGTGGGTGAGCACGATGTGCCGGACATGGGCCGGGTCGTAGCCGAGCTGCCGCACCTGGTTGATGGCGGCTTCGTTCGGGTCGAAGACCGGCCGGACGTAGCAGCGGGCAGGGCCGAAGCGCTCGCCAGGCGCCTCGGCATCGCGTAGGCCCAGGCCCGAATCGATCAGGACCAGACCACTATCGGTCTCGACGAGCAGGACGTGGCAGACCAATCCACCGGGTGTGGCGGGTGGTCGCATCGTGCCGCAGTTGAGGTGGTGGACTTTCATCCGAGTGCCGCTTTCATCTCTTCCATCGCCGCGGGGTCGCCGCTGAGCAGAGCGGGGTCGATGACCTGAATCGGGTTGGTGCCGTCCCAGTTCGCCGCGGCGAGCTCGATGAGGTCGAAGACGAACTTCTTGCTGCCACCGAGATCGGAGATCTCGATGACGGTGCCGGGGTGATGTTCGGTCTCGAGGTAGGCGAAACGTCCTGTCGGGCCGCCGATCTCGCCTTCCTGGCCGACGGTGAACCCGGCGGCGAGCGCGCGGTCGTAGAGGTCCTGGTAGTTCTCACTCCAGTAGGCGATGTGCTGCAGGCCTTCGTTGCCCGCGTCGAGGAAGTCCTTGTACATCGACGGTTCGTCGTCGACCGGCTGGATGAGCTCGATCTGGATCGTGCCGCTGTTGGCGACTGCGACTTTCATCGCCATGGCCGACGGCCGACCCCGATAGGTGAAATTCCCCGGCTGGACACCTTCGAGGTAGAACCAGGGGCCGATGCCGCATTCGACGAAGCCCCGCATCGATGCCTCGATGTCACGCACCACATAGCCGAGCTGCCGAATGGTGCCGAACATGTTCGCCTTCGGCGTGGGTGCGGGTACTGGGCCGGTGTGCGCATCGGCGAAGGACAACACGATCTTGCCGACCGCGGCATTCTCGCAGAGCCGCTGCGCCGCCTGGTCCGCCTGATCGGGCGAGTAGACACCATCGAGACGTGGCGTGACCTTGCCGTCGGCGACGGCGGGCAGTGCCCGAGGTGTCAGAGCGGCGACGACGTCGGCCAGCTCGGATCGGGTGCGGATGCTGAAGGTGGTCCCCAGCAGCCGCTGGCGGCGGAAGGCGATGGTGTCGAGATCGAGGCTGGTCGCGGCACCCGCGAGTCGTCCGATGCTGACGATCGTGCCTCCTACGGCGGTGGCGGCGGGCAGGTCCGCGAACAATTCGCCGCCGACATGATCGAGGGTGATGTCGACGCCGTCACCGTTCGTCGCGGCCGAAACCGCGGCGCTCAGGTGCTCGGCGGACGTGTTGACAGTGACGTCGGCGCCTGCCGCGGTGAGCGCGGATCTCTTGTCCTCGCTAGTGGTGGTGGCGATGACGGTGCTCGCCCCCAGCGCCTTGGCCAGTTGGATGCCGATCAGACCGATCGCGCTGGTGCCGCTGACGATCAGGACGCTCTTGCCTTCGGTGAAGTTGGCTTGGCTGACCAGCGCATCGTGTTCGGTGATCAGCCCGACCGGCAGAGTTGCCGCTTCCTCGAAGCTCAGCTTCTCCGGGATCGGCACGACCAGTCGCGGATCGCACAGCGCGTGGTCGGCGAAGGCACCGATGGTGATGCCCATGACCCGCGTACCCGCAGGCAAATGCGGTGCCAGCGGACTGGAGATTTCCACGACTCCGGCGACTTCCATGCCCGCGGTGTACTCACCTGCCTGCTGGGAGTTGGCGGTGTAGGTGCCGTCGAGGGCGTAGAGGTCGGCGCGGTTGAGACCGGCGGCCATAACTTGGATGCGGATCGCACCGAGCTGACTCGGCGCGTCGATATCGCGGAGTTGCCAGTTCGGGCCGACGCCGCCGATGAGTGCGCGCATGTGCGAGATTCCTTTCATCCGTTCGCATCAAGCCGAGAGGTCGGCTGGTGCGGTGTCGACGAGCAGCCGATTCGGATTGCTCGACATGGCGAGCAGTCCGCGCAGTGCGCGCAAGACCAGCGGCCACTTACGTGGGTCGCGCAGGTTCACGCCGCTGATGAGCTGTTTGAGCATCGACAGCGTGTCGAAGTAGATCCGCTCGATGATCAGGTTCTCGTTGTCGTCGAATACGAAGTACGCCGTCATCCGGGTGCGATGCCGGGAGCCGGTGGGCGGAATGCCGCCGAGCGACCCCAGATGTGTTCCGAGTAGCCAGAATTCGACAATGACGGCGTCGGCGCTGTGCCGCAGCGCGATGATCTCGTGGTCCTGATCGGGAAACGCGACCCGGGTGTCGTGGTAGTAGTCGCGGACCTCGGCATCACCGTCATGGACGGTGAGTGTGGGAATGATCTCGTAATGCGGATGCGGGAACGTGGCCAGCACGTCGTCCCAGTCCTGGCGCACCTCGTCGTGGAAGTGATCGAGGACGAGTTTCTCGCGGGCGCGCAGCACCTCGACGGGTGGCACGGCAAAGCGGTCGGTCATGAAAACTCCTGCGGGATCAGTGATGTGTGATGCGGCCGTGGGTGAACGTCGGCGCTGTTCCAGGGTTCGTCCATGCGCCGGTCAACTCACTGGACGGGAAGAACTGGAGGAAACGCGAGTCGGTCCGGCTGCGATCGGCCAGCGTCTTCTCGAACACGACCGAGTTGTATTGATCGGCGGTGGTTTCGATGGTGTTGGCATTGAGCACGATCTCCTGCCCCCACTCCCCCGCCCAGCGCGCCACTCCGGGCAGCCGCGAGTGCTCCGGCGTGAGGCATTCGGCGGCGATGACGTTCTCGCTGCTCACCCAGATGCCGGTCGAGGTATTCAGCACCAGGCTCTGGTTACCGAAGACATGACCCGGCGTCTTCACAACCGCGACACCCGGGCCGAGAATCACCGAGCCGTCTATGGGCAGGAAAGCATCCGGTGCGACATGGCGGTATGTGTCGGGCTGATACCAGGGCTTTTGCAGCGGGTGCAGGTCTGCCATCGCGGCCAGTTCGTCCCGCTGCACGATCACCTTGGCGTTGGGGAACATCGGTTTCGGCTGCATGCCGAGGTCGGCCTGATGGACCGTCGTACCGATCCAGCGGCGCAGGTCCTGGGTGTGCAGGTGGTCGAACATGAGGTAGTCGACCTCGGCCGGGGCGATGCCGAGCCTCGACAGGTGGTCGGTGACGGTGCCGTGCTCGATCACCATCCGCCGCGCCACGATGTCCGGGGTGCGGCGGGCGAGCTTGTCGAAATACGGTGTGTAGCGGCCGAGTTCGACGTCACTGGGCTCGAACAGCAGCACCCGCGGCGTCCCGTCGCTCTCGCGCCAGCGGATCACCAGCATCCGGTTCGTGATGGCGAGGAACGGGGCCAGCGCACGGGATGCGCGGAACAGGCCGAACCGCGTCGGGTAGGGCAGCGTGACGAGGTCGCACGTCACCACGCTGTCGGGCACACCAGTGCTCGCGAACTCAGCACGGAAGACCTCGGCCTGATTCCGCGCAGCGGTCAGCCGCGCACCCGGCCCACCGTCGATCTTGGACAGGTCGGCCAGGCACTCGACACGCGAGCCGATACTCGCCAGATCCAGCGCGTCACCTTGTCGCCATGGCAGTTGCATATCCACCTCAAGTCATTAATCCCACGGCGTGGGAATAATTCTCAGATTAAACCCACGGCGTGGAAATATGCAAGAGTGGAAGCATGCAGGCCGAGATCGATGCAGCGACGACCCAGCCGCCTCGCCGCGGACGACCACCGAAAGCGCAGGCGCAGCTGTCGCGCGCGGCGATACGAGACGCGGCGCTCACGGTGATCGACGCGGAGGGCATCGCCGCGGTGAGCATGCGATCCGTCAGCCGCACGCTCGGCGTGGACGCCAAAAGCCTCTATCACCACGTCGACGGCAAAGACGACCTGCTCGACACCGTCGCCGAATACATCCTCGGGCAACTCCGGATGCCCGAGCCGACGGACTCGATCGAAGCCGACCTGCGTGCGCTGGCATACGAATTCCGCCGCGTCACCCTCGCGCACCCGGAAGCGGCAACTCTGGTCCTGACGCGTCAGCTCTCGTCATTGGCCGGACTCGCGCCGATCGAAGCCGCCCTCACGGTGCTCCGCCGAACCGGGCGAACCCCCGAAGAAGCAGTCCACCTACTTCGCACCCTCCTGGCCACCCTGGTCGGAACACTGCTGCGCGAAGTCTCCGCCGGACCGACATTCGGCACCAGCGACGCCGACGGAATCGCCGAACGCGAACACGCGCTAGCAGCATCCGGGCTGCCCCAGGTCACCCTGGCCGCACCCCACTTGGCGCGCTTCGACCGCGATCGCGAGTTCGAATACGCCGTCGATCTCATCGTCCGGGTCATCACTTCGCACCGCGGCGCCGTCGACTGACACCGTCGATGTCGACCTTGGAGAACGCCCGCTTACCGCCCGTCCGCAACGGCGCTATCGTTGATGCACAGGTCGGGGTGGATACTCCGGCTCGGAGGTGCCGGGCGAATATTCGATGGACGAGCTCGACGAGGCCGCGACACAGCGCGACCTCCCCAGCGGAATCGCGGCGGAACTAGCGGCGGCCGGGTTCGGCGACGCAACCGAAATCGGCCACGGCGGCTTCGGCGTCGTGTATTGCTGCTACGAATACGCACTCGAACGCCACGTCGCGGTCAAATTGCTCAGGTCCGAGGTCAGTGGCGACGAACGCGAGCAATTCCTCCGGGAACAGCGCGCATTAGGGCGGCTGTTCGGACACCCCGACATCCTCCAGGTGCTGCAGGTCGACATCACCGCCACCGGCCGCCCCTATATCGTCATGCCGTTCTACGCCTGCGGCTCACTGGAGACCGTGCTGCGGGATTCGGGACCGCTGCGCTGGCCGGAGGTGCTTTCGATCGGCGTCAAGATGGCCGCAGCGCTGGCGGCCGCCCATGCGATCGGCATCGTGCATCGCGACGTGAAGCCCGGCAATATTCTGCTCACCGATTACGGTGAACCCCAGCTCGCCGACTTCGGCATCGCACAATTCGGCGACGGCACCACCTCATCCCTGCGCACCGTCCAGGGCACGCCCGCATTCACCGCACCCGAGGTGCTCGGCGGCGCGACGCCGAACCCGATCTCGGATATCTACGGTCTTGGCGCTACCTTGCACTGCCTGCTGGCCGGCCGAGCCGCATTCGCACGTCGCACCGGTGAACTACTCGAGGTGCAACTTGCCCGGATCGCCACCGCCGCCGCACCCACTCTGCGCGATCAGCACATCCCCACTGCGGTGTGCGCGGCCATCGAGGCGGCCATGGCGGCGAAGCCGGTCGACCGGCCGAGGTCGGCGATCGAGTTCGGGGAAATGCTGCGCCGGGTCCAACATGAGACCGGCCAGGCGGTGGACGCTCTGGCATTGCCTCCAACAGTCGTCGAATCCGGTTCGGCCACAGCGGTTCCCGTGGCCTCGCATACCCCGGATGTGGCGACACCGCCCCCGCCGCCCAGCACGGCAATGAAATTCCGTCCGCCTGCCGCACCTCATACAATGATCGCGCGCACGCGGCTGCTCGCGCTTTTGCGTGGCGGCGGCGACCGGCGCCTGACGCTGATCCACGGACCGGCCGGATTCGGCAAGACCACCCTGGCTCTGCAATGGGCCACAGCGCTGGCGGCCGAGGGCGTCCCGGTGGCATGGCTGACAGCCGACCCTGACGACGACAATATCGCGTGGTTCCTCTCCCATCTGGTCGAGGCCATCCGCCGCATCGCTCCGGCGCTGGCGCATGAACTCGGCACGCTACTGGATGAACGATCTTCCGACACTGCAAGATACGTGCTGTCCGCGCTGATCGACGAAATCCACTCAGGTGGACAGGCCATGGTGCTCGTGATCGATGACTGGCACCGGGTGCACGGCGAAACCACGTGTGCCGCACTGGATTACCTGCTCGAGCACGGCTGCCATCACCTGCGGCTGGTCATCGCGAGCCGGACCCGGGCGTGTCTGCCGTTGAGTCGCATGCTGGTGCGCGACGAACTGGTCGAAATCGACGTCGCGGAACTGCGTTTCGATCCTGACGAAACGGGTGCTTTCCTGGTCGACTCCGCTGGGCTGTCGTTGTCCACCGACGATGTGCACCGCCTGCAGGAAACGACCGAAGGCTGGCCTGCCGCACTGCAATTGGCTTCGCTGTCGTTGCGCGGCCACGATCATCCCGCCGCATTCATCGACAAGCTGACCGGCCGCCACCGGGCACTTGCCGACTACCTCGCCGAGAACGTGCTCGACTCACTCGAGCCGCCGCTACTGGAATTCCTGCTGGCCACGGCGATCACGGAGCGAGTGTGCGCCGACCTCGCGGTCCGGCTGACGGACCGATCCGACAGCCAGGAACTACTCGAAGAGATCGCCGACCGAAATCTGTTCCTACGCCGACTCGACGAAGAGGGCGAGTGGTTCCAATACCACCACCTGTTCGCCGATTACCTGCGACGTCGACTTGTCCGCCGTGATCCGGCACGCCTGACACAACTGCACCGCCATGCGGCCGAATGGTGCGATGAACACGAGATCGTCACCGCCGCGGTCGATCACGCACTGGCCGCCGACGATCCGGACTACGCCGCGGATCTGGTCGAACGGCGGGCCATGGACCTCATCGAAGGCTCCCGTATGGCGACGTTCCTCGGCTTGCTCAGAAAGCTGCCGCAACGCTTGGCGGAGTCGCGACCAAGGCTACAGATCTGCCGAGCCTGGGCCAACGTCGGACTACAGCGCTCTGAACAGGTTCGGCTGGCACTGGAGCAAGTCGACGCCGCACTCGCCGCCGGTGCGGCAACCGGTACCGAGGCGACCAAACTGCGGATCGAGGCGGAAACGATCACGGGCGCGGCACAATTCGTCACCGACCGATTCGATGGTCTGCCAGACCTCCTGGCTCGGCATCTCGAGGACGCCGACACCCCGTTCACCGCCACGAACGCGGCGAATCTCGCGTCCATCGATGCACTCAACCGTTTCGACTTCACCGGGGCCCGCCGCTGGCAGCAATGGGCAGCCCCATACCACCGTCGCAGCAAGGGTCCGTTCGGGGTGATGTACGGCAGGTGCGTCGCCGGTCTCGCAGCACTCGAACAGCTCGACATCGCCGCCGCCGAAGAGCATTTCGATGCCGCCATCACCCGTACGCGGCGCGGCCGCTCGCAAACCTACGGTTCACGGATGTCCGGCGCCCTACTCGGCTCCATACGCTACGAGCAGAACCGCCTCGACGAAGCCGAGCAACTACTCGATTCGAGCGCTGATCTCGGCCGCCACGGTGGCGCGGTCTGGTTCCTGCTCGCCAGCTTCGGCACCGGCGCACGCATCAAAGCAATACGCGGCGACCTCGCCACGGCCGAACAACGCCTGACCGAGGGTGCGGCAATCGCCGAGAACGAGTCGCTGCCGCGCTTGGCCGCTCGCATGGTGAACGAACGCATCCGGCTCGGTCTGCCGATTCCAGCCGAGACCCGCGACGCACTGCGGCGGCTGCCGCCATTCCGCAAGCAAGACACAACGATTCACGCTGGCATCGCCGAATTGGAACAAGCCTCCGCGATCCGGCTGCTGCTTGCCGACCACTTGGCTGATCAAGCCTGCGACCGCGCCGACCAGATGGTGCGCGAGATCGAAACTCAGCATCGCCCAAGAGCATTGGTCCAAGCGCAACTGTTGCGCGCGGCCTGCCTGTGGGCCGCCGGACGCCGCCGGAACGCCGAGGAGGCCGCGCTGCCCACGTTGGTGCTGTGCGCTGAACGAGGCCTCGTCCGAACCGTTGCCGATGCCGCACCTCCCATTTCGGAGATCCTGACCGAACTGGAACACGACGACGCACCACCGATGGTGCTGGAACTGCTTCAAGCCGCCGCGAACTCGTCGGACCCGAGCCGATGAGCCTCGAGCACAGCGCCCGCCGGACGTCCGGCCGAGTGCCGGATATCGCCCCCGAGGTCGGTGACCCCACTCGCCCATCGCGCAGGCCGCGCTCGGAGAAAAGGCCACCGCGGCCGCCTGGAACGAGAAACCCAACTGGGATGTCATCACCACCCAGGATCTGAACATCCCCGTCGAAGCACAGCGATTCATGGCCGACCGCGCGCATCCGCGGTCACCGAAGTCGCCGCATCGCATTCCGTGGCCGTCTCCCACCCCGACGTGGTCGCCGAGGTGATCGAACAGGCCGCCGCGGCCACCCGTTGACCCCAAACGCCAACCGCCACATCCCGGTCGATCCATGCGACGGCGAAGCATGCCGATCACCCCTCGTGCCCGGTGACGAATTCCCGGACCGCGTCGGCGAAGCGTTCGGGTTCCTCCAGATGCCCCAGATGGCCGCTGTGTTCCAGGACCAGCAGTCGCGAATCGGGGATCAGTTCGTGCAGTTCCCGTGCCCAGCGCGGTCCGCAGATGACATCGAGGCGGCCCACGATGACCAATGCCGGTACGGTCGCGTTCGGCAAATCGCCGCGGTCGTCGACGAGGTCCGGGGACAGATCCGCGTCGAGACCCGAAATATAGGTCGCCCGAAGCGCTTCCCGCACAGGAGCCCACCGCCGCTCGTCGCCCCAGTAGTCGGCGATATAGGACGGCAGCACCCCGCGTGCCACGGCGAGGGTCTGCTCATCGCTCGAAATGTCCTGCATCGCGGTGAATGCGGCGAGTACATCGGCCAGTTCGGGCCGGTCGGCATGTGCGGCGGCGAACTCCTGGATCCGGCGCATCGCCTCGGCACCGTGCTCCGGGCCGGTGACCGGCGCGCCCTCGTACAAGATGACGCCCGCGACCCCGGCCGGGCGATGCAGCGCGTGGTAGGCGACCACGAACGCCCCGTGTGAGTGGCCCAGCAGATACACCTCGGCAACGCCGAGGTGCTGGATCAGCCGTTGCAGCGCGCGGCTGTGGCGTTCCCGGGTGTAGCCGTGCGGATGCGTCGGCAGGCGGCCGGATTCGCCGGTGCCGATCGCCTCGACGTACACCATGGTCAGGTGCTGCTCCAGCGCGGGCATGCGCAGGTACTCCCAGTGGATCCCGGGCCCGCCGGGGTGGGCGAGGCAGACGGGTCCGCTGCCGTACACGTGGTAGCGCTGGGCGATGCCGTCGGAATCGAAGGTGTGGACGCCGAGTGCCAGCCGTGCGGTGTCCGGAGTCGCGTGCGTTGCGGACATCACGCGGCCCGCAGCGGGCCGGTGAACGACTTGCGCAGCGAGGAAGGGCCGACCAGCGGCAGCAGCGCCGCCAGGAACTTGCCCTTCAGCGCCCGCGGGGTCCGGGTCAGTTCGACGTCGACGCGGGTCCCGTCCGGTTCGGGCGTGGCGCGGAAGACCCATCCGCCGCCCACACCGAACAATTTGGAGTCCAGCGTGGTGATGGTGACCGTGTCGCCGATGGGGTCCCATTCGTAGCGGGCGCGCTCCCAGGCGGCGGCGGTGCCTTCGGTGACCTCGGCCCAGGTGTCGCCGCGGTCGTGGACGACGAAGTGATCGGCGTCGATGGTCGGCCAGACTTCGGGACGGGTGGACCCGAAGTCGGTGAGCACGTGCACGACCTCGGCGGGAGACAGGGTGGACAGGAGATGAAAGCGGACCGTAGCCATGGAACAACCCTCGCTGACATGGACCGGGTGCCGAATCTGTCAGATGACGCTGCCGTTGACGTATTCGCCGCTTCGGTAGGGTCGCGGCGGGGCCCGGATGTCGACGCGGGCCCCGGAGAAGGAGTACCGCACGATGCCGATGTTCGGACGAGACGCCGAGCTGAAAGACCTGGGCGCGCTGGTGGACGGTCCCGGCGACCGGAGCGGGATCCTGATCGAAGGGGAACCCGGCATCGGGAAGTCGGCGCTCGTCGAGGCGGCGATCGCTGCCGCGGCCGTCGCGGGACTTCGGGTGCTACGGACCGCCGGTGTCGAAGCCGAACAGAGCCTCCCCTACGCCGGACTGCACCGACTGCTCTACCCGCTGCGCCGGGGGTTCGACGCCCTCCCGACACGCCAATTCGACGCGCTGGCAATGGCTTTGGGCGTGTCGGACACCACCGCCGAGCCGAGCCCCTACCTCGTGGGTCTCGCCGCGCTGACCCTGCTGGCAGACGAGGCGGCCGACCGGCCGCTGCTGATCGTCGCCGAGGACGTGCACTGGCTCGATTCCGCGAGCGCCGAAGTGCTCGCCTTCCTCGCCCGCCGCATCGACACCGAACCCATTGCCGTGATCGGCACCCTTCGCGACGGGATGGCGACACCGCTGTGCGACGCGGGATTGACCGACATGCCGCTCGGGCCGATATCCGACGACGATGCGACGGCGCTGCTCGACAGCCTCGCCCCGGAACTTCCCGAGCCGATCCGCCTGCGGGTGCTCGCCGAGGCACAGGGCAACCCACTCGCCTTGAACGAACTGCCGACGGCGGTAGCGGATCTCACGGAATTCCCCCTGGCACTGCCGCTGACCGCACGGCTCGAACGCGCCTTCGCCGCGCGGGGCGCGGCACTGCCCGCAAGCAGTCGATCCGCGCTGCTCGTCGCCGCGCTCAACGACGGCGACTCGATCACCGAAACACTGTCTGCCACGGGGGTCCTCCTGGGATCGACCGTGGGACCCGAAATACTCACACCCGCGGTCGAGGCCAATCTGATCGACATCGCTTCCAGCACAGTGTCATTTCGGCATTCGCTCATACGGTCGGCGCTGGCGGCGACGGCGACGGCCGACGAACGCCGCCGCGCCCACCTCGCGCTCGCCGAGATCCTCGGCGAGCTACCGGATCGCCGGGTCCGGCATCGCGCGGCGGGCAGCGTGGGCCCGGACGAGCAGGTGGCCGCCGAACTCGAAGCCATCGCCGAAAGGGCGCGACACCGTGGCGGCGCGGTCGTGGCCCTGGAACGGGCCGCGGCCCTCAGCGACAGTCCGGGCCGACGGGCGGATCGTCTGCTGCGGGCAGCCGAACTGGCCGTCGATTCAGGTCGCCGCGATACCGCCGAACGACTCGTGGACACCGCGCGCACGCTGCCCCTGACGCCTGGACAGCAGGCAACCGCGAACTGGCTACTCAGCGGATTCGATGACGGTGTACGCGAAAGCCCGTCGCGGATAGCCGAATTGGCTGGCCTGGCCGTGTCCGTGGCGGCCGACGGGTACCCCGATGCCGCGATGCGGATCCTGTGGGGTGCGGCCATGCGGTGTTTCTGGTCCGAACCTGGCCCCGATACCCGCCGCGCGCTGCTCGCTGTCGCCGACGCACTCCCTATCCCCGACGGCGATCCGCGCATGGTCGCGGTCAACGCGTATGTGGCCCCGTTCGAACGCGGCGACCGGGTCATGGGCCACCTACGCGCACTGGCCTCGACCACCGGGCGCGACCCGGAGGTCGACCGCTTCCTCGGGAGTGCGGCACTCCAGGTGGGCGCCTTCGATCTGGCCGCGCATTTCTCCGCCGCCGCCGCGCCCGGCCTGCGTGCCGCCGGACGGCTGGGGCTACTGCCCCGCGCGCTCACGGTCCAGGCATGGAGCCTGACCCGGCTCGGTGACCTCGCCACCGCCGCGCCCGTCGCGGCCGAGGCCGCTGCCCTCGCCCGCGAAACCGGCCAGCCGTTCATGCAAGGGCTGGCCACCGCTGTCCAGGCGGAAATCGCCGCCCTACACGGGGACTACTCGCGGGCGGTGGAACTCACGGCCGAGGCCGACCGGGTCGGGCTCGCCTCCGGTGCACGACCCGTACTGGCCACCGTTCAGCTCACTCGCGGGCTCATCGCACTCGGCGAGGGCCGGTTCGACGACGCGTGCACCGACCTCAGCCGGATCCACGATCCGCGCGACCCGTCCCACGCACCGGCGTTGCGCGCGTATTTCCTCGCCGAACACGCCGAGGCCGCGGTCCGGGCCGGACAGACCGACGCTCTGCGGGAACTGCTGCGTGACCTGGAATCGGCGGCCGCGGCCGCCCCGGCGCCCGCATTGCAGATCGGAATGCGTTACGCACGAGCCGTTCTCGCCGCCGACGCGGCCGAGGAGCACTTCGAGACCGCGCTCGCGGCGGACCTCATCGGCTGGCCCGCCGAACGCGCCCGCCTGCACCTGGCCTACGGAGAATGGCTGCGTCGACAGCGCCGGGTCGTCGAATCCCGGACCCATTTGCGCACGGCCAGAGAGACTTTCGACGCCCTCGGATTCACCGCCTGGAGTGAACGCGCACGCCTGGAGTTGCGCAGCGCCGGTGAATCCAGCCCGAACCGCAGCCCAGACGCCCGTGAACAGCTCACCCCGCATGAGCTCAGCATCGCGCAGCTCGCCGCCCAGGGGCTGACCAATCGGGAAATCGGGCAGCGGCTGTATCTGTCGCATCGGACCGTCAGCACCCATCTGCACCGCATCTTCCCGAAGCTGGGGATCAGTTCGCGCGGCGATCTCGCGGCGCTGCTGCCGACTGAAGACGAAGCGCCTCGGTCGACCGTCATCGCGTACGTCATCCGACGGTCGTGGCGGCACCGGCGCGTTGCTTAGCGTCAGTCGAGTGGGCGGATCTCGGCTCGGACCTCGCCGCCACACCAGCCAAGACGACAGCGACGCGGGAGTGCGGATGGACATCAGCAGACGACTTTTCGGTGGGGCGCTGGCGGCGGGCGCCGCGAGCCTGGCCGCGGCCTCGCTGAGCGCCTGCGTCACCGACTCCACCACCGCTTCGGTGACCAGCACGGCGGCCAACCCGGGCCTGCGGGCAGGCTCGGGCGCCAATACCGCACTGGGCCCGATCAAGCAGATCGACGCCGGTGTCCTCAATGTCGGTTACGCCGAATTCGGGCCCAGCACAGGCCAACCGGTCATCCTCCTGCACGGATGGCCCTACGACGCCTACAGCTACGCCGATGCCGGGCCGCTGCTGGCCGCCGCCGGTTACCGGGTGATCGTCCCGTTCCTGCGCGGTTACGGCACGACCACCTTTCTGTCCGCGCAGACTGTCCGCAGCGGTCAGCAATCGGCTATCGCGCGCGACATCGTCGACTTCATGGACGCACTGCACATCGACAAGGCCATCCTCGGCGGATTCGACTGGGGCGCACGGACGGTCGACATCATCGCCGCGCTCTGGCCGCAACGCTGCAAGGCGATCGTCGCGGTGAGCGGATACCTCGTCACCCAGCAGGCCGCCCAGCAGCAGCCGCTGTCACCGGAAGCCGAACTCGGCTGGTGGTACCAGTACTACTTCGCCACCGAACGTGGACGCCTCGGCTACAGCCGCAACCGGCACGACTTCAACAAACTCATCTGGCAGCGCGCGTCCCCGCTGTGGAACTTCGACGACGCCACCTACGACCGCAGCGCCGCGGCCTTCGACAATCCCGACCACGTCGACATCGTCATCCACAACTACCGGTGGCGACTGAGCCTGGCGCCGGGGGAACCGCAATACGACCCCTACGAGCAGCAACTCGCCACCGGACCGGCTATCACCGTGCCCGCCATCACCATCGCCAGCGACTTCGACGGCGCGGCCAAGGACGGAAAACCGTACCGCGCCAAGTTCACCGGCAAGTACGAGCACCGCGTCCTGGATGGCATCGGGCACAACGTCCCTCAGGAAGCCCCGCACCCGTTCGCCCAGGCGATCATCGACGCCGACCACCTCTGACACCACCCCGTTGCGGCGGCCTCGACGAACGACGAGGCCGCCGCAGCTCTTACAGAGAGCCGCGCATTCGGATGCTGCCATCGGAGGTGAGCTCGATGACGGTGTCGATGCCGAGCCGTCGCAGGAACCGGTAGTCATGGCTGACGACCAGGAGCGCACCGCGACAGGCGGCCAGTGCCTCGACGAGTTGCTCGGGAATGAGCTCTCGAGGATGAGATGAGTGTGCGATCAGGTGAGGCGTTCGACAGGGCGGCTAGAGTCTGTCGACCTCGACGAGCACGTGAACACGTGACCGAGAAGCGCAACGCCCCGCGCGGACATGATCGACAATGGGGTATGGCGACGGTGCTGCTGGGCGGCGACGTCATGGTGGGCCGCGGTGTGGATCAGATTCTCCCGCACCCCGGTGATCCGACGCTGCGCGAACGGTGCGTCGAGGATGCGCGGACGTATGCGGAACTGGCGGAGCAGACGAATGGTGAATTCGACCGTCCCGTGGATTTCGGCCACCCATGGGGCGACGTCCTGGCGATTCTTGCTCAGCTCGCCCCGCAGGTACGACTGATCAATCTGGAAACCTCGATTACGGCCGACGGCGCGTTCGCACCGCTCAAAGGCATCCACTACCGCATGAACCCGGACAATGTGCCGGTGTTGACCGCGATCGCGCCGGTCGTGTGCGCGCTGGCCAATAATCACATTCTCGATTTCGGTATTCGCGGGCTGGCCGACACGGTGGAAACACTCGATACCGCGGGCATCCGGCGCGCCGGGGCGGGCGCGGATCTCGACGATGCCCGGGCCCCGGCGATATCGGAACTCGATGACGGGCGACGAGTGGTAGTCGTCTCGGTCGGTGCGGGATCGAGCGGGGTTCCGCAACATTGGGCGGCTCGCCGTGATCGGCCGGGGCTGTGGTGGATCGGCGAAACACCGAATATTCGTGCCGCCGACGAGGTGGCGGCAGAAGTGCTGGCGCACAAGCGCGATGGCGATATCGCGATCGTCTCCGTGCATTGGGGGCCCAATTGGGGTTACAGGGTGCCGGTGAGTGAACGGCAGTTCGCGCATCGGTTGCTCGACGCCGGAATCGACCTTGTGCACGGGCATTCCGCGCACCATCCGCGGCCGATCGAGATCTACCGAGGCAAACCGATTCTGTACGGATGCGGTGATGTCATCGATGACTACGAGGGTATCCGCGGCTATGAGCGTTATCGCCCGGAGCTTCGCTTGCTATATCTGGTGTCCATCGATCCCGGCGTGCTGGAAACCCGAATGATTCCACTGCGGATCCGGCGCATGCGCCTGCAATCGGCCACGCGCAACGAATCTCGATGGCTGTGCGAGACGATCGAGCACATCAGTCGCGACTTCGGCACCCGGGTCGCACTGCGGCCCGACGACCTACCGGTGGTGTTCAAGACCGCACAACACTGAGGTGGCGGCGGAACCAGTCGCGGGCCAGGTCCGCCACCTGCTCGAGCGCACCTGGCTCCTCGAACAGGTGCGTCGCACCGGGGACGACGTCGATCTCGCTCGGACACGGCATCCGCAGTTGGGCCTCGCGATTGAGCATGAGCACCTGTCGGTCGTTGCCGCCGACGATCAGGAGCGTCGGCGCGCGGACGTGTGTCAGCCGCGGTCCGGCCAGGTCGGGGCGGCCGCCACGGGAGACGATGGCCGCGATTTCGGCGCCGGGTTCGGTGGCCGCCCACAATGCGGCACCGGCACCCGTGCTCGCCCCGAAATATCCGGTGGGAAGCCCGCCCAGAACCACCCGCGTCCGAAGTCCGCGAGTCACCGCGACGAGACGCTCGGCGAGCAACTCGATATCGAAGACCCGCGCACGGTCACCTTCCTCGGCCGCGGTCAGTAGATCGACGAGCATGGTCGCGAGTCCCGCCCGATTCAACACATCGGCGACCAGCCGATTTCGCGGACTGTGGCGACCGCTACCGCTGCCGTGCGCGAAGACGACCAGACCGGTGGAGTTCGGTGGGACGGTCAGTATCCCGGTCAGTCGGATGGACTCCGACGACATGATGACTTCTTCTGTCCGCGTCAGGGGATCGGATGCGGAGGGCGACATCGAACACCTCCTGGTATCCGGACTACCCGCCCGGCCGGTCATGCGCAAGCCGAGATGAGGCCGGGGCTCCGTTGAACGCGCGAGTCGACACACGCCAGTACGACGTCGTACGACTGCTGGTTGCGGGCCAATAGCTCACACCGATCCGGATCACGGCGGGGTGGTCGAGATTGCCGTCGATCCAGCTCCGGTCGCCTGCCATGAGTCTGACGAAGGCGGCCTTCGCCGTCTGCGGCGAAACGGCGCAACAGCAATTGCTGCAAGTATGCGCGCCGGTAAAATCCGGGTTCCATTCGGCCACGGTGGCGCGCACAATGGAAAACGCGATCAACACGCTCGGGAACGACGGGCTATCGGGGAATTTCGCCACAACACGCTTTTCCACACCAGCACCATCTCCCAAGGTGAAAGCGTTCAACTATGTCCATACCCGCGAATGTTCGAACGCCGACCGTGCTCATTCTGGGGGCCGGATTCGGCGGACTGGAATTGGCGGCTTGCCTGTCCGAGTCGCTGCCCGGCGAGGTTCGGGTAGTACTCGTCGACCGCAACGACGGGTTCACGTTCGGCTTCTCCAAGCTGGAGATCCTGTTCCGCGACCGGACCCCGGAATCCCTGCGCGTCAGCTACCGCGACCTGGCCCTTCCCGGAGTCGAGTTCCGGCAGGAGCAAGTCATTTCGATCGACCCGCAGACCCGCCGCGTCGACACCGACCGCACCAGTTACGACCCGGACTTTCTGGTTGTCGCTTTGGGCGCCGATTACGACCCGGCCGCTACCCCGGGTTTCGTCGCGGACGGTCACGAGTACTACTCGATCCGGGGTGCTTGCCGACTGCGCGATCGGCTGGCCCATTTCGACGGTGGCACTGTTCTCATCTCGGTGTTGAGCGTTCCGTTCAAGTGCCCGCCCGCACCCTATGAAGGCGCGATGCTGCTGCACGAACTGCTGACCCGTCGCGGCATCCGCGACCGCACCCGCATGCACGTGCTGACGCCGATGGACTCACCGATCCCGGTCTCCGCGGACACCTCCGCGGCGCTTGTCGACGCGCTCGCACAACGTGGCATCGACTACTCTCCGGGGCGGCGGGTCCACGCGCTCGACCCGGAGAACCATATCGCGGCCACCCGCACCGGTGACCTCGCCTACGACCTGTTCATCGGCATCCCGACCCATTGCGTCCCGCCCGTCGTCGAGGCATCCGGGCTGACCGTCGACGGCGCCGACGGTTGGATTCACGTCGACCCGCGCACCCTCGCCACCCCGTATCCGGGCGTCTACGCCATCGGTGACTGCGCGGACGCGCCGGTGCCGCGCGCAGGGGTGTTCGCAGAGAACGCCGCCCGCACGGTTGCCGCGCATATCGCCGCGCAATTACACGGAACACCCGCGCCCGGAAAGTATCTCGGCCAGGGCTCCTGTTACATCGAATTCGGCGACGGTCTCGTCGGCAAGGTCGACGCCGACTTCCTTTCCGGACCGAAGCCGGTCGCGCCGTTCGTCACACCCTCGACCGAGTTGGCCACCGAGAAGGCGGAATTCGCCGCCACGCGTATTCGGCGCTGGTTTTCCGATCAACGGACAGTTACCGAGAACTCCTGAATCAGGTTGTTTCCCATGCCCTGGCGGTTCCAGAATTGCTCGGCCGGTTGCACATTCCCGTCCGCATCGGTGGCGCGGCAGCTCAGTCGATACTCGCCCGGTCGCGCCTCCCAGGTGTAACTCCAACTGCGCCAGGCGAATTCGGCGGCACTGCTATCCAATTGGGCGTCCCGCCAGACACCGTCGACGCCGACTTCCACTCGTACCACGGGCGAGGTTCCGCACCACGCACGGCCGCGGAGGAGGACCGCACCGGCGTCGACCGTGCGTCGCCGACTCGGGAAATCGGGAAGGCCAGGCGGAATCATCAACGCACGCACCTTGATTCGCGACACCGGTACCCCCGGATCGTCGACATCGCGTTGGTAGTGATAGGCCACCGCCTGTTGGAGCCCGGTGAAGGGCCGGTCGACGACTTCGATATTCCGCAACCATTTGACGCTCGTCATCCCGTACCAGCCGGGCACGAGCAGTCGCAATGGAAAGCCGTGCTGCGGCGGGAGCGGTGCGCCGTTCATTTCGTAGGCGAGCAGGACCTCGGGTCTGCGGCATTCGCCGATACTCAGGGAGCGTTGATAATTGTGCTCCACATTGTCCTGGAATCCGCGATCGGCCCCGGTGAATACGACCTCGACCGCCTCGTCGCGCATACCGCAGTCGTCGAGAATCCCACCGAGTGCGGTGCCCGTCCATGCCGCCGTGCCGATCGCCTCGAGGCCCCACGGTGTGCTGACATTGCGCGGGTCCATCCCCGTGCGTCCGTTACCCGCGCATTCGAGGGTAACCGGAATCGTCGTCGCCGGTCGCGACCTGATGTCGTCCAGCGACAACTCCAGTTCGCGCTCGACATTCCCGGTAACCCGCAGTCGCCACGACGATGCGTCGATCTCGGGGATGTCGAAATGAATCAGCAGGTAGTGCATGCCGATGGGCGTAATGTCGTACCGCATGCCCTCGAGTTGCATGCCGTGGTTGCGCGTCGCCAGCGCGAGCTCGTCGAACCGGACGCCCTGCGCGCGCGAGACGAGTTCGGTCATCGGCTCGGGCTGATTCTCATCGAGATGGACAGGCTGCCGGGGTCAGTATAGGACTGCCCGGTCGGGTCCGACAGGAGCTACAAATGCGCTGCGCTGAATCCCACTGCGGCACCGACGAAATCACCGTAGCGGGCGTGCGCCGCGGGGTCGGCTCCTCCGCCACAGACCGGGTCACCGGCCGCGCAGAATTCGGCGGTGCGGTCGGCGTACCGGTCGGGAACGCTCCACCCGATCAAGCGCAGCGGGTCACCGAAGAGCAGAATGGCGGCCACGCGATCGACGAGATGGCCGGGCAGTCGCACCACCCCTGGCAGCCCGGCGACGATACCGGTGCCGAGCGCGCCATGCACCACGCCCGCCCCCAGCGAGTAGCCGGTGAGTATGAACTGTTGATCCGGGCAGACTGCGGCTTGATATGCGACATGTGCGACCAGATCGGCGCTACCCGCGCTCATATCCGTCAGATTCGCGGGGTAGTTCACCGAATACGCACGCACGCTCATCGGTAATGCCCGCCGCATCGCGTCGTACAGCGGATCACCGACGAAAGTTCCGAGGTACCCCGGTTCCTGGGTGCCCCTTGCCACCACCAGATCCACCGCGGCGCACGACTGTGCCGCGGCATGCGGACCGAGCACGGCACTCGCCGCGATCAGCAAGACCGCGAATGCCGATGCCATCGGCCACTTTTTGAACAGAACCACCTTTCGGTCGCCCATTTCCTCACCTCTCACGCCGTTGTGAGAAGTGCTTCCTCAGCCCTCACGTCATTGTGAGGCGTCGAGTGACACTTGTCAGAGACAAGTCTCAATGTACTCCGCTGTGCGGCACATGGACGACGACAGTCGGCCGGGCAGACCCGCCTCGATGGCTTCGATGATGCGGGGGCGCAGTTCGGCGGCACGGATGATGGCGTCGACCGAACCGACCTCGACGGCGCGCTGAATGTTGTGCACGCGGTCGAATTCCGACGCGACCTCGCCGAGTTTCTCCGTGCGAACCGACGACCTGACCTCGTCGCGTTCCGCCGTCAGAGCCGCACGGTCGGCGCCGAGCGCGTTCGCGGCACGTACCTCGAGATCGCGCACGCGCTGATCGGCTGCCGTACGGGCGTCGACCTCACCGGAGAACACCACCGCGGCCGCGGGAGCACCGCCGAGCACCGAGGCGAACGAGCCTTCCAGCGCGAGCACGGTCATGCTCGGGTTGAGCAGCTTCGAGAACACCACGAACGCGCCGCCGTGATAGCGCGAGATCACGCAGAACACGATGGGGCCCTGGAAGTTCACGATCGCACGGCCGATCTCGGCGCCGTACTCGAGCTGCAACTTCCGCATCGATTCCGGCGAGCCGTCGAAGCCCGACAGGTTCGCCAGCACCACCAGCGGCCGATTGCCGCTGGCCCCGTTGATCGCCCGCGCGGCCTTCTTCGAGGACTGCGGGAACAACGTGCCCGCCGTGTAGGTGTCCGGCCCGTCGGTGGACGGGTAGCCGCGGCGCTGCACTCCCCTGGACTCGATGCCGAGCAGGCACACCGGAATACCGCCGAGCCGCGCGTCCTGCACCACGGCCGTCTCGGCATCGGCCATCCCCGCCCAGCGTTCCAGCACCGGGTGGTCCTGATCGGCCACCGCCCGCATCACGGTCCGGATGTCGAACGGCTTCTTGCGGTCCGGGTTCGCGGTGGCGGAGAAGATCTCGCCGACCGTGGTGAAGTCGCTGCCCGCCACGACATGCGGGAAGTCGGAGACGTCGCGGTCGATGGGGTCGCTGGTCCGCGACCGCCGCGGCGACTGCTCGCCGGGCGCCACATACGTGTGGTCGTAGTGCGACATCAGCACGTCCCGTGCGGCGTGCAGGTTCGGCGCCCAGTACTGCGCCTGCCCGTTCGGACCCATCACCCGGTCGTAGCCGCCGATACCGAAGTTGTCCTCGGCCGACACACCACCGGAGAAGTCCAGCGCCTGCTTGCCGGTGAGCACCATCGCCGAGTCCGGCGTCATCACCAGGATGCCCTTGGTGTGCATGAGCATGGTGGCTTCGGCGTTCCAGTACGGCTGCGCGCCGACGTTGATGCCCGAGACCACGATGTTGATCTCGCCGCCGTCCTGGGTGAATTCGACGATCCGCTTGAGCGCCGCCGCCACCCAGTCCATGTTCTCGGTGCCGGACTGCATCGAGATCCGGGCGCCCGAGGACAGCGCGTACCACTCCAGCGGCACCTGCATCTGTTCGGCCAGGTCCATCGCGGCGATCACGCGACGGCACTCCGGTTCCGAGAGCGCGCCGAGCGATTTCGTCGGGTCACCGAGCAGCACCACCCTGGTGATGCCGTCCGGATACTGCTCGGTCGGCGTGGTGACCACACCCGCGACAATCGCGGCTTTATTGCGTCCCTTGGGCCGGTCGACCGGCACGAGCGTGTGATCGGCGTCGAGGTCGTACTCGGCGAACTCACCGAGCAGACCGGTCAGTTCGTACGGGTACACGGTGTTGCGGCTACTGGCCCGCAGCACCTTCTGCCGGTACTCGTCGATCGGCTCGACCACCTCGCCGGACCGCTCGCCGATGGTCACCTCGGTACCACCGGTGGTGTCGAAGGCGATGCGCACGGCGACCTTGATCAACTCACCGGACTTCCGGTCCTGGTGCCGTGCGATGAGCAGGATCTCCTCCAGCCCGGCACCCGCGGTCGTCGGCCGCACCCGGTCGATGATCGTCTCCAACTCGGCGCGGGTCATCTCGACCGGGGGCCAGATGTACATCACGATGCGGTTGGTGTGGAACCGTTTGGCCGACGGCCGCTGCGACTGCGCCCGGCGGATCGAGTCGAGGCAGGTGGCGATGGTGCTCTCGGCCGTCGGCAGCGCCAGCAACCGGCCGTCGTGCTCGCGCAGCGCGGTCAGGTCACGCACCTGTGCGAATGCCACGAGACGCTCGTCGGACGCGTTGTCCTTCGCGATGCACCGGAACAGGTAGATCTCCTCGTCCGAGGACGGGAGCCGGGTGAGGTCGAACTTGCGCAGCCGCTTCATCTGCATCCGCTCCGCGATGTACGGATGCAGGCCGCGGATCAACCGCTCCTCGGCCATGCCGGTGGCGGACGGGCGGAAGGTGAAGTGATGGTGCATCACCGCACCGCCGCTGCCCGCGACGGTCGCGGTGATCCGGTGGATCTGGTTCGGCAACGGCCGAGTACCGAGCACTTCCTGCAGTGCTGCCGCCATCGCGTCGAAGTCCTCGGGCTGCTTTTCCCAGCTCAGGTAGATATCGACCTCGATGGACGCGGCCACGGTCGCCAGCTCGGTGAGACCGCGCAGCACGGTGTCGAGCGCGTCGAAACTCACCGCCGCCGATACCAGGCTCAGGCCGCGGCGCTCGGCGATCACGAAGGTGCACCCGCCTGCCTCGCGGGTGTGCACCCCGGCCAGGCCTTTGTTGCCGTAGTACCGACGGGTCAGCACCTCGAGCATGGCGGTGTTGTCGGCACTGCCGCGCACCAACCGCTGACCGAGCAGCCGCACCAGCGGCTCGGTGCTGCGCACCATCTCGGAAATGCGCTCGGCGCGATCGGGCGTTTCCGGGTACGCGTCGAGATGGCTCAGCTGTTTACGAACATTGGTGTAGACGCGGGCGCGGTTGCGCCGCAACAGCGGCTGGCCGAACCAGGAGTACACCAGACCGCGGGTGAGGTCGGCGATCACGGGGAAGCGCACCTGCGTCGCGGCCACCAGTCGTTCCAGCGCCAGACCGACCGGCTCGCGCAGCGCCCGGTCCGGCACCGGCTCACCCAGCCACTCGCGCAGCAAGGTGGTGATGACCGTGACGGTGTCGGACGGCCGTTGCTGGGCGAGGAAGATCCGGAAGACAGCGGCTTCCAGCTCCGGGGAACGATCCAGTTCGGCGACGCCGTATTGCCCGAGCGCCTTGGCCAGCTTGGCCTGGTACGACTCCGGCAGCCCGGCCCGCTCGACATCGAGGCTCTGCAGGTAGGTGTGGAAGTACTCGCGGGCGCTGTGCACGTGGCCCTGGACGCCGTCCTCGTCCCACGACCGGTTGTGGCTCAGTTCGGACAGGTCCGAGAACACCTGCACGAGTTCGATCTCATCGGCGAGAGGCCTGCGGTTGTCCGCGATGGCCGCCCGGCGCACGGCGAGGTAGTGGTCCAGCACGCGGCGCTCGTTGTGCGGGTCGACGTCGAAGCCGAGCAGCAAGCTGCGCAGGTCCTGCAGGCTGCGGGCGATGCCCTCGTGCGGCCGGTCCGGTGCGGGCTCGTCCGGCAGGTCCAGTTCGACCGACGCGACTTCTTCGGCGTCCGCGGCCTCGTCGTCCTCGACGAGCGGCTCCAGCCGCAGCAGCGGCGCGCCGGTCTCGACCTGGGTGCCGACGGTAACAGCGCATTCCTTCAACCGAGCCCGGAACGGCGCGCGCAGTACCGTTTCCATCTTCATGCTCTCGAGTACCAGCACCGGTGCACCCGCCTCGACCTCGGCACCGACCTCCAGCGGCGTGGCAACGACCAGCGCGGGGGCGGGCGAGCGGACGACGCCACCCTCGTCACGGCTGATCCGATGCGTCACACCGTCGACATCGACCAGATGGATCGGCCCATGCGTGCCGGTGATCACGCGGTGCCGGGTGCCGTTGACCACGATCTGCCCGGTGTGGCGGTCGAAACGTTCGAGATCGACGTCGGCGGCACGCATTTCGCCGCCCGCCTCGATGCCGATGCGGAACCGGTGCGCACCGATCCGTGCCACGCGCACCCGGTAGCCGACGCCGCGCAACTTGAGGTCGTGCGGCCGACCGCTCTCGTGCTGCACCTGGGGACGGCCGCCGGCCGCCGTGGAGAGCAGCCGGTGCCGCTCGACGCGCTCGTCCTCTTCATAGGCATCGATAGCGGCGACGGCCACCGCGACCGCCGAGTGGCGATGCGATACCAGGCGCCCCTCGGCGCGAACACGGTCGATCCAGCCGGTGTCGGCGCTCGCGTCGATCACCTCGGGCTGGTTCAGCAGGTCGAGCACGAAGCTCTTGTTCGTCGCGCCGCCCTCGATGACGACCCGGGTCTGCGCCACTGCCCGGCGCAAGCGGCCCAGCGCTTCGTCGCGGTTTCGACCGTAGGCGATGATCTTGGCGATCATCGAGTCGAAATCGGCGGGAATCGTGTCGCCCTCGCTGACACCGGTGTCGACTCGAATGCCCGGCCCGGCGGGCAGATCCAGCCGGGCGATGCGGCCCGGAGCGGGCGCGAAGTCGCGGTCCGGATCCTCCGCGTTGAGCCGGGCCTCGATCGCGTGCCCGCGCTCGGCCGGTGGTTCGCCCTCGAGCTTGCCGCCCGATGCCACCAGCAGCTGGGCCCGAACCAGGTCGAAACCGGTGGTGTACTCGGTGATCGGGTGTTCGACCTGCAGTCGGGTATTGACCTCGAGGAATGCGAACAGCTCGTCACCGGGGTGGTACAGGAACTCGACGGTCGCGGCGCCGCGATACTCGACCGCGATCGCCAACCGCTCGGCCGACGCCTTGAGCTCGGCCGCCTGCTCGGGGCGCAGCACCGGCGACGCCGACTCCTCGATGACCTTCTGATTGCGCCGCTGCACCGAGCAGTCGCGGACGCCGAGCGCCCACGCGGCGCCTCGGCCGTCGGCGATCACCTGGACCTCGACGTGCCGGGCGCCGGTCACCAGCCGTTCCAGGAAGACCACGCCGCTGCCGAACGCACGCGCGGCTTCCTGACGGGTGCGCTCGTAGGCATCGACGAGCTCGGCGTCGTTCGTGATGACCCGGATACCCCGGCCGCCACCACCGGCGGTCGCCTTCAACATCAGCGGGTAGCCGATCTCGGCGGCGGCCGCGAGGGCGGCGTCCACGGTCTCGACAGCACCGCGGCTCCACGGCGCGACCGGCACGCCGACTTCCTCCGCGATCAGCTTCGCACCGATCTTGTCACCGAGCTTGCGCATGGCCTCCGGACTGGGGCCGATGAAGGTGACGCCGATCTGCTCGCACAGCTCGGCGAATGCCGGATCCTCGGCGACGAAACCCCAACCGACCCACGCGGCATCGGCCTTGGTCGTCAGCAGAGCGAGCTCGAGCGCCTTCAGATCCAGATACGGGCGCGCGGACGCCGGGCCGAGGTCATAGGCGATGTCGGCCTCGCGCACGAATGTCGCGTTCCGGTCGACATCGGTGTGCAAAGCGACGGTTTCTATCGGTCGCCCGGTCTCCGCGGCCAGATCTCGGACGGCATGGATGAGGCGCATAGCGGCCTCTCCCCGGTTCACGATGGCGATGCGGCTGAACACGCGCCAACTCCTTCCACTCCACAGCACTGGCCCGGTCGGGCGACGGTTTGCGACTGCCGGTCCGGCGTAGTTTGCACTCCTACTGCGCCCAAGTACACAGCGTCAGCTGGTTACCCGCGCGTATCGTGCGAAATTCCTCATTTATGTCTACGACACTAGTGGCGGAATTCCTCGGTCGGCAGGATTCCAGTACCGTACCCGTGATCGAGTCGTAGCCCAGTCGCGTATCGATCAAAGCAATCAATCGAGAGGCAGCGTCGATTCGCGCCCGACCATCGTCAGATGCGTTGACCTGCAATCATTCTCTCGGATTCGAGCGCAGTGTGGGAGGTGATCTGTGTGGGCGACATTCTCGATGTACTGCACGCGCGCTGCGCCGAGGTCGCGGGCGAGGCGATCCTCTCCGGCGAGGAGCACCCGACCCTCACCCTGACCACGCGTGAGGTGGCCGACCTGCTCAACCATATGGCCGACCTGCGCCGCCGCTACCACGACATCGACCTCGCCTACCGCGAACTCGACCAGCGCTACTCCGTGCTCCGCCGAGCGACCGGCGATGCCACGGCGTCATTGGATCGGATCCGTGCCACGCTGGCGCAGCGAACTGCGCACCCGGAAGCGCTGACGCGCCAGGCCTGCACGATCGCCCGTTTCGCTGCCGAGAACCTCGAGGCCGCGAGCATGGACCCCGAGACGATGTCGGGCCCGTGATGCGGTTAGAGAGCGCGCAGTGGTACCAAGCCGCGTCCTGCGACGGTGAACGACTGCGCGGACAGTGCGATGTCGGCGTGCGATAGTACTTTCAACTGCTCGCCTCCCTCTCAGGAGTTCCCACCGTGCCGCGCCAGGTATATGGCATGTGTTCGGCAGCCACGGAATACGTGGTCAGCATGGCGAATACGAGCCTGAGCGTGGTGGTCGCGAAATGAGCGAGCGTTTCACAACCATCCCAACGAGCTGAAACCAGTGAGAGCCACCGCGTCGAATCCGAGAATCGCGCCGACGACTACCGCCTCAGTGCGCACTGGACGGCAGATCGTGCGCCCGGAAACAGGCCGCAACCTGGATCACGTACCACGTCGACTTCTCGGCCTTGAAGGGCCGAGCTTGCAGCTCTTACCCGCACCTGGCTGGCGTGGGCTCGGTCGCGTCGTCGGCAGCGTGACTCACTGCCCAGCCCGCAACAGCGCGTGCGGCGATGTTGCGGGCTGCGTTCACGTCGGCGTGTTCAGCGAAACCGCATGACGTGCAAACAAAGGTGGCCTGGTCGGGCCGGTTCTTCCGCGAGGTGTGCCCGCACCCCGAGCATTGCTGGGACGTATACCCGGGATCGACATAGGTGACGGGGATCCCGGCGCGTTTCGCCTTGTAAGCGATATAGGTGCCCAGTTGCGCGAAACTCCAGGAGTGCAGCGTGACCCGCTGGGGCTTGCGTAGCCGTACCCTCTCGCGGATACCGCCCAGATCTTCGAGGGCGATACCGCGTGAGGTGCGTTGAGCCTCGGTCACGATCGTCTTGGAAACACGGTGGTTGGTGTCGGCGGCGAACCGCTTCTCGCGGCCGGAGACCTTACGCAACAGCCGCTTCGCTGATTTTGTTCCTTTTTGTTGGAGGCGTTTGCGTAGCCGCCGGTTTCTATGCCGGACCTGGTTGAGGTGTTTTCCAGCGTGGACAGCACCGTCGCTGGTGGTGGCGATGTTGGCGATGCCGAGATCCACTCCGAAGAACCCGCCGGTCGGGTGGGTGGGCTCCGGTTCGGGCACGTCGCGGGTCGCGTACAGGTACCAGTTCCCGCCCCGGTACACGAGGTCGGATTCACCTCGTCGGTGATCGGTGAGCATCTTCGCCTGTTGCGGGGAGCAGGCGAACGGAATGTTCCTGACGCGGCCGTTGACGGTCCAGATGGATACGGTGCTGGCGTCGAGCTGCCAGGACAGGCAGCGGGTGGCGACCTCCTTCGCGGTATGGATGACATCGCGCTGGACCAGCAGAGTCACCCCGGTACCGAGGATCAAGCGTTCGGTGACCGCAGCGATGGCGCCGAGGGTGGCGAACGGATCCAGCGCGCGGTAATACTCCCGAGGCAATTCGCCGCCCCCGGGGCCGGGGACTTCCGGCTCGCGGGGATATGCGAATGTTCGGGCAGGAACAACGATTCGAATCCCCGCTCCTCCAGTGCCACAGCGAGTTTCGGACCGCTGATGCCCTCGTCGGTAACGAAGGTGGTGATGCCTATCTGCATGACCCGAATACTCGAACCTTCACATATGTGTGAAGGTCAAGCCGAGGACATTGTGAGGTGCAATACCTGCGCGTGCGGGACCGGCGGCACGGACTTTGGATCGCCGAACCCCGGGGCGGGCAACTCCGATACCTTCAGTCGATGGTGCATCCCGTCACGGGTATTCCGTTCAACCGGTCGACGAGGTAGCCGATCGCGTTATTGGTTCCATAGCCATCGATCAGCTCCGGACCGAAGTGGTTCGGGATGGTGGCCCCGGGGAGGATGGGCGGCAGCTCGTTGGTGCGGAAGGTGACGGTCGCGCCGTGACCGCACCAGTCGGTCGCCAGCTGCCTGGCCTGGCCGTAGGGGACGGTGTCGTCATTGCGGCCGCTGGTGATGAACACCGGACTGGTCGGCTTCAGTGAGCCGATACGCAGCCGGTCCAGAATGCCGACGAGCTCCGGGATCTCGCGCAAATGATCCGACATCGTGCGGTGGTCGACGGTCAAGTCGGCGGATCGCATGAACGGGTGCAGGAAGATGACATCGGCGATGCACTCGTCGGCCAGCTCACGCAGCAGTGCCTTGCCCTCGGGCGCGGTGCGCGCGTCGAGTTGCGGCTGCAGTTCCGGATGGCGGGCGAGGATCCCGTTGACGGCGAATCCGGTCACGCCGCTGATGAGCACTCCGTCGACCTGCCGCAGTATCTCCGAGAGATCCGCGGTGGGCGCGCCGGCCCAGGTGCCCTTCAGATTCAATTCGGGAGCGTAGCCGGACTGCATCTCGGCGGCCGCGGCAGTCGCCCCACCGCCCTGCGAATAGCCCCAGAACGCGAGCGGGGTGTCGGTTCCGCTGCCCGACAGCGCATTCGCCGCGCGGGCCCCGTCGAGGACGGCGTGCGCCTCCTCGATGCGGTTGACGTAGGTATGGATGCCGGGTGTGCCCATGCCGATGTAGTCGGTGACGAAAACGCGCGCGCCCAAGGAATTCCACGCCAGTGCCGCGAGCGCCTCCTGATTGACCGACAGCGCAGGTGGCGTGACGCGGGCGTAGACCCCCGTGGCGAAGGCCAGCGACATCGCGCACTGATCGCCTTGCCCCGTGGTGCCGGGGGCGATGATGACGGTAGGCCGCGGACCGGATCCGCGCCAGGGCTGGTCGGAGTCGATGAAGATGCCGGTGGCCGCGACCGGGGCGTCGTCCTCGGTCCGTGTTGTGTACATGACCTGTTTCGCCGGTATCGGCCACTTGCCGTTGTCCGTCGGCTGCGCCAGGTACACCGAGGTATCGACCGTCTTGACAACGGCTCCGCGCGTCGCGTCGAATTGTGCAGGGGGAAGGTAGAAATCGTTCGTCGGTTCGGCCGAGGCTTGCCCCGGCCCGGCGCAGGCGACCACAGCGGCCAGGCTCAGCGTGCTCACGACGGCCACCACATGCCCAAACCTGTTCGGCCGCCGCCGATTCGCTGCGGACTTGTGCCGTTGTCCTGACATCATTCTTCCTTCTCTGCGGAGCTCTTACGCGCATGAACCACGCGTGCATATGTGGTGAAAGGAGTTGTGCCCCACACGAAACGGACGCGGCAGGTCGCGTCGATGATGTCGACGCCTCGACCTGAAATCGCGGTCCGGGCGAGCGCCGCACGAGTTGCGTGCGTCGTCGGATCTTTCGAGTAACCCGGTTATTGGCGGTAACCAAGTTATCACAGCTTCGTCATCGAATCCTCCGGCGCTCGGTCCTGGTCTTTCCACTCAGCGGAAGTCGGTCAGGGATGGGCCGTCCGTCCGTTGGTATGAAGGTTGCGGGCCAGCCGGTCTATGCAGCTTTCGCCCGGAGGGGCGCACAGCAGCGCCACCTACTGATCACAGGCGATCGAAGGGATGAACTGATGCCGAAGGGATACGTGATCCTGACCGAAGCAATTCGGGATCCGGCGGGTTTGGCCGCCTACGAGCGCGCCGCCGCACCATCGATGATGGAGAGCGGCGCGGTGCCGCTGGTCGTCGATGGCAATCCGCAAGTCCTCGAAGGTTCCTGGCACGGTGATCGAACCATCGTGATGGAGTTCGCATCGGTGGAGGCGGCACGCGCCTGGTACGAGTCGGAAGGCTACGGGCGGGCCAAGCCGCTGCGCCAGGCCGCCGCCGACAGCAACGCGGTCATAGTCGCAGGTTTCGAAATGCCGCCGCATGAGTGAGATCGAACTGTCCTGCGCGTTGCCGCCGGGTCCGGAATTCGCCAATCTGGCGGCACTGGCGGAATCCCTCGGCTATGCCCGGGTATGGATCTACGGTTCCGCGCCGCTGTGGGAGGACCCGTTCGTGCATCTGGCGCTGGCGGCGCAGCGGACCAGCCGGATCGGTCTCGGCACCGCCGTGCTGATTCCGACCGAGCGTTCGGAAATGGCGATGGCGAGTGCGATCGCGACCATCACACGCCTGTCCAGCGGCCGGTTCCGCGCGTGTTTCGGTACCGGATTCACCGCCAGATTGGCGATGGGCCAGCGCCCGATGACCTTGCGCGCCCTAGCGGAATACGTCACGGTCGTACGCACCCTGCTCGCGGGCGAGACCGCTGTCATCGACGGTCAACCGGCCCGGATGCTGCATACCACCGGACTGGCCGCGCCGCGCCCGATCGATACGCCGTTGTGGCTGAGCGCCTTCGGCCCGCGCGGCGCCGAGTTGGCGACCTCGGCGGCCGACGGTGTCATCGGACCGGTCCATCCCATCCTGCCCACCGCCATCACCGTCTCCGGCACGGTGCTAGAGACCGGCGAAGACCACGGATCGAGCCGAGTGCGCGAGGCGATCGGGCCGTGCCGGGTCGTCGACTGGCACGTCGCCTATGCCGCCGGTGGTGCGAATGCCGTCGACGCGATGCCCGGCGGTAGCGCGTGGCGCGAGGTACTGGAATCCGGGACACCCGAAGACGAGCGGCGTCCGCGGGCATTCGAGGGTCACTTCACCCACCTTTCCGACCGCGATCGCCTGTTGCTCGAGCACATCGATGTCGCCACGATGGTAGGCGAGCGCTCGGAAATCGCCGCGGCAGTGGCGAACCTGGACGCGGCGGGATACCGCGAGGTCGTGTACATGCCGACCGGTCCCGATGTCGTCCGCGAACTGCGGGCCTTCGCATCGGTCGAGCACTGAGGAAACGGAGCAACTTTCGTGCCAGTCCAGCGCCTGAACCACGCCGTCCTGTTCGTCTCCGATGTGGAGCGCTCGGCCACGTTCTACCGCGAGGTTCTCGGCTTCCGACAGATCGGCGTAATTCCGGGTGGGGTCTTCCTACAGGCGGCCGGTTCGGCCAACGACCACGACCTGGGTCTGTTCCGATCCACCGAACCGGCCGCGACGCACCGCACCGGACGAGTCGGGCTGTACCACCTGGCCTGGGAGGTGGACACGCTGCGCGAGTTGGGGCGGGTCAAGGATGCACTGCGGGCGGCGGACGCCCTGACCGGAGCGTCGAACCATGCGGTCACCAAGTCGCTGTACGGAGCCGACCCCGACGGCATCGAATTCGAAGTGTGCTGGTTGGTGCCGGATGCCGCGATCGAGCAGGAATTGCGAGGTATGACCGCACCGACCATGCCGCTCGACCTCGCGTCGGAGATCACCCGATACGGTGCGGATACGCCCGGCGGCCAGCGTACGGATCACGCGGTCTGGCAGCGCTTCCTCGCGGGTGATACTGCCGACTAGCCAGCGCTTCGAACGGGGAATCGCATGCAGCGCGCATCGGCATAGAACATCTCAGCGTCTTCGGCCTGCCACGGATCGAATTCGTCGACCTGGCAGCGGATCTGGGCGTCCAGAACATATCGACGTCACTGCAGAGCACGAGTAACAGCCCGCTCGGCTATCCGCACTTTTCACTCTCGACCGACACGAAGCTGCGCCGTGAGATGGGCGCCGCCCTGCGGAACCGCGGTGTCACGATTTCACTGGGCGAGAGTTTCATCGTCCGGCCGGAAGTAGAGGCACGCGACCGCGCACCGGAGATCGAGGCGCTGCACGAGCTGGGCGGGCGGCGGATAAATCGTGGTCGGTCTTGAGATTCCGCAACTGACCGAGGCGCGCAGCGGCGTCGGTCATGCCGACCGGATCCGGCCTGCCATCGAAGCAACTCGCGCACTGCTGGATCAGCTGGGGTAAGCGATCCGCCACAGCACAGGTCTTGACTCCGGATAGCCCCTCGCGCACACTACCGAGTAGTAACCGGACAGCACAGTCCGGATTGTGAGATCGCACAGCCGCCACCATGGCAGTCACATCTCAATGGATTTCCGCAGCCGCCGATCGAAGGACCACCAGCCCCGCGGCCGACCGGAACGACCGACACGAAAGGCAACCCTCGTCCCCGAGGGCCACCATGACATCATCGTTGCTCCCCCTGGCTCGGCGTTCCCTGGTGACGGTCGCGGCCACGGCACTGCTGCTGCCGACCGGAACCCTTGCCGCCCAACCGCAGTCGGACATAACTGGCAGTGTTCGAGAAATCTCCGGGCTCACCGATATCGCCGTCGCCCGCGCCGAGTGCGGCCCCGGCTCCGACCCGGAATCCGGACACCAGGGCGACGTACCCGCCGCCGACCGGAACAACGGTCGCAGCACCCTCGGCTACCGGTGCAATATGTCGCAGGTCGGCAATTACGCTGGGCGCGGCGGCGGCATCTCCTCGGTCAGCTTCGACCACTGCGTCTACGTCGGCACCTTCTTCCCGGGCAACCTGCTGGGGGCCGAACAAGGTGTGCAGGTGCTCGACGTCTCCGATCCCACCGCGCCGGTGCTGACCGAAACGTTGAACGAACCGGCGATGCTGGCGGGAACCTGGGAAAGCTTGAAGGTCAACGAGACTCGCAAACTGCTCGTCGGTGCGGGCGCGCCGTTCCTGACCGGCGCGGGCCTGCTTTCGGTCTACGACATCTCCGATTGCGCGCACCCACGGCTGCTGAACCCGGGCACCGGGACCAGCTTGAACATGCCACTGCCGATCACCGCACACGAGGGCGGCTTCTCCCCCGACGGCAACACTTACTGGAGTTCGGGCGTCGCCCCGGGCCTCGTCAGCGCGGTCGATCTCACCGATCCGGCCAATCCGCGTGTCATCTGGCAGAACCTGCCCGGACTGTCCATGCACGGCTTCGGCTTCGGTCCCGACGGCAACACCATGTATCTCGCCAATAACTTCGGCGGACTCATGGTCCTCGATATCAGCGCTGTCCAGCGCCGCGATCCGAATCCGCAAGTGCGCCAACTGGCCAACATCGCCTGGACCGACGGTTGGGCCACCCAGCACAATATCCCGGTCACATATCGAGGCACGCCCTATGTCTTCGCCACCAATGAGGCCGGGTCCGGCGGCGTAAAGCTGTTCGACGTCTCCGACGCGACGAATCCACGCCTGCGCAACACCATCAAACTCGAGATCGATCTGCCCCAGAACGAGGACATCGCAATGGCTTCCGCCGCGGGCGGCTCACTGTTCGCCTACGACGCGCACTACTGCGCCGCGGATCGGCCTGCCGATCCCACCGCACTGGCCTGCAGTTGGACCTCTTCCGGCATCCGCGTATTCGATGTCCGCGACCCGCTCGACATCCGCGAGATCGCCTACTACAACCCGCCCGCGCACACCGGACACAACACCGAGCTGACGAACTCGCCGCACGCACTCGCCTCGATCATCGGTCCACCGCTGCTCGCGTCACCGACGGTGGTCCAGACCATATTGCAGGGCCAGTTCGATCTATCCGAGGCCACCGGTCCGCGCACCGGCATGCTCGCCTTCGGCGATCTCTCCTCGGACTGGTGCTTCTCCGCGCCCGAATGGCGCGGCAACCAATTGTGGACGACCTGTGCCGATAACGGATTCCTTGCGCTGCAACTGGATTCGAGCGTCTACACCCCGCCTGCCGACCAGCATTCGACCATGGGCTCATGACCCGGCGGACCTGGATCAGGAGTGCCGCGCTGGTCAGCCTGGCCGTGCTGCTGCTGGCGGTCGGCGCGGCCATCCGACCGCTGCTGATAGCCGATGACAAGCCCGCACCGCCCGTCCTCAGCAGTACCGAGATCGGCTTCGCACAGGATATGGTCACGCATCACAGCCAGGCACTGGTCATGACACAGCGACTCGACACCGGAGTCGATCCGACGGTACGGGCGCTGGCACAACAGATTTCGGACGCCCAGCGCACCGAGATCGGAATGTTGCTGGGCTGGCTGCGGCTGGCCCGCGTGGTCACGATCAATCCGCACCCGATGGCCTGGATGCACACCGACCGAACGAACCTCACCCAGCATCAGCACGCGACCGGCACTGCCGCCGCGACCGGCGACCTCATGCCCGGCATGGCGACCCAGGCCGAACTCGACGCGCTGGCGGCGGCGCGCGGTGCCGACGCGGGAGCGCTGTTCCTGCAACTCATGCAGCGCCACCATGCCGGTGGCATCCAGATGGCCCAGGCAGCCGATCGCCAATTGTCCAGCGGCATCGTCAAACAGGCGGCACGCGACATGATCGACACCCAGAGCAGAGAGATCGGCCTGATGATGCTGTTGACGCAGCGCAGCACCCCGAGCTGACCGACCATAGTCAGCGCAAATCGAATTACCGAATTTGGAGAATTAAGTTATCCGATCGGCTAGCCTCAGGCACGATCGGCCGGGAGATCCGGGCCGGACCGCCGCGTCGCTCGGATCGACCAGGTTGCAAGACATTTCGAATCAAGGGCGTTATGCAGACCATCGCTGAACCGGAACGAACCCCCGCCGCCACCACAGTGACAGCACAGCGGATCGGTCTATGGCTGCTGCCGGGTTTCGGGGCCGTGCTGCTGATCGCGTTCTTGGCATTTCCCGGGTTCTTCCCGCCCATGTCACCGGAGCTGACCGCCGACCAGGTGGCCGATTTCTACCGGCAGCACACCGCGATGATCCGGTTCAGCATGATCACTTACAACCTCTGCGGGATCATGCTGATCCCGTTCTTCACGGTGATCGTCGTCCAGATGAAGCGCATGGCAACGCCGAGTCAGGTACTCGCCTACAGCTACCTGGCCGCGGTGGTCACCGGCGCGACACTGTTCGCGATCGCCGATATCTTCTGGCTCGTCGCGGCGTTCCGCGCCGAACGCGACCCGCAGCTCGTCCAACTGTTGAACGACCTGGCCTGGCTGACATTCACCGCACCGGTCGGCATGCTCGTCGCCGAGGGAGTCTGTCTGGCGCTGGCCATCTACCTCGACCGCCAGCCGCGGCCGATCTTCCCGCGCTGGGTGGCACATTTCAGCCTGGTCGTCGCCCTCGCGATGACGCCGTCGGCCTGCTCGGTCATCTTCCGCAGCGGCCCGCTGGCCTGGAACGGTGTGGTGTCGTTCTGGCTGCGGATCGTCGCCTTCGGCCTCTACCTCGCCGTGATGTTCGTCGTCGTCCGCGCTGCCGTCGCGCGCCAAGCCGACGAACAAGGGGCCGCGCGATGACCACCGCAGGTACGGCACCGGCCGCCATCGCCCCGAGCAGTACCCGAAACCGCAAGACCGACCTGTGGATCTGCTGGTGGTCGATACCGATCTTCTACAACGTATTCGGGCTGATCTTCGTCGCGCTCACCCGGGTGATGCCACCACCGCGACCCGATATCACCACAGCGCAGATCGTCGAATTCTTCCAGGACCACTCGCTGACCATACGGATCGGTTTCGCGCTGCTGATGGCGGTGATCGGGTTCACCGGACTGGCCAACGGCTTGATCGCCTACCAGATGAAGCGGATGTCGGTCAGCCCGGTATTCGCCTACGCCTATATCGCCGCGCTGGCCGTCGGTGCGATCCCGGGGTGCTTATTCGCCGCATTCGCCTTCCTAGCGGCCACCTTCCGGCCCGACCGCGACCCGCAGCTCGTCGCCATGCTGTACGACCTCGGCCTGCTGTCGTTCGTCGGCTCATTGGGCTGCTTCGCCACCCAATGCATGGTGCTGGCCCTGGCGATCTTCCTCGACCACAACGGCATTTTCCCCAAATGGCTTGCCTACATATCGATTTGGATGATCGTCACCGAAATCCTCGCCGCCCCGGTATGGGTTTTCCAATCGGGCACCCTGGCGTGGAACGGCGCCATCAGTTTCTGGCTGGGCACTGCGATATTCGTCGGGTGGGAGATATCCATGATCACCCTCCTCTACCGGGCGATCAAGAATCAGGCTGCCGATGAACAGGTGCAGGACTGACCCGGCGCGATATCGAACAGGACCACACGCCATGACGGATACCGACCGAACCACCGATGACGGGTCCGCCGTCGCCGACCTCGACCGACCGCCCGGCACACACCTGCCCGGCGACATCGACATGTGGATCTTCGTGCTCGGCGACCTGATCATCTTCGGGATCTATTTCCTGATCTTCCTGGTCGACCGCGACCGGCACCGCGACATCTTCCTGGAATCCCAGCAGCACCTCAGCCTCAACATCGGATTCGTGAACACGCTGGTGCTGATCACCAGCTCCTGGCTCGTCGCACGAGCCGTAATCGCCGCGCGCGCAGGTGATCTCGACCGGTCACGGCAGCTGGTCATCTCCGGCGGCGCCTGCGGGGTGCTGTTCATCCTGATCAAAGCATACGAATGGACCGTGGAAGTCGGACGGGGAATGACGTTCCCGCACAACGACTTTTTCATGTACTACTACATGCTCACCGGCATCCACGTATTCCACGTCGGGCTCGGACTCGTTTTCCTGGCCGTCGTCTACGCCCAGCTCCGCAACCCACAGCGCCGGATATCGCTGGTCGAGGCCGGAGCCGTTTATTGGCACATGGTGGACCTGCTCTGGCTCATCATCTTCGCTCTCGTTTACGTGATGAGGTGACGCGATGAATCCGACAGCCGCCGCACGGATCACCTGCGTCTGGGCGACCCTGTGCGTGATCACCCTGCTCTCATGGTTGCTGGGCCACACCGACCACACCGCCCGGCCCACCGCCGACACAACGATCACAGTCGCCGTGTTGACCATGGCAGTCATCAAGGGCCGACTCGTCATCCAGTACTTCATGGAAGTACGCACCGGGCCGCGGTGGCTGCGCCTTTTCATCGATATCTGGCTGCTCACCTTGTGGGCTGCGGCGCTGGCCATATACCTCTACTGACCGAGACATCGGCGCCGCGAGCGCACCGAAGCGGTCATTTGGTTACACGACAGCAATGCCGCTTCCGCCTGTCGGCGCGACCGAGGAATCGAGCAGTCGAGGGTGAGCGACCAAACGGGATACCGATGACCTCGGCGAACCCCTGACCCGAGACAACGCCTCTGCGAGGCGCAGGAAAACCCAACATGCCGAACACGCGAGCTTGCTACCATTTAGCAATCATCGCGTAGCGCGCGCCCTGCGACTTGGAGAGGCGTAATGCAATGATTCCCAAATGGTGTCGATGGGCCGGGGCGGTGGCCATACTGGCCGCGGCGACCACGGCATGTTCATCGGATAAAGACAGCAAGTCGGCGTCGCAGGCGACGACGAGCGCCGCAACTACGAGCAAAGTCGCGGACACCGGAAAGTTCGTGCCCAAGTACGAGCGTGCGATGGCTTCGGATCTTGCCAAAGAAGGCAAGCAGGCCATTCAAGACAACAAGGTCCTCGAAGAACTTACCGATGCCCTCGGAGCGATGTACAAGCTACCCAAGGACATTCCCGTCATCGCCAAGGAATGTGGCGAGTTCAACGCGTACTGGGATCCGAAGAACCAGTCGTTGACCCTGTGTTACGAGATGTTCGCGGTCGCCGAGCGATATGCGAAGCTGCAGGCTGCGGAACCTGCGAATACAAATGTTATGGGAACTACTGACATTTTCAACCTTTACTTCGACGGCGTAACTCGCATGATCACCTTCCATGAGTCCGCACACATGGCGATCAACCTGTATTCACTGCCCGCGACAGGACGCGAAGAGGACTCCGCGGACCAGCTCGGCGCCCTGGTCCTATTGACCATCCCCGGTCGCCTCGGTGCCGGTAGCGTAGCCGCAGCGTCCGACTTCTGGATGGATATCTCCGACGATCCCGCAAGTCTCGATGCGCGCTCCTTCGCCGACGAGCACTCGCTCAACCAGGTACGCGCCTACAACCTCGTGTGTTGGTCCTACGGTTCCCAACCCAACGTGCTCGACATACTCGTGAACAAACCGGGTGAGCCAGAGAAGAGGGGCTTCCTGCCGTATCAGCGCGCCGCCGCGTGTCCCGACGAATACAACAGAATGAAGGCCGCGTGGCAGACCCTGCTGAATCCCTATATCAAGACCGGCCTCGGTGCCCCAGCCGCAGCCAGCGGTACCCCGAATGCGACTCCTTCTTCCACGACCCAAACGCAATCAGCCACCCCTACGCGCTAGGCGAGTCGTCTTCCCGCGCTGTCTACGAGAATGGACGCGGTTGACGTCGCAGGCGGCCACAGCGTTCACCTTCGGGGCGAATGCCCGCCTCCAAGGGTGTGGGTTTGCTCCCCCTCAGGTGTCTATTTCCTGCCGTCGTATGTCCGGACCATAGATCACGAGCCATTGGTACCGGGAAGTCCAGACGTGGATTGGCCCCATCCACAATCCGACGACAGAGACCCATGGAGGGCGAAAATTGTCACAGGAAAACCCATTCGAAGACATCATGAACCAGCTCGGCGGAGCCGCGGGTTGCGGTGGCGCCACGACAGATCCGCAGGATACGACGACACAGCTCAGCCAGGGATTCGACGACATCATGAATCAGCTGGGCGGGATTCCCGGTCTTGAACAGCAACCGGGGCCGATCGAAATTCCCGGCCTCGAGCTGCCGGTTGACCAGCAACCGGTGGATCAACAGCAACCACCCGCGGACCAGCAACAGCCTGTTGATCAGCAGGCACCTGT